>MESD01000021.1:80188-85972 GCA_001770815.1 Burkholderiales bacterium RIFCSPHIGHO2_12_FULL_69_20
TGAGCCCGCTGACCTTGTACCCGCAGGTCGCCAAGGTGCGCTACCGGCCGCTGCACGACATCGCGCCAGTGGCTGGCGTGATGCTGACGCCGTCGCTGCTGGTGGGCACGGCGGCCTTTGCCGGCACGTCGGTGGCCGATCTGCAGGCCGCGGCCTGCGGCGCGCCGGGGCGGCTGCGCTGGGCCACCACCGGGGCGGGCACCACCGGCCATCTGGTGCTGGCGCGGTGGCAGCACTCGGCCGGCTGCACGGTGACGCATGTTCCGTACAAGGGTGGCGGGCAGCAGCTGGCCGATGCCCTGGCGGGCCATTTCGAGCTGCTGTCGACCAACGTGGCGGTGGCGCAGCGCCAGTACATCCGCAGCGGCCGGCTCAAGGCCCTGGCGGTCGGTGCGCCGCAGCGCCTGGCCAGCCTGCCCGAGGTGCCGACCTGGGCCGAACTGGGGCATCCGTTGGCCAACCTGGCCTCGGTGTTCGGCCTGATGGCGCCCGCCGGCTGCCCACCGGCGGTGGTGCGGCGGCTCAACGCCCTGGTCAACCAGGCGCTGGATGCGCCGGCGCTGCGCGACCACCTGCGTGCGGCCGACAACCTGCCCGCCGGCGGCAGCACCGAGCAGCTGGCGCAGATGATCCACGCCGAGCATGAACAGCACCGGGCGCTGCTGCAGCGGGCGCCGATGCGGCTGGAATGACGCTCAGGCGCGGCGCGGCGCCGCCACCTGCAGCAGCTGCGCCACCACCGCCAGCGCGATCAGCTCGGGCTGCTTGCCGGTGATGCCGGGCACGCCGATCGGGCAGGTCAGGCGCGCCAGCGTGGCCGCGTCGATGCCGCGTTGGGCCAACCGTTGCAGGAAGCGCGCCCGCTTGCTGGCCGAGCCGATCAGGCCGAGGTAGGCGAAGTCAGCGCGCCGCAGGATCGCCTCGGTGATCGCCTGATCCAGGTCGTGGCTGTGGGTCAGCACCAGGAAGCAGGCACCGGGCGGCGCCTGCCGCACCTCGGCCTGCACCGGCTCGACGCACAGGCGCTGGATGTGCGGCGCCGAGGGTTGGCCGGGGAATTCATCCTCGCGCTGATCGATCCACTGCACCTTGCAGGGCAGGGTCTCGAGCAGGCGCACGATGGCGCGCCCCACATGGCCGGCGCCATAGAGCTGCAGGGTGAACAGCGGCGCTTCGTCGGGCCAGGCGGCCAGCGCCGCGGCATCCAGCGGCGCGGTGCGCAGCGTCAATGTGCCGCCGCAGCACTGACCCAGCGTGGGGCCCAGCGCGATGGTCTGATCCTGCGGCTCGGCCACGCGGGCAGCGAGCTGGCCGCGGGCGCGGGTGATGGCCTGCAGCTCCAGATGCCCGCCGCCGATGGTGCCGGCCAACGTGTCGGCGGCCACCAGCATGCGCGTGCCGGCCTCGCGCGGCACCGAGCCGCGGTGCGCCAGCACCTGCACCAGCATGGCCGGCCGGCCGCTGTCCAGCCAGGCCCGGGCCTGGTGCTTCAGCGTGTCGCGCATTCAGCGCGCGGTGCGCACCGCGTCCAGCGCATCGAGCACCGCCTCGGGCGTGGCCGGGGCGCGCAGCGGTGGATCGACGCGGTCGCCGCCCACCGTCGAGACCGCATCGCGGATCGCCAGCAACACCGAGAACGGCAGCAGCAGCGGCGGCTCGCCCACCGCCTTGCTGCGGTGGATGGTGTCGGCCGGGTTGGCGGCGTCGTACAAGGCCACGTTGAACACCGGCGGGCAGTCGTTGGCCGTGGGGATCTTGTAGGTGCTGGGCGCATGCGTCATCAGCTTGCCCTGGTTTCTTGATCCGTCCAGCGGCTGCCACCACAGTTGTTCCATCGTCAGCCAGCCCAGGCCCTGGATGAAGGCGCCCTCGATCTGGCCGATGTCGATGGCCGGGTTCAGCGAGGCGCCCACGTCGTGCAGCACATCGGCGCGCAACAAGCGGTGCTCGCCGGTGAGGGTGTCGATCACCACCTCGCTGCAGGCCGCGCCGTAGGCGAAGTAGTGGAAGGGCTTGCCCTTCAGGCGCTCGCGGTCCCAGTGCAGGCCGGGCGTGGCGTAGAAGCCGTCGCTCCACAGCTGCACGCGGGCGAAGTAGGCCTGCTGCACCAAGGTGTCGAAGGGGATCTGGTGCGCGCCGGCCGTGGCCATCCCGTCGGCCAACCGCACGGCAGCCGCGTCGATGCCGAGTTGGGTAGCCCACCACGCGGCCAGCCGGTCGCGCACCTGGCGCGCCGCGTCCTGCGCCGCTTTGCCGTTGAGATCGGTGCCAGTGGACGCCGCGGTGGCCGAGGTGTTGGCCACCTTCTGCGTGTCGGTGGCGGTCACCCGCACGCGCACCAGCGCGATGCCCAGTTCGTGCGCCACCACCTGCGCCACCTTGGTGTTCAGGCCCTGGCCCATCTCGGTGCCGCCGTGGTTGACCAGCACCGAGCCATCGGCATACACATGCACCAGCGCACCCGCCTGGTTGAAGTGCGCCACGTTGAACGAGATGCCGAACTTCAGCGGCGTCAGCGCCAGCCCGCGCTTGAGCACCGGGCTGCCGGCGTTGAAGGCGACGATGGCGGCGCGGCGCGCAGCGTAGTCGCACTGCGCTTCGAGCTGCGCGACCAGCGGCTGCAGGATGTTGTCGGCCACCACCTGCTGGTAGGGCGTCACGTTGTGGCTGGTTGTGCCGTAGAAGTTGACGCGGCGCACCGCCAGCGGATCACGCCCGAGGCGGCGCGCCACGCTGTCGAGGATCATCTCGATGGCCAGCGCGCCCTGCGGCCCGCCGAAGCCACGGAAGGCGGTGTTGCTCTGGGTGTTCGTCCTGCAGCAATAGCCGTGCATGGCCACGTGCGGCAGCCAGTAGGCGTTGTCGAAGTGGCACAGCGCGCGGGTCATCACCGGCGCGCTCAGGTCGGCCGAGTGGCCGGCGTTGGCCAGCAGGTCGACCGACACGCCGACGATTCGGCCCTCGTCGTCGTGGCCCACGTCCCACGCAAACTCGAAGCCGTGGCGCCGGCCGGTGATCAAAGTGTCGTCGTCGCGGTCGGGCCGCAGCTTGACCGGCCGCTGCAAGCGCTGCGCCGCCAGCGCCGCGACGCAGGCGAACAGCGCGCTCTGGCTCTCCTTGCCGCCGAAGCCGCCGCCCATGCGCCGGCAACTGACCTGCACCCGGTGCGACGCCAGCTGCAGCGCATGGGCCACCGCATGCTGCATCTCGCTGGGGTGCTGGGTGCTGCAAAACACCCGCAGGCCGCCGTCTTCCTGCGGGATCGCGTAGCTGACCTGGCCTTCGAGGTAGAAGTGCTCCTGCCCGCCCAGCGAGAAGCGCCCTTGCAGCCGATGCGGCGCGCTGGCCAGCGCCGCGGCGGCATCGCCCCGGGCCAGGTGCATGGGCGGCACCACGTACTGCTGGCGGGCATGGGCGTCGAGGGCGGTCAGCACCGCCGGCAGCGGCTGAATCTGCAGCACCTGACTGGCCAGCGCCGCGGCGCGGCGTGCCTGCTCGCGGGTGTGGGCCACCACCGCAAACACCGGCTGGCCGACATGGCGCACGGTGCCAGCGGCCAGGATGGGGTCGTCGTGCACGATGGGCCCGCAGTCGTTCGGGCCCGGGATGTCGGCGGCACTGAACACCGCCACCACGCCGGGCTGGGCGCGCAGCCGGGCCAGGTCGATGGCCAGCAGTTGGCCATGCGCCACCGGCGACAGGCCCAGCGCGGCATGCAGCGTGCCGGCCAGCTCGGGCAGATCATCGATGTAGGGCGCGGCGCCGGTCACGTGCAGGTGGGCCGATTCGTGCGCGCGGCTGGCGCCGATGCGCTCATCGGCGTTGGCGCGCGGGCTGTCGAGCTGCGGGATGTGTGGCGCGTTCACCGTGGGCTCCACACCGACACCTGATCGGCCGGCAAAGGGGCGTCGGCGCGGGTCTCCAGCCACAGGCGCTGCAGCAGGTTGCGGGCGGCGCGCTGGCGGTAGCCAGCGCTGGCGCGCAGGTCGCTCAGCGGCTGGAAGTCGGCATCCAGCGCGGCCATCGCTGCGGCCACGGTGGCCGCGGTCCACGGCTGGCCACGCACGGCAGCCTCGGCGCCGGCGGCGCGCTTGACGATGCCGGCCAGGCCGCCGAAGGCGAAGCGCGCGTCGGCCACGCGGTCGCCGTCGCGCTTCAACCACAGGCCGGCGGCCAGGCCGGAGATGTCGCAGTCGTGGCGCTTGCTCAGCTTGTAGGCCCGCAGCAGTTCGTCGGCGGCTGGCAGCGGCAAGCGCACTGCCTGCACGAACTCACCGGGCGCGCGCTGGTTCACCATGTAGTCGAGGTAGAAGTCCTGCAGCGCCATCGTGCGCTGCTGGGCGCCGTGGCGCAGCACGATCAACGCACCCAGCGCGATCAACACCGGCGCGCTGTCGCCGATCGGCGAGCCGTTGGCCAGGTTGCCGCCCATCGTGCCGGCCGCGCGGATCGACGGCGAGGCGAAGCGCAGGCCCATCTCGCGCGCCGCCGGCCAATGGGTGGCCAGCGCTGCCCAGGCGGCTTCCAGCGATGCACCCGCACCGATCTGCAGCCAGCCCTCGGTCGCGGTGATGGCCTTCAGCTCAGCCACCTCGCCGAGGTGGATCAGCTCGCCCAGCGCGCGGAACTGCTTGTTCACCCACAGGCCGATGTCGGTGCTGCCCGCCAGCAACCGCGCCTGCGGCTTGGCGGCGATCTGCGTGGCCAGGTCGTCCAGCGTGCGCGGCGCGTGGAAGGGCGTGGCCGCGGCGTAGTGCAGCGGCGCATCGGCCTGCAGCGTGGCCAGCGCGGCGGCGGTGCCGGGGTGGCCCAGCGCCGGCGCGGGTTGCTGGAACATCTGCTGCCCCGCGTCCAGGATGGGCCGGTAGCCGGTGCAGCGGCACAGGTTGCCCGACAGCGCGTCGGCGATCTGCTGGCGCGTGGGCACCGCGTCGCCCTGCCGCTGCCGGCAGGCCGCCAGCGACATCACGAAGCCGGGGGTGCAGAAGCCGCATTGCGAGCCGTGGTGGGCCACCATCGCCTGCTGCGCCGGGTGGTTGCCGCCGAGGTCCTCGACCGTCAACAGCGCCTTGCCGTCCAGCGTGGGCAGGAACTGGAGGCAGCTGTTGATCGGCTTCCAGGCCACCGCGCCGCCCGGTTGCAGCGTGCCCACCAGCACGGTGCAGGCGCCGCAGTCGCCCTCGTTGCAGCCCTCCTTGGTGCCGGTGCAGCGGGCGTGCTCGCGCAGCCAGGTCAGCACCGAGGTGGTGGATTCCAGGCCCTGCAACGCCACGACCGCGCCGCGGTGCACGAAGCGGATGGGCCGGGTGATGTTTGGGGTGATGGGCGCGGTGGGCACGACGGGCGGTGGTTCGGCGGTGGGGCGCATGACCGCAAGGGTACCGCCGGTGCGCCTGCGTGCGGCCGGTCAGGGCCATGCGCTCGATAAGATCCGGGTCATGCCACGCCGCTTGTCCATCGCCATGCGCACGCTCGCCCGTGTGAACGTCCCGGCATGAAGACCGCGATCCTGGCCGATCTGCTGGACTTCACCGGCGACCCGGGCCTGACCGACCGCCACAGCGCCGCTGTGCGCTGGCGGCCGGCGCACTGGTTGCTGATCGACGAGCACGGCCGCATCGCGGCGGTGCAGCCCGAGGCGCCGGGCGACGACTGGCATCAGCTGGACCACCGCGGCCGGCTGCTGATGCCCGGCTTCATCGACACGCATGTGCACTGCCCGCAGATCGACGTGATCGCCTCCTGGGGCACCGAGTTGCTCGACTGGCTGAACACCTACACCTT
>MESD01000021.1:86102-89484 GCA_001770815.1 Burkholderiales bacterium RIFCSPHIGHO2_12_FULL_69_20
GCGCCGAGGCCCTGTTCGACGCCGCCCGCCAGCGCGGCATGCGCCTGATCACTGGCAAGGTGCTGATGGACCGCCACGCGCCCGACAACCTGCGCGACGACGTGGTGCAGGCCGAGCGCGACTGTGTGGCCCTGATCGAACGCTGGCACGGGCGCGGGCGCAGCGCCTACGCGGTGACGCCGCGGTTTGCCGCCACCAGCAGCAACGGGCAGCTGGCGATGGCCGGCCGCCTGCTGGCCGCGCACCCGGGCACCTACCTGCAGACCCATGTGGCCGAGAACCGCGCCGAGGTGGCGTGGATCGGCGCGCTGTTCCCCGATGCGCGCAGCTACCTCGACGTCTACGCCCGGCATGGCCTGCTGAATGAACGCGCCGTGCTGGCGCATGGCATCTGGCTGGACGACGCCGACCGGGCGGTGCTGCACGCGGCCGGTGCGCAGATCGCCTTCTGTCCGTCCTCCAACCTGTTCCTGGGCAGCGGGCTGTTCGACTGGTCGCAGGCGGTGGCCGCGGGCGTGCCCGTCAGCCTGGCGTCCGACGTCGGCGGTGGCACCTCGTTGTCGATGCTGCGCACGATGGCCGACGGCTACAAGGTGCAGGCGCTGGGCGGCCATCGCCTCACCGCCTGGGCGCTGCTGCATGCGGCCACGCGCGGTGCGGCGATGGCGCTGCGCCTGGGCGACGAGATCGGCACACTGGCGCCCGGTGCCATGGCCGACCTGTGCCTGTGGGACGTGGCCGTGGGCCCGGTGGCGCAGCGCCGCGACGCGCTGGCCCGCGAGTTGCATGAGCGTTTGTTCGCCTGGGTCACGCTGGGTGATGAGCGTAACCTCGCCGAGGCCTGGGTCGGTGGTGTGCGCCGGTATGTTCGGGCATGACCCCCGGGCCCGAACCTTCAACAACAGACCATCCCCGCATGCTCCGACTCGAACTCGCCGGCATCAGCAAGCAATACCCTGCCGTGCGCGCCAACGACCGCGTATCGCTGTGCGTGGCGCCCGGCCAGATCCATGCCGTGCTGGGGGAGAACGGTGCGGGGAAAAGCACGCTGATGAAGATCATCTACGGCGCGGTGCGGCCCGACGAGGGCCAGATCTTCTGGAACGGCCGGCCGGTGCAGATCAACAACCCGCAGATCGCCCGGGCGTTGGGCATCGCGATGGTGTTCCAGCACTTCTCGCTGTTTGACACGCTGACCGCGGCCGAGAACGTCTGGCTGGGCCTGGACAAGGGACAACCGCTGGCCGAGGTGATCAGCCGCATCCGCGAGGTCTCGGTCGAGTACGGGCTCGAGGTCGACCCGCTGCGGCCGGTGCACACGCTGAGCGTGGGCGAGCGCCAGCGCGTCGAGATCGTGCGTGCGCTGCTCACCCACCCGCAGCTGCTGATCCTCGACGAACCCACCTCGGTGCTGACGCCGCAGGCGGTGGACAAGCTCTTCGTCACGCTGCGCAAGCTGTCGGACAAGGGCTGCGCCATCCTCTACATCAGCCACAAGCTCGACGAGATCCGCGCGCTGTGCCACCACTGCACGGTGCTGCGCGGCGGCAAGGTGACCGGCGAAGTCGACCCCACGCAAGAAACCAACGCCAGCCTGTCCAAGCTGATGATCGGCAGCGAGCCGCCCGCACTGGCCCACCGCCCCGCCCAGCCCGGCGCGGTGGCCTTGAGCGTGCGGCGGCTGTCCTTGGCCAAGCAGAACCCCTTCGGCACCACGCTGGTCGACATCGCCTTCGACGTGCGCGCCGGTGAGATCGTCGGCGTGGCCGGCGTCTCGGGCAACGGCCAGCAGGAGCTGATGGCCGCGCTGTCGGGCGAAGACTCGCGCGCCGAGCGCGGTGCGATCAGCCTGTTCGGCACCGACATCGCCCGGGCCTCGCCGCGCAGGCGCCGGCACCTGGGCCTGCACTTCGTGCCCGAAGAACGGCTGGGCCGCGGCGCGGTGCCGACCATGAGCCTGGCGCAGAACACGCTGCTCACCCGCACCGAGGCCGTGTCGCGCAGCGGCTGGATCAACAGCGCTGCGGTGCGGCAGCTGGCGGCCGACCTGATCGCGCGCTTCAACGTCAAGGCCGGTGGCCCGGGTGCGGCGGCCAAGAGCCTGTCGGGCGGCAACCTGCAGAAGTTCATCGTCGGCCGCGAGATCGACGCCGGCCCCAAGCTGCTGATCGTCAGCCAGCCCACCTGGGGCGTCGACGTGGGCGCGGCCGCGCAGATCCGCGGGGCGCTGCTGAAACTGCGTGACGAGGGCTGCGCGCTGCTGGTGGTCAGCGAAGAGCTGGACGAATTGTTCGAGATCAGCGACCGGCTGCTGGTGATCGCGCAGGGCCGGATGTCGCCCAGCGTGCCGGTGGCCGAGGCCACGGTCGAGCAGATCGGCATCTGGATGTCGGGGCTGTGGGACGGCGCCGGCCACGATGCCAGCCATGTCATCCGGGAGGCCGCGCATGTTCAAGTTTGAAGCGCGGCCGCAGCCCTCGCAGGCCATGAGCATCGCCTCGCCGCTGATTGCGCTGTTGATCACCGTGGTGCTGGGCGTGTTGCTGTTCACCGCGCTGGGCAAGGACCCGGTGCGTGGGCTGCAGATGTTTTTCGTCGAACCGGTGAAGAACGCCTATGCCTGGAGCGAGATCGCCATCAAGGCCACGCCGCTGGCGCTGATCGCGCTGGGCCTGTCGATCTGTTACCGCAGCAACGTGTGGAACATCGGCGCCGAGGGGCAGTTCATCGTTGGCGCCATCTTCGCCGGCGGCGTGGCGATGACCGCCGGCCCCGACAGCTCGCGCGCCATTGTGGTGGCGATCCTGGCCGCGGGCGTGCTGGGCGGCATGGTGTGGGCCGGCATCGTGGCGCTGCTGCGCGACCGTTTCAACGCCAACGAGATTCTGGTCAGCCTGATGCTGGTCTACGTCGCCGAGCTGCTGCTGGGCTACCTGGTCTACGGGCCCTGGAAGGACCCCAAGGGCTACAACTTTCCGCAGACCATCACCTTCGAGGCGATCACCCGTGTCCCCAAGCTGATCGAGGGTTCACGCGCCAACATCGGCGTGCTGATCGCGCTGGGCGCGGTGGCGCTGGGCTGGTTGCTGCTGTTCCGTACCTATGCCGGCTTTCAATTGCAGGTGGGTGGTCTGGCCCCGGCGGCGGCGCGTTATGCCGGCTTCTCGTCGCGCCGCGCGCTGTGGCTGGCGCTGCTGCTCTCGGGCGGGCTGGCCGGCCTGGCCGGCGGGCTCGAAGCGGCCGGACCGCTGGGCCAACTGACGCCGCACGTGCCCGCGGGCTACGGCTTCGCCGCCATCATCGTGGCCTTCGTCGGGCGGCTGCATCCGCTGGGCGTGGTGGCCTCGGCCATCCTGATGAGCATGTTCTTCATCGGCGGCGA
>MESD01000022.1 GCA_001770815.1 Burkholderiales bacterium RIFCSPHIGHO2_12_FULL_69_20
GTTCGTCGTATTTGCTGAGCATGGTTGCGGTCCGGTTTCCAATGACGCTCAGTTCGCTGCCGCGAAGCCCCTGAACTGGCCCAGGTCGATGGGGCCCGGCGCCGGTGGCTTGAGGTAGTAGCGCACCCACAATCGCCCGGCATCGAAACGGTAGGTCTCGATGCTCTCGATGACCAGATCGGTGCCGACGACGCAGTTGCGGTGGTGCACCGCCACCTCGTTGCCGTTGACGATGGTGGTCACCACCTCGAGCCGGAACTGGGCGTTGTGCTTGTCGTACATCTCTTCGATGACGAACCAGCCGTCGGCTTGGGTCGCGCGGCCCACGTAGTCGATGTCCAGCCCGTTGGGTGCCACGGCGCGGTAGTGGGCCAGCAGGCCGGCCTTGTCGTGCGCGTTCCAGCATTGCACCTGGCCGTGCATGAAGCGCGCGATGGCTTCGGGGGTGAGCGTGCCCATCAGGTCGTCCTTGGCGTGGGAAGGGTCAGGGCTGGCGCACGAAGTAGCGCACGCTCAGCTGGCCGTCGTCGAAGCGGTACAACTCGATGGTTTCGATGGCCATGGCGGTGCCGCGCACCTTGTTGCGGTTGTGGCAGGCGGCCTCGTTGCCGTTGATCACCAGCGCCACCTCCTCGATCTCGATCTTTGCGCTCTGCTGCGCCCACATGCCTTCGAGCACCGGCCAGCCGTCGGCCGCTGGCCCTCGGCCCACGTACTCGATCAGCAGGCCCTTGGGCGCCACCTTGCGGTACGCGGCCAGGAAGCCGGCCTTGTCGCCGGCGTTCCAGGCCCTGACCTGGGCATGGGCGAAATCTTCGATGATCTGCTTGTCCATGGTCTCGTCCTCATTCGGTGCCGCGCACGTTGCGCGAAGTGCCGTTGCGCTTGTCGCTCTCGCCCCAGGCCATCCAGCGGTCGGGCTCGCGCGTGTCGCCCACGCGGCGCCAGCGGCCTTCCTGCTGCGCCGTCACCACGAAGCCGCCGACGAAGTCGACCATGTGACCCTTGGGGTCGGGCAGGAATTCCCACTCCTCCTGGCCCTCGAGCACGATGCGGGCCTCTTCGGCAAACCAGCCGTCGCGTTGGTGGCGCACCGTGCCTTCGATGTCGGTGGTGCAGCGCACCTCGCCCTTCTCGTTCTGGAAGATCGCGTAGCCGAGCTTGTCGTGGCCGACCAGGAATGAGCCAAGGTCCCAGCTGCCGTCTTTGTAGAGCGTCGCGAAGTTCCACCAGATCACGTGCATCTTGTGGTTGACGATCAGATCCTTCTGCATGTGGATCGCGCCGCCTTCGGCCATCCAGCACTGGTCCAGCGAGATCACGCCCTTGACAGGGCGTCCCTCGCAGGTTCCGGCCACGTCGTAGAGCTGCGCCACGTAGAACGTGCCCCAGTCCACGCCCGGCAGGTACCACTGCATGCCGTTGCCGATCAGGCGGCCGGTCAGGTCGAACAAGCCCTGTTCTTTCCAGCTGAAGTCGGTACCCGAGGCGCTCAGGCGCCAGGGCGCGCCGGTGTCGTCGGGCAGGCTGGACCACCAGGCGGTGTCTCCGTCCAGGCCGCGCGCCGGAAACATCGTCAGCGCGCGCGGCGCGATGTTGGCCTTGTCGATGCGGATGTTCTGCCCGTCCAGGCGGGTGCTCTGGTAGATGAACTTGGTCGGGTTGGGCGTGCTGCCGGGTGCGTTGAGGGCCCGCACCATCGAGTAGATGTGGCCTTCCTCGTCGCGCACGCTGCCGAAGGGCATGTGCTTGGTCAGCTTGAGGCCGAAGTGGTCGCGCAGGTCGGCGAGCTTGGCGCCGCTGACCTTCTGCGGGCCGACCAGGCACTGGTAGGCGAAGTCAGCGCGTTCGGGGATGGTGTTGAAGCTGCGCATGGTGTGGCTCAATCCCAGATGACGGGCACGGACGAGGCGCCGCGCAGCATGCTGCCGGCGATGACGGGGGCCGGGCGGTCCGGATCGAGCCGGATGTTGGGGAACAGGTCGAGCACGGCGTTGATCGCGATCGACAGTTCCATCTTCGCCAGGTATTGGCCGATGCACATGTGCGGGCCAAAGCCAAAGGTGAACGAAGGCTTTTGCCGGCGGTCGATGTCGAAGCTGTCGCTGTTCTCGAACGCCTCTTCGTCGCGGTTGGCCGAGGCCACCACGCATTGCACCATCGCGCCCTTGGGGATCAGCACGCCGCGGATCTCGACATCACGCGCGGCCTGGCGCACCTTGACGGTGGACACCGGCTCGAAGCGCACGCTCTCGTCGATCAGCTTGGCCACCAGGCTGCGGTCGTTGCGCACCCGCTCGACCAGCGCCGGTCGTTGCAGCAGCAGGGTCATGATCGAGCTGAAGGTGCGGGTGGTGGTTTCGCCGCCGGCGGCCACCATCGAGCGCGCGAAGGTGGTGATCTCATGGTCGTCGAGCTTGCGGCCCTCGAACTCGGCGCGCAGGAGTCGGCAAACCAGATCGTCGCCGGGTGCGCCCTCGGCACGGCGGCGCTTGACCAGGGCCAGCACGGCTTCGTACAAGGTGTTGGTGGCCTTCATCGCGCGCTCGCGCGATTCGGCCTCCTTGGTCGGATCGAGCTGCGGGCCGGCCAGGATCGACAGGCCCATTGCCGCGTACTCGTAGAAGTTGCCCAGCTCGTCGTCCGGGAAGCCGATCAGCCCGTAGATGACGCGGATCGGGAAGTACAGGCCAAAGTCCAGCAGGTCGGCGCGTTTGTCGGGCACCAGCGGCAGGATGAACTCGTCGCGGATCTGGTGTTCGATCGCGGTGCGCCAGGGCAGTACGGCGTTGGGCGCAAACACCGGTTGCAGCAGGCCGCGGGCGGCGCGGTGCGGGTCACCGTCCATCGCCAGGATGATCAGCCCGTCGGCGCTGAAGAAGCTGCCGAAACCCTTGGCGATGAAGCCGCTGGTGTAGGTGGCGGCGTCTTGCAGCACGGCTTTCACGTCGTTGTACTTGAACAGCGTGAAGGTCGGGTTGCCGTGGCTGGCGCCGGCATGCGTGGGCACGCCGATGCTGTTCATGAAGTCGCCTGTGAACACCGGCGAATTGGCACGCCGGTCGCGGCATACCGCGTACAGGTCGATGTCGGTGCCGCGGTAGTTGGCCGACAGGGCCATGAAGGCTTGTTCGAGTTTCTCGGAACGGTGGGATGTTCGCATGGTGGACTCGCTTTCAGTGGGGCAGGAGACGGAGAGTCGGGTGGACTGAAGAAATCGCGCGTGCCTCAATCCCAGATCACGTGCACATGCTTGGCGCCACGCAGGTGGGCGCCTTCAATCTTGGGCGCCGGGTGCGTGGGGTCTAGCCGCACATTGGGGAACAGGTCGAGGATGCCGTTGATCGCACACAGCAGTTCGAGCTTGGCCACGAACTGGCCGATGCACATGTGCGGGCCGAAGCCGAAGCCGAACGAGGGCTTCTGGCGCCGGTCGATGTCGAAGACGTCGGGGTTCTCGAACACGGTCTCATCGCGGTTGGCCGAAGCCACCATGCACTGCACGAACGAGCCCTTGGGGATCTTCACGCCGCCGATCTCGACGTCGGCCGCGGTCTCGCGCACCTTGAAGGTGGACGAGGGCTCGAAGCGAACCGCCTCGTCGATCAGTTTGGGCACCAGCGTGCGGTCGTTGCGCACGCGGTCGAGCAGGCCGGGCATCGTCAGCAGGAAGGTCATCGCGGCGCTGAAGGTTCGGGTGGTGGTCTCGCCCGCAGCGGGCAGCAGCGAGCGGGCAAAGGTGGCGACCTCGTGGTCGTTGAGCTTGTGGCCCTCGTACTCGGCCCGCATCAGCCGGCTGATCAGGTCGTCGCCGCTGACCCCTTCGGCATGGCGCTTCTGCACCTGCACCATCAGCGCGTCGTACAGGCTCTTGACCGCCGCGGCCGCGATCTTGCGGCCTTCCTCGGCCTTGGTCTTGTCGAGTTGGTTGGCCGCCAGCATCGACAGCGCCCAGGCTGCGTACTGGTTGTACTCGTCGGGCTTGTCCTCGGGGAAGCCGACCAGCGCGTACATCACCCGGACCGGGAAGTGCAGGCCCATCTCCATCAGATCGGCG
Source organism: Burkholderiales bacterium RIFCSPHIGHO2_12_FULL_69_20 (assembly GCA_001770815.1). GTDB lineage: Bacteria > Pseudomonadota > Gammaproteobacteria > Burkholderiales > Burkholderiaceae_C > Pseudaquabacterium. The sequence goes on from MESD01000022.1 coordinate 4,058, forward strand.
TGCTTCTTGCCGACCATCGGCAGCAGGAAGTCCTCGCGGACCACGCGGTCGATCTTGGGTCGCCACTTGTTGACGTTCTCGGGCATGAAGGACGGCTGCAGCAGCGCACGCACCTTGCGATGGGCCTCGCCGTCCATGCCCAGGATCATCAATCCGTCCCAGACCTTGCCCATGCCTTCGAGGATGAAGCCGCTGGTGTAGTTGGTGGCATCCTTCAGCACGTTCAGCACGTCCTGGTACTGGAACATCGCAAACGTCGGGCGAGTGCCTGCCTGTTGGCCGGCGTTGGTGGGCACGCCCAGGAACTTGGCAATGAAGTCGCCTTCGTACACGCGCGTGGTCTTGCGCATGTCACGGCAGGCGCCGTACAAGTCATCGGTCTTGCCGCGGTAGGTGTCTGAGACGCTGGCGTAGGCCTGCTCCAGCTTCTCGGCGTTGGTGGTGTTGGCGTTGTTGCTCATGTCGGGATCCTTTCAAAGGGGTCAGAGGTGGTCGTCGATGCCGGGAATCGGCGCCATCGTGGCGCCGCCGTCCACCAGCAGCGAGCTGCCGGTGATGTAGAGCGCATCGGGCGAGGCCAGGAACAGCACGGCCGCGGCGATCTCGGCCGGCTGGCCCGGTCGCGGCACGGCGAAGTTCTTGCAAAGGCGCGCGCTGACCGCGTCGTCCAGATGCTCGCGCAGCCGGTCCGACAGGATCAGCCCGGGCTCGACCACGTTGACCAGCACACCCTGCGGGCCGACTTCACGCGCCAGCGTGCGGGCGAAGGCATTCATGTAGGCCTTGCTGGCGCCGTAGGGCACCAGGCCGGGGGTGTGGCTGCGGTTGCCTTCACCCGACGATATGAAGATCAGCCGGCCCTTGTCAGCGCCGTTCAGGCCGGTTCGGGCCAGCGACGGCACCGCGTCCTTGGCCAGCCAGAAGAGCGAGTGGATGTTGGCGTGGACCTGGCAGTCGAACTCGTCCTCGGCCATCTGCGCCACCTTGGCCGTGGCGGCGTCGGCGGCGCAGTGCACCAGCACGTCCAGGGCCCCGAAGGCCTCGGTGGCCGCGGCGACCATTGTGCGCACGTCTTCGCGCCGGCCCACGTCGCCGACGGTGAGCACCGATTGGCCGCCGCGCTGGCCGATGCCATCGACCACCGCCTGGCCATGAGCCGGCGTGCGCGCGGAGACCACCACCTTGGCGCCCTCGGCGGCAAAGGCCTCGGCGATGGCCTTGCCGATGCCACGGCCAGCGCCGGTGACGAGCACGACCTTGTCGGTGAATCGTTGGGTCTGCATCGGTGCGCCTTCAGTGCATGAAGCGCGCAGGCAGCACGCCGTTGCCAGGTGGCTGGAACAGGCCATCGCGTGGCAGCGGGCCCTTTGTCGATGTGATGTCGGTACGCATGTCGGTGGTGCTGCGGCCGCTCACTTGCCCAGGAAGCGCTTGACGCGCCCCGCCGCGATGCGCCCCGGCAGGCCGTTGATGCCGCCGCCGGGGTGGATGCCGGCGCCGCCGAAGAACAGGCCTGCCACCGGCAACGTGTCGCCGCCCAGGCCGTAGGCCGGCCGCATCGTCGACGAGCGTGTGGCGCCGGTGTCGACATGCACCACGCAGCCGTTGGGCACGTTCAGGCGCGCCGCGAAGTCGGGTGCAGCCTCCATGCGGCGGCCAATCTCCAGTGACTTGAGACCCGGCAGGTAGTCGTCGGTCTGGTCGATCACCTGCTGGGCGACGCTGGCGCGGATGGCATTCCACCCTTCGCGCGGGTCAACCGGCATCGCCACCGGGTACAAGTAGGCGATGTCCTGGCCTTCGGGCGCCTGGGTGGGGTCGACCGCACTGGGAGCGGTGGCCCAGAGGTAGGGCAACTTCGAGACTTCGCCTCGGGCCGCGCACTTGAAGTTGTCGAGCACCGCCTCGGTGGTGCCGATCAGCAGTACGCTCTGGCGCAAGCTCAGCTTGTCGGGGCGCTGGGCCTCGTGGCGCGTGGCGCGGACCTGTCCGCGCAGTGCGACATCGACCTTGACCGGCGCGCCGCCGTGGCCGTTGGCCGGCGCCAGCGCGACGCGGGTGAGCAGGCGGCGCTCAATCGCGCCCGGGGTCACCATCTCCAGCGCCACCTTGGGGTGCACAGCGGCGATCACGGCGCGGGCCTGGACGGTGCTGCCATCGCCCAGGCGCAGGCCTTGCACACGTCCGTCGCGGGCCAGGATCTCGGCGACTGGGGCATTGACGCGAATCTCGCCACCCAACTCGGTCAGGCGCGCGGCCAGCGCGTTCGGCAACGTCTGCATGCCGCCCACCGCGCGGCCCAGGCCGAAGCGCTGGATGAAGCCCAGCAGCGCGAAGTAGATGCCGGTGGCTTCGGCGTTGATAGGGCCCGCGGCGCCGAGCAGGCAGCACAGCGCCGACTGGGTGACCGGATGCTCGAAGCGTTCCATGATCGATGTGTAGGCCGGGCTGCCGATCAAGCCCATGATGTCGGGCTTGAGCCGCCGGTTCTTCAGCAGCACCTTCAGCGCGTTCCACTTGGCGCCCAGGTTTTTCTGTGCGGGGTCGACCCGCATCATCGGGATCGCCATGTCGATGAAGGCGTTGACCAGCTTCATCAGGTCGATGAACTCGGCGGCGTCGCGCTCGCTGAAGCGACGGATCTCGGCGGCCGTCTGCTCGGCGCTGCGGCCGAACACCAGCGAGTTGCCATCCGGGTGCAGGTAGACGTAGCCTGGGTTCATCTCGGTCTGGCGGAAGCCGTGACGCTCTAGCTGCAGCTCCTGCGGCATCATCGGATGCACCCGCAGCGACATCAGGTCGAGTGCGCAGGGGTGCACCAGGTGCTGCGGCGCCTCGGGGATCAGGTAGCCGGACGAGGCCATGCCGCCGACCTTGGCCAGCGCCTCGACGACGATGACTTTGCTGCCCTCGGCGGCCAGATAGCAGGCCGCCGCGAGGCCGTTGTGGCCGCCGCCGATGACGGCGACGTCGTAGTTCGTGGATGACGACAAGGGCAATCCTAGGGTGTAGGGGTTCGGGTTCAGGCGGGGCCAACAGGCCGCCACCAGTGCAGGGAAGCCGCTTCGTCTACCAGTCGCTGCCACGCCAGGGCCACGGCACGATCGGCGTCGGGCGGGGGCACTCCCAGGCCGCGCAGCACCATCGCAGCGAGCTCGCGGATGTAAGCGCCGTCCAGCGTGCGAGTGCGCAGGATTCGGCGAGCGCCTTCCAGGCTGAGGCCGACCACCAGGTCGACGGCGGCGTCCACTGATTCGAAGTGCAGCTCACCTCGGGCGCGACCGTCCTGCAGGCGCAGCGCGACGAGGTTGCCGCGGGACTGGTTGCTGGCGAGAAAGTCGATGAAGTCCACGCGCGAGATGAAGGCGCCGTGGCGAGGCTCCATCGCCGATCGAGCCAGCGCCATCAGCGGCCCGAGGGCAATACGTGCAGCACCGTCGGTCAGTGGCGCAGCCAGATGCACATAACTGGACAGCATCTCCTGCGCCATGCGCCGGCCGATCTCGGCGAAGACGCTGTCGATGGCGTCGAAGTGCTTGTAGAAACTGCCGCGCGACACGTCGGCGATGCGGATGACATCTTCGACCACAGGATGGCGATCAGGCTCGCAGCCCAGGTAGGCGGCCATCGTGGCGTCGATAAGGCGCTCGCGCATGCGCTCCCGCTTCTGCTCTGCCACCCGCACGCGGTGGTCACCGACCGGCAGCGCGGAGCAATCGCCCGACTCGGCCAACGCTGCGGCGGGAACACTCATGTCCATCGGGACGTGCGGCCAGCCAACTCGAGGCTGCCCAAGGCTGGCCGGGCGGTGACTCGCCCCGAGCCCTGTGGCACGACCAGCGGGTTGTTAGGCGCGTCGGCGGAAATGGGGGGTAGGGCGTTCAATGTGGAGTCCATAAATGAACATACAACTGAAGTATGTTCAATTAATGATGGAGTGACACTGGTGTTTACTCTGAGTTCTCGCCTGCGAATCAGCGCGACGGTGGGTTGGCGTGCGTCACGCCGTCAAGCAAGAGTGCGGCAACCGATCAGAGCGAGGACGGTGCATTTCTCGTGCGGCGTCAAACAACCCGGCTGTTCCTACCGCCCGCCATGGCGAGGCCAGGCAGGGTGCAGAGTGGTTCACAAACAATTAAACAGAAGTTATGCTTATGTTCCTTTCACGAAAGAAGCTGGGACCATGGCAAACATCGGAGATTTCGCCTACACAGGCAAGCGAGTCCTGGTCGTCGGCGGCGCTTCCGGCATGGGCGCGGCGACCGCCGAGACGGTGGCGACGCTGGGTGCCGAGGTCGTGGTGATGGACGTGGCGGATGTCACCTATGCCGCCGGACAGGTCATCAAGGTCGATCTGCGCGACCGGGTCAGCGTCGACACTGCGATCGACCAGATCAAGCAACCGGTGGATGTGCTGTTTCTTTGCGCCGGCGTGGCCGACGGCACGAAGGGGCTGATGCTGATCAACTTCATCAGTCAGCGCCTCATCGTGCACCGATTGATCGCTTTGGGGCTGCTCCGGCGCGGTGGCGCGGTCGTGATGATCTCGTCGGTCGCAGGCCTGAGTTGGCAGCGCAACCTGGCGCTCACCCAGGAATTCCTGAAGACGCCCGACTGGGACAGCGCGGCGGCGTGGGTGGCTTCGCATGAAGGCGCCGACAGCTACGCGTTCAGCAAGCTGGCCATGAACACCTACATCGCCCAGGAAGCGTTTCCATTGCTGAAGCAGGGGTTCCGTATCTATGCGATTCTCCCTGGCCCCACCGATACACCTTTGGCGCGTGCCAACGCCGACCTCTGGTTGGGCTTCGGCGCGGGCTACCGGGCCGCAGCGGGCGTGCCGACCTTGATGCCACAGCAGATGGCCAATGCAATGGCGTTTCTCGGCAGTGGCGCGGCCAGCGGCATCAGCGGCATCACGCTGATGGTCGACCAAGGCCATGTCAGCTCCGGGATCACCGGATCGTATGAAGACGCGGGTGTCAAGATGGCCCTGGGCCTGGGTTGAGACTGGGGTCTGCGCGTCGCCTAGTTCGGCGGCGCCGGCTCCGCGGCGGCCCACTATGGTGAGGGGTAGAGCAGTCGCGCAAAGACTTCGATCGCCCGTTGAATTGGCAGGCTGATGAAGCCAGCGCCGAGTCCGCACGGGCTCCCGGTACCGCGCCAAGTCGCGGGGCGCCCCCTGGCACACAGCACCGGCTTGCTATCGTCAGCAGTCCGGCGTCGTCTGCTGCGAACTGTGCTTCCAGCGGAAACTGTTCGATCGTCGGTTGAGCCTGGCGCCACCTTGCTGGATTGCTCCGCGGCGACACTGTCGCGCAGGTCTGCCATCCAGTGAAGGCTGGGGCCGAACGAAGGCAGGACGCCGGGCTGTGCGGCGCACACATGGGGAATGGCCTGCAGGCACGGCACCAGCGTCGCCACGTAGGACGGCTCGACCGCCATGTTGCCGAGCTTGAAGACACGGTCGTTGCTCTTGTGCGAGACCTTCAGGTCCAGCGCCATGCGGATCGATGGCCTGCCTTCTATCGTGCCGACGTAGTACTGCCCGGGCGCTACGCCTTCGGGCAGCATGCCGTTGCCTATGAGCCAGTTGACTTCAATGGTGAAGAACGGGTCCGGCCCGATGGCATCCACCCATCCCTGCATGCGGTGTGTGATGCGGCCGACCGTGCCGGCCGGGATGAGGAAGGGGGCCTCGATGTCTACCGGCGTCGGCACGTAGTCGTGGCCATCGGCCACGCGGTCGTACTTGACGCCGAGCACGCGCTCGGCGGTGCGGACGATGGCCGTGTTGAAGTTGTTGGCGATGGTCTTCGTCACCTCGATCTTCGCGGCATCCGCCGGCGACATCCCAAATCCCGCGTGAGGCAGCGGCACTTCCTCAGCAAAGCTGCAGTCCCAGCACTCCTGAAGCCGGACTGACTTGACGTCGGCGCAAGCGCCCGTCAATCCCAGCAGGATGCGGTCGCTCATCAGATCAGGATCGATGCCGCCGGCATGGAAGACCGAGCGGCCGGTGCGGCAGGCCTCGTCCAGACGTGCGACGAAGTCAGCGTCACGGCAAAGTCTGGCCTCCTGGTAGGGCAGCGGCGTGACGACGCTCTTGCCTGCCGCGAGCAGCATCAGGATCTCGTCATCGTGGGGGTAGGTGCCGTCGTCGCGCGAGCAGAAGACGATGCAGTCGCAGTCGATCATCAGCAGCGAGGCGACGTCGGTGGAGACGGTCACGCCCAATGGCTCCACGCCGATCAGCGCGCCGGCATCGACGCCGTTCTTCGAGTCGCTGTAGGCGCGTACGCCCACCAGTTCGAAGGCCTTGGACTAGGTGATCTCCCAGATGCACATCCTGCCCATGCGGCCGGGGCCTCAGACCATCAGGCGATATGGTTTCCTCATGTCCTGTCTCCTCTTGGAATGGCGTGTTTCGACGGCAAGCACATGCCTTCGATCGCCGCTGGTTGTACGCCGGTGCCAGACCACCACGATGCTGGTCCGATCTTGACGGGACGTGACCCGGCCGCCCTGAGGGCGCTTATATCAGCGCTGCGATCTCAGGGCAACGTTCTCCTAGACAGGATGCGTTCACAAGCGACGGTCCCGGCCGCGTGACGCCAGCCTCGCTGGCGGTCATGCCGCCGCTGATCTGAGTTAGCAACAGTGCCCCGACTCCGCGCACCGATTGCCGAACTGCGCACTGGCTCAAGGGAGCCGGGCACGCCTGCTTCGGTAGAAGATTGGCCGATTCGGATTCGCAGCGGGCGACAGGTTCTTGAGGTAAACCCCGAGCATTCAAATGAACACTTTCTCATAAAACGTCTTATATTGACGTCAATCAGGTGATTGCAAGTGGCATGGCGACAGACTTGCAGCAATGCGGTGAGCGAGCGAGATCCGCCTAGACCGGCATCTTGAGTTCGGTCAATCTGAGGCTGCGACGCCTGCATTCGCATGCCGTCTGACAGACGGTTGCGTGCCGTGACATGGAGAGGGCTTTTGCGTGCGCCCAGGTGTGGATGTCGAGTTGAAGGAGAGCAGTCGAAATGAGTTCGCTGATCGACGCGGCAATCCCATCTGTGGAGGGCCCGGCGAACATTTCATTGGGTTACTGAAGAACATCGTTTTGCTTGAGTTTGCTGCGCGCACGAAGAGATCCAGGGTTGCGAGAGCTGAGTTTTTCTAGGGAATCGATATGGACATGAACGTACCTTTCACGAATGTGCCGGGGCTTTTCATCGGCGGCGAGTGGGTCAAGGCGACAGGCGAGCATCACGTCATCGTCAACCCGGCTACCGAGGTCGCCATCGGTACGGCCCCCATGGGCGGCAAGGACGATGTCGACGCGGCCATCGCTGCCGCCCGCCACGCTTTTGACCACGGCCCTTGGCCGCTGATGTCGTTTGAAGAGCGAGCGGCCGTGATGCGCAAGTTTCTTGCAATCCTGCAGCGGCGCTCGGACGAGATCAAGGCGCTGCTTACCGCTGAGGTCGGCGTCGTCGCCATGTTGATGAACGGCGCCCAGTTCGGCGGCGCGATTGCCGCGTCAGAGTATGCGATCAAGCTCGCCACACGCATCGAGCCGGAGCCCTTGGCGCTCGAGTTCAAGCCCAATCCGTATTTCGCGGGCAGAGACATCTTCGCCACCGGCGTGACCGTTCGCGAACCCTATGGTGTCGTGGTGGGCATCACGCCCCACAACTATCCCCTGCTGCTGAACCTGGCGAAAGCCGTTCCGGCCTTGTTGACCGGCAACACGGTGGTGCTCAAGCCATCGGAGTTCACGCCCTTCAGCGCCTTGTTCCTCGGCTACATCGCCGCCGAGGCCGGTTTGCCACCGGGCACCTTGAACATCGTCACCGGGGGGCCTGAAGTCGGCCAACAACTCACGGCCGACCCGCGGGTGGATCTGCTCAGTTTCACCGGTTCGGATACGGTCGGCAAGGCGATCATGGCGCAGTCTGCGTCAACGCTGAAGAAGCTGCATCTCGAGTTGGGCGGCAAGTCCGCGATGATCGTGCGCGCCGATGCCGACCTGCAGAAGGCCGCTGCGATGGCTGCCTTCAGCTTCACAATGCACGCTGGACAGGGTTGTGCATTGCTCACGCGCTACTTGGTGCACAACTCGATCCGGCCGGCTTTCGTCGAGATGGTCAAGGCCATCGCCAGCTCACTCAAGGTCGGCAACCCTGCCGATCCCAGCGTCATCGTGGGCCCCCTGATTCGCGAAGCCGCCCGCAGGAAGACCGCGGAGTACGTCCAGATCGGTCGCGACGCGGGCGCCAAGCTGGTGCTGGGTGGAGGGCGACCGGCAGGCCTCGACAAAGGCTACTTCCACGAACCGACCCTGTTTGATGACGTCGACAACCGCTCCCGCATCGCGCAGGAGGAGATCTTCGGCCCCATCGGTGTCGTGATCGGCTTCGACACCGACGACGAAGCGGTCGCGCTGGCCAACGATTCCCGCTTCGGCCTCAATGGTGGCGTGATGTCGGCCAACCCGGCGGCCGCTTACCGCATCGCCCTGCGCTTGCGCACCGGTGGTGTGGCGATCAACGGCGGCACCGGCGACCTGTTCGTCCAGGCGCCGTTCGGTGGCTACAAGCACTCAGGCATCGGGCGTGAGTTCGGCCCGAATTGGCTCAATGAGTTCATGGCCGAAAAGGCAATCACCTATCCCATCGGCTGAGCACCCGGGTCGGCAGCAAGACCTCGGTGTCGAACGGCAGTCGCGAACTCGTTGAGGCCGCAATGGATTTTGATTTCATCGTCGTAGGCGCCGGCTCTTCGGGCTGCGTGCTCGCGAGCGAGCTGACCCTTGACCCAGCCTGCCGGGTGCTGCTGCTCGAAAGCGGCCCGCCCGACACCAGCCCGCTGATCCACATGCCACGCGGCATCGGCAAGCTGCTCACACCGGGCAACCCGCATGTGTGGAGCTATAAGGCGAGCAAGGGCCCGGGCCGCGGCACTGAAGACTGGCTGAAGGGCCGCACCCTGGGCGGCTCCAGTTCGGTCAATGGCATGGTCTACATGCGCGGCCTGCCGTCGGAGTACGACGACTGGGCCGCCGCAGGTTGTGAGGGCTGGGGCTGGACCGACATTGGCCGCTGCTACAAGGCGATGGAAGACCACGAGCTCGGCGAAGCCGAATGGCGCGGCGTGGGCGGACCAGTGAAGGTGTCGATCCATCCGAACGACAACCCGCTGTACGAGGCCATCCTGAATGCCGGCGTGCAAGCCGGTGTGCCGCGGGTTGAAGATGTCAACGCGGCGCTGCAAGGCGGCCTGGGCTACCAGCCGCGCACCATCAGCGACGGCAAGCGCTGGAGCGCGGCCAAGGCCTTCCTCGATCCGGCGCGGTCGCGAAAGAACCTGGTGGTCCGCACTGGCGTGCACGTACAACGCGTGATGTTCGAGGGCACACGGGCCGTGGGTGTCGAACTGTGTGACGCGAAAGGCGGCGGCCTGTCGATCGTGCGCGCCGCGCGCGAGGTGATCCTGAGCGCCGGTGCCTTGCAAACGCCGATGCTGTTGCAGACCTCCGGCGTGGGCCCGGCCGATTTGCTGCAGCGCCTGGGCATTCCGGTGGTGGCGCACGCGGCGGGTGTGGGCCGCCACCTGCTGGAGCACCGCTGCATGATGATGCAGGTGCGTCTGCACGAGGGCAGCCTGAACCGCGAATACCAGGGCTGGCGCCTCGGCAAGAACTTGCTGCGCTACTTCACCTCGCAGTCGGGCCCGATGACCTGCGCCGCGCACGAGGTCTGCGGCCTGATCAAGACCCGCCCCGATTTACCGCGCCCCGACGCCGAGTTGGGCATCGGCCTGTACTCGATCAACGTCAAGGACGGCAAGGTGGTGCTCGAGGACCAGCCCGGCATGACCTGGGTCGGCTACTTCACCACACCCGACAGCGAGGGCTCGGTGCAGATCAGCTCACGCGATGGCCGAGCCGCGCCGGTGATCGACGCCAACTACCTGCACACCGAGCGCGACAAGCGACATTCGGTCGACCTGGTGCGCGCCATGCGCCGCATCCTGACACAGCCGGCGCTGGCGCCTTATGTGGTGGCGGAGACCCAGCCTGGCCCGGCGTTCGTCAGCGACGATGAACTCGTCGAGGCGTATTCGCAGTTCGGCTCTACGGCCTTCCATGTGTCGGGCACTTGCCGCATGGGTGCCGATGCCAGCTCAGTCGTCGATCCGCAACTGCGCGTGCGCGGCGTGCAGGCGCTGCGTGTCGTGGACACATCGATCATGCCCACGCTGATCTCGGGCAACACCAACGGCGCGGCCATGGCGATGGGACTGCGGGCCGCAGAAATGATCCGCGGCTCCCGGGCCGCTGAGCGGCAGGGTGCGGGTGAAAAGCAGATCGCATGCGCCTTGATCTGACCGAGAGGTTCGGCCGCATGGCTTGACGGGCCAACGGCTGCCAAGCGACCTATAGCTTCTTCAACCGCACACAACACCTGCATGAATCCCGCTGACTGCCCAACGACGCCGTGTCGTAGCGCGGCTCGGAAATCACACCTGGCGTACGGAGACCTGCCATGACCATGACACCTGCACCCCTGCATCTGCTGCCCAAACTGGGCGCACTGATCGGCGAAAGGCTCATCACCGACCTGACGGGAGGCGAGATCGAGCACGTCTACGCCGCGACCGGTGTACCGACGAACCGCGTACCGCTCGCCGGTCCAGCGGAGGTGGCGCTGGCCGCTCGGGCGGCACGCGATGCCCTGCCAGCCTGGAAGGCGATGTCCACCGACGTGCGCCGCCGCCTGCTGCTGCGGGTCGCCGAGCTGATCCGCAAGGAGGCCGATGTCCTCGCCACCCTGACCACCGTCGACTCTGGCGTACCCAAGCTGGCCGCCCTGGCCGGTGCGATGTGGGGAGCCGATTTCATGGAGTACAACGCCGGATGGGTCGACCGCATCGGCGGCGAGGTCCGCCCGACGTCCCAGGGCAAGCACGTGCATGCCTACACCAAGGACGAGCCCTATGGCGTGATCGGCGCGATCACGCCGTTCAACGCGCCGGTCATCGCCACCTGCATGGTGCTCGGGCCGGTGCTCGCGGCCGGCAATACCATCGTCGTCAAACCGTCGAGCCTGGCCCCGTATGCGGTGCTGCGCCTCGGTCAGCTTTTCCTGGAAGCCGGCTTCCCGCCGGGCGTGGTCAACATCCTGTCTGGCACGGCACATGCTGGAGAGGGGCTGGTCCGCTCACCCGACGTCGACAAGATGTTCTTCGAGGGCAGCACCAAGAGCGCGCGCTTCGTGCTCGTCGCCGCAGCCGAGAGCGGCCCCAAGCCGGTGGCGCTGGAACTCGGCGGCAAGTCGCCGGCCATCATCTTCGACGATGCCAACCTCGAAGCCGCTGTCGCCAGCGTGGTGGGTGGCGGTTTCAGCCTGGGTGGACAAGGTTGTGTGCTCGGCACACGCTTGCTGGTGCAGGCGTCGGTCTACGACGAATTCATCGAACGGGCGGCCAAGTTGACCAAGGCCGTCGTCGTCGGCGACCCGTTCTCGGAGACCACCATGATGGGCCCGATCGTCAATTCGATGGCCTGCGAGCGCATCCTGGGCGTGATGTCGCATGCCGCCGCCAGCGGCCAGGGACGGATCATCGCCGGGGGCGGGCGTTTTGGGGGTGATCTCGCCGGCGGCTACTTCATCGAGCCGACAGTCTTTGCCGATGTCGACAACGCCTCGCCACTGGCCCGCGAGGAGATCTTCGGGCCGGTGCTCTCGGTCATGCGCTTCGAGACCGAGGATGAGGCGGTTCGCCTGGCCAACGATTCGCCGTACGGACTCGGCGCCTACGTTCACTCACAGAACGTCAGCCGTGTGCACCGGATGGCCGAGAGCCTCGAAGCCGGCTTGGTGTTCATCAACGGCATGCCCTCGGGTGGGCCGTCGCCGGGACTGCCGTTTGGTGGCGTCAAGCACAGCGGTTCGGGCCGGCTGGGCGGCATCGAGGCGATCCGGGAGTTCACCCGGACCAAGACCGTGTCCTTGTTCATCTGACAGGAGACCGCCGTGATCGAGCTTTCTGCGCAGGACGCTACCTTCCTCGCCATGGACAGCCCCAATTCGCCGTGGAACGGCGGCATCGTGCTGGTCTACGACCGCCCGGCCGGCGCTGCGGGGATGAACTTCCAGGACGTGGTCGACCATTTCCAGGCGCGCTTGCACTTGATGGACGTTTTTCGCCTGAAGCTGGCACGGACCCCGGGCAATCTCGCCCGCCCGTATTGGGTGGAGGACCAGAACCTCGACCTCGAGTTCCACATGCGCAACATCGCCTTGCCGCCGCCCGGCGACTGGCGTCAGTTCTGCCTGCAGGTTTGCCGCTTGATCGCCCGACCGCTGGACCTGACCCGCCCGCCGTGGGAGCTGTACATGATCGAGGGCCTCGACGCCATCGAGCGCTTCTCCAAGGGCTCGTTCGCGCTGGTCCTCAAGGTGCATCACGCGGCGCTGGACGGTCGGGCCTTTCTGGCCATCATGGGTGTGCTGCACAGCCTCGACCCAAAGGCTCTGCCTCCACCACCGCCGGCGAAGGCGCAGGAATTCGAGGCCGAACCGACGTCGATGGGTCTGCTGATGCGGGCCGGTGTCAAGGCCGTGCGCACGCCGCTGGCAGCCAGCCGCACCCTGGGCAACGCCTGGCCGGGGCTGCGTCAGGTGGCGTTGCCGGCGCTCTGGCGGCGGCTGCGGGGTGACTCCGGGCCGTCGAAGGGCACGCCCGAGACGCGCTTCAACGGGCCGATCACGCCCCACCGGTCGTGGGGCGCGTGCTTCTTCGACCTGGCCGACACCAAGCCGATACGCGCGGCCGTCGAGGGCGCCACCGTGCACGACATCGCGGTGGCCGTCTTCGGCGGCGCCCTGCGAACCTACCTCGGCGAGCGTGGCGAGTTGCCGACTGACCCGATGAAGACGGCGATCATGATCGACGTGCGCGGGTCGGGCGACCACGCTGCCCTGGGCAACCAGCTTTCGGGCATGTTCGCGACCCTGGCCACGGACATCGCCGACCCGCTGGCGCGCCTGGCTGCCGTGCGGGCGTCAACCCTCGCGGCCAAGAACGCCACGGCCAAGCTGGGCGCGCGCGATGTGGCGGGCCTGCTCGACCTGCTGCCCGAAGCCATCATCAGCCCGACCATGAAACTGATGCTGGCCGCTGGCAACCGGTCAGGGCGCGGCTTGTTCTCCAAGTTCAACACCGCCGTTACCGGCATGGCGGGCCCGCCCAAACCGCTCTACCTCGGCGGCACCGAGCTGACCCACGTGATCGGATTCGGCCCCCTGGTAGACGGCCTGGGTCTGATCAACATCCAGATGAGCTACAACGGCGAGTTCGTGATGACCTTCACGGCCGACCGCGACGCGATGCCGGACCCTCAGCGCTATGAGGAGTGCATCTACCAGGCGTTCGACGAACTGCGGCGCGCGGCTCAACATCACCTGCAGGCCGAGATGGCGCAGGCCGCCAAGGCAGTCAGGGCCACGACGACCGGGAAGGCGGCCAAGACGGCGAAGGTGGCCAAGACGGCCAAGACGGCCATGACGGCCAAGACGGCCAAGACGGCAAAGCCCAGGCCTCGCGCGGTGAGACTGTCATGACGACGCCCAAGAAGCCGCCTCGCACGCCGGGCAAGGCGTCGCGCCCCGAGCGTGAGCCCGTCGGGCCCATGAGCCGGCGTCTGCATCTGCTGGAGTTGCGCTTTCCGCTGGAGGGCGCTGCCTACATCGTCATGCAACCGCTGCTGCGCATCATGCACATCAGGGGCCATCGGCACGCGGTCCTCGTCTTGCCTGGCGGCATGGGCGGTGACGGCTCGACCTACTTCCTGCGCTGGGGCATCCGCAATCTGGGCTACTCCGTGCACGGCTGGGGTCAGGGCAGGAACATGGGGCTCAACGAGAAGATGTTGGCGGGTCTGCGCGCCCGCGTCGACGAGTTGTATGCCCTGTTCGATTCCAAGATCACGGTCATAGGCTGGAGTCTGGGCGGGGCCTATGCCCGCATGCTCGCGCGTGACAAGCCTGACAAGGTGCGTCAGGTCATCACGCTCGGCAGTCCGTTCAGAATGGTCGAGGCGGACCAGTTCGCGCACAACATGATCGGGCGGGCGCGTTGGGAAAAGATGGTCGCGACGATCGCGCCCGAACTCGATCTGTTGAAGGTGCATGAACACCACCGCCCTCCGATCACCGTGCCGACGACGGCGGTCTACAGCCGCCGGGATGGCTTCGCGCCTTGGCAGCTGTGCATCGATGAGACCGGCCCGAACGCGCCGAACCCCCTCGCCCAGAACGTCGAAATCGGCGGCACCCACACCGGTCTGTCGACGAACGTCGTCGCGCTGGCCGTCGTGCTTGATCGACTCGCCCAATCCGACGACAACTGGCAACCGTTCAAGCCCTTGCGCTTGCTCCGCGGCTTTTATCCGCCGCCAGCGACCTGGACCCATCCCGCGGAGGGCCAGGCCTCGAATCCCAAGACCGCGAGCAACACCTCCCAGCCCGCAAGAGCGAACACCTCAAGAGAGTCCGACCATGCCCCTCGATAGCCCACAGATGACACTCCTCGACGTGCTGGCGCGGCGGCTCGAGACCGACCCGGACGGACCCTACCTCGACTTCGAGGGCATTCAGGTCACGGCCCGTCAGATCGACGAGGACGCGGATCGCCTCGCGCATGCCCTGGCCGACCTGGGGGTCGTGCGTGGCGACCGGGTCGCCACGCTGCTGGAAAATCGGCCAGAACAGGTCGTGAGTTTCTTCGCGACCATGAAGCTCGGCGCGATCCACCAGCCCGTGAACACCGCGTACCGGGGTGAGTTCCTGCGACATCAACTCGCTGACTCCGGTGTCAAGGTGGTCATCGTCCAAGGTGACCTGGCATCGCGGGTGCAACTGGTGGCCGGCGCGGGAACGCCCGAACTCGAATCGGTGATCGTGCTGGGCGAGCCCGACGAACCCATCACCGTCAAACCGCAGTACGACTGGGCAAGCCTGCTCGCCGACTCGTCGTCCGACCCCCTGCCCGACCCCAAGCTCGGGCCGTCCGATTTGGCGTGTTTCGTCTACACCTCGGGCACGACCGGACCGTCCAAGGGCTGCATGCTGCCGCACAACTACCTCGTGACGCTGGCGGACCAGATCGCCAGGGCATTCGGGCGGCGCCCCGACGATGTGGTCCTCACTCCGTTGCCGCTGTTTCATCTCAGCGCCCTTGCGGTCGGCGTCATCGGCACGCTGATCGTCGGCGGGAGGGCCAGCATCGGCCACCGATTCTCGGTGTCGCGCTTCTGGCCCGAGGTCAAGCGCACCGGCGCGACCATGATCTCGATGCTCGGCTCACTCGCCAACCTGATCGCCAACGCGAAGGATCACCCGGACCAGGTCGGACACACCTTGCGCGTGTGCGTGGCCGTGCCGATGCCGCCCGATACCGACAAGGCTTGGCGCGAACGCTTTGGCTGCGCCACCCTGAGCGGTGGTTACGGCCTCACGGAGGCGTCGTTCATCGCGATGCAGGTGCCCCATGAGCCCAGCAAGCCGGGCTCGCCAGGCAAGCCCAACAGTCATGAGTTCGACGTCAAGATCTTTGACGACAACGACATCGAGGTCCCCCCGGGAGAGGTCGGGGAAATTGTCTGCCGGCCGAAACTTCCGAACGTGATGTTCGCCGGCTACTTCCGGCGACCGCAGGAGACACTGAACGTCTTGCGAAACCTCTGGATGCACACCGGCGACCTGGGCCGGATCGACGAAGACGGTTTTCTCTTCTTCGTCGACCGCAAGAAGGACTACATGCGCCGGCGTGGCGAGAACATCTCGAGCTTCGAGCTGGAGAAAACGTTCCTTCACCACGAGGCGATCAGGGACGTTGCCGTGCATTCCGTGCTGAGCGAAGTCGGCGAAGACGATGTCAAGGTCACGGCGATTCTTCGCGATGGCGTGGCGCTCACCGAGGTCGATCTTTGCACCTGGGCCGTGGAGCATCTGCCGTACTTCGCATTGCCGCGCTACATCGAGTTCCGCAGCGACCTGCCGCGCACGCCCTCGGGCAAGGTTCAGAAGTACCAGCTTCGGGATGAGGGGAAGACGCCGACTACCTGGGATCGCGAGGCGTCCGGCTTCACCTTCGCGCGCCGCTGAGCGAACGCTGCCACAGCTCAAGCCACTCGACGCAAAGCTGACTCGTGAACTTTCGCAGACGATTTCTGCACCAGCCTCCAAGGAGGGACATCGCATGAAGGGCAAGACGATCTTCATCACGGGCGGTAACGACGGCATCGGCCTGGCCACTGCGCAAGTGTTCGCGCAACTGGGCGCCAACGTGGCCATCATGGGCCGGCGCGCTGAAAGCAATCAAACGGCGAAGGTCGCCCTCGAATCGCTCGGTGCCAGCTGCATCGCCGTCACCGGCGATGTCGCCGTCGAAGCCGACATCATGCGCGCGCTCGAGCAGACCATGGCGGCGTTTGGTCGTCTCGACTACGCCTTCAACAATGCCGGCATCGAACAGGTTCCAAAGCCATTGCCCGAGCAGACCGAGGCCGATTACTACAAGCTCTTCGACGTCAACGTCAAAGGTGTCTGGCTGTGCATGAAGCACGAGATCCCGCTCATGCTGCGGTCGGGCGGCGGGGCGATCGTCAACGACTCCTCGGCGTCGGGGCTGCACGGTACAAAGATGATGCCGCTGTACAGCGCCGCCAAGCATGCGGTGCTCGGCCTGACGAAATCCGTGGCGCTGGAGTACGCCAAACAGGGGATACGGGTCAATGCCGTGTGCCCCGGCGCCGTCACGACGCCTGGCTATGAGAAGTTCGTCGCGCGCGACGCCGTGTTGAAGGCTGCGATCGAAAACGTCCATCCGATGGGGCGTGTGGGGCGTGCCGAGGAAGTGGCGTCCGCGGTCTTGTACCTGTGCCGCGATGCCACTTTCACGACCGGCTCTTGGATATTGACCGATGGTGGGCGCATGGCCCAGTAGTGTGGTTGGTTGACTGCAAAGGAGATGAACATGAGAGCGCCGTACCGTGTGATCGTGTGGGGACCGGGGGTGGTGGGCAACGCCTTGCTGCGCGAGATTGCCAAGAAACCCGAGCTCGAACTGGTGGGCGTTCTCGCCTACAGTCCCGACAAAGACGGTCAGGATGTGGGGGAGTATCTCGGGCTGCCGGCGACAGGCATGCGCATGACCACCGATCAGGAAAGCATGATCACGGCCGACGCCGACTGCGTGCTGTTCTGTCCGAACATGAGCGCACGGGTCGATCTCGACTCCGAGACGACCAACATCGCTTGCCGGATCCTGGAATCGGGCAAGAGTATGGTGACCTCCATCGGCTGGTGGTACCCCTCGTTTCACTCCCAGGCGCTGGCCGACAAGCTGGAGGCCGCCTGCCAGAAGGGAGGCTCCTGTCTTCACGCCACGGGCGTGAATCCGGGCTGGCTGTACGAGCGCATCGTCACGACCCTGACCGGTGCGACGACTCGCATCGCTCACATCAAAGTCCAGGAGTTGGCCGACACCCGAACCATAGCGAGCGCGGACATGGTCGGCGGGCTGGGCTATGGGCAGGATCTGTCGCAGAAGCCGTGGATAGAGAACGCCGGTGACCGCGCCTACAGCGAGACACTGGCAGCGACCTGCGCCATTCTTGGCGTCAAGCTCGATCGCATCGAGTCTGAGAAGAAGTACTTCGTTGCCCGTGAGGACATCAAGCTGA
Source organism: Burkholderiales bacterium RIFCSPHIGHO2_12_FULL_69_20 (assembly GCA_001770815.1). Taxonomy (GTDB): domain Bacteria; phylum Pseudomonadota; class Gammaproteobacteria; order Burkholderiales; family Burkholderiaceae_C; genus Pseudaquabacterium. The sequence continues at coordinate 21,813 of MESD01000022.1, forward strand.
TCCCGACCACGGTGCGCAAGGGCACGCGGTCAGGCGTCAATCTGCTCTATTACGCCATCGTCGAGGGCCGGCGATTCATCACTCTGGAAGAGATCTGGTACACCGACCTGCGCGACCTTCCCGAAGGTTTGCTGCCCGGTGACTACTACACGATCACCATCGAAGGCGAGCCGGTTTCGGTGCGCTGCAAGTTCGAGCTGTTGGCCTCGGTCGAAAAGAACATCGAGTTCCTGCCGGGAGACTTGACCACGCCGGCCTACTACGCCACTGCGATTCCCATCATCCAGGCCATTCCCATCGTCTGCGGCGCCAAGCCTGGCATCGTTTACTCCAACACCTTTGCCAACTACGTGCCTGACCTGCGCGATTTCAAGAGCCCGCTGATCGTGCGCTAGCCGACGAATGGCGCCGCTACGCCGCTCAGACGAATTGCACTTTGTGGTATTCGCTCAAGGTCGCGTACATGCCGCCATAGACGCTGCAGCATGGGGGTCAAGGAGCGGCCCTCGTTACCGGGCCTACGTTGATGCAGCGCATGGCCAACAGAGCGGTTGCACGGCAAGCTGACACCTGCACGCGCATGGCCCACTACGACCTCCGACTCTGCCCTGCATTGCAAGCCGGATGTGCTCGGCACCCCCTTGCATCGCCTGCAGACTTCCTGGATCGCAAGGATGAATCCGGAAAAACCGTTCAGACTATAAAGGCGACTGCGCATGGCGAATGACCTCTGCGTCACGAACGGTCGCCAGACCGACGCGATGCTGGATGAAGCGCAAGAAGATGGTGTCGATGAGCGCTCAAGCGCGGTCATTTCTACGCTTTGGACGACGTCGATCCTTCCGTCGCTGGAAGAGAACGCCCGCAGCCACGCCATGACCGTTGCGGAGCATGCGAGTCAGCGGCGTCTTGCAGGCAAACTCACGAAAGCGTTGTTCGACGCGCTTCACTCGCAAGGCGAGGGCCACGCGAAGCGCGGGCCGGCGAGGTCCTTCTGGTGTCATCAGGACCTGAACTCAAAGCGTGCAAGCCATGACCAAGGACAGGTGTCCATCGACAAGGCAGACCTGCTCGAGGTTGCAGACCAGTACCTGAGTCACCCTGAAGTCCGTGTCAACAAGATCGACTGGATCCTGCTGGACGCCCTTGTGTTTGAGGAGTTGAGCGCACGGGTATCCGACACGCGCTTGTACTTGACCCTGGCGACGTTGATCAGCGTGCTGAAATTCGTTTGCATCTATTTGGCCCTGCCGACGGCGGGCTACTTCCTGTTCACACCCGAGCACGAAACGCTGGCCACGCTGGGCTTCATCGGTTGGCTGCTGGTGGTCCTCATCCATCTCGTGGGCGCACCGTTCCGTTGGCAGGATCTGAAACGCGGACTAGCCCTGCAGCGGCAGTTCCAGGACCTCTACGCGATGCTCGGGGACCGCAGCATGTCGCCGAGCAACTTGCGGGAATCACTGGACCAGGCCAGCGTCGCAGGTGCAGAACTCGACGTTGTGGTGTTTGCGCTGGTCGACAGGATGATCGCGAGCGATGCGACCGTCTTCGATCCAGAGCAGATCGGGGCGAGCGCCCCTGTCGCCTAGGATCGTGCTGGCCTGAGTGGTGCATCGGTCGCAAAGAGCCAACCTCGAGTCTGCCCTGACGCGCACCCATGGCCGCCAAGAAGCGCCCGACCCAAGAGACGCCTGCCCGCCCGCAACATGGCGGTCGTTCCGTCCACCGTGTCGTCTTCGTCACGGGCAAGGGAGGCGTGGGCAAGTCGGCGGTGGCTGCTGCCACGGCGCTGCAAATGGCGCGGCAAGGGCAGCGCGTGCTGCTCGTTGAACTGGGCAGTCGCAGCTTTTACGGCCCACTGCTGGGTTTGCAGGTGGGCAGCGATGCGGTTCCCTGGCGGCCGGGTGTGACCATCGCGCGATGGGACGTGGAGTCTTCGCTGCGCGAGTACCTGGGCCACTATCTGGTGTTCAAGCTGGCCGCGGAAAAGATCCTCAACAACACCATCATGAAGGCCCTTGTGGCGGCCGCACCGAGCCTGGCCGAGCTGGCCCTGCTGGGCCGCGTGATGGCCCCCATGCGGCATGCCTGGTACCGACGTGATGTCGATGTTGTGGTCGTCGACGCCTACGCCACTGGCCAGTTCATGGCCCTCCTGCGCGCACCACGTGGCCTGGCGCAAACGGCGGCTTCGGGGCCCATGCACAGCCAGTCTGTCGGCTTGACACGCCTGCTGTCGGACGCCGCCATTTGCGAGTACCGGCTGGTGACGCTGGCCGAGGAACTGCCGATTGCCGAGGCCTGCGAGATGGCTGCCGGGATACTTGCCGAAACCGGCGTGGCGCCCCGCGTTTACTGCAACCGCATGCTGGACCTGGCTGCATGGCTTCCCGCGCTGCCTGCCACCGACCTGGCGGCGCCCTTCGTGGCAGCCATGGTCCGCATTGCGGCGCATCAGCACGAAGGCCTGGCTGCGCTGGACGCGCTGGGGCGCAGCCGTGCGGGTCCGGTGTGCCGGCTGCCGCTGGTGCCCACACTCGATGCCGGCGCGATGCTGGAAGCGCTGACCGACGCACTCGATGCCGCGGCTGGGGTCTCGGCATGAGGCGTTTGCTGCAGGATCATCGGGTGGTGGTCTGCACCGGCAGTGGCGGCGTGGGCAAGACCACCACGTCGGCAGCACTGGGCGTGGCGGCGGCCAGAATGGGCAAGCGTGTGCTGGTGCTGACGATCGACCCGGCACGGCGCCTGGCCACGACGCTGGGCATCGCCAACAGTGCCACGGATGTACGGGTGCCCCGGCAGAAGTTCCGCGGCGAACTCTGGGCAGGCACGATCGATCCGCCGCGCATCTTCGCCGAGTACATCGAGCGACATGCGAAGGACCGCGCCACGGTCGATCGCCTGTTCAACAACACCTTGTACCAGCAGTTGTCGACCACGCTGTCAGGCTCGCAGGAATTCACGGCACTGTCCAAGCTGCTCGACGCGGCCACCAGCGGCGACTACGACCTGGTGGTGCTCGACACCCCGCCTTCGGCGCACGCGGCAGACTTTCTGCGCGCCCCCGCCAGGCTGAACGCAGTTTTCGATTCGACGATCGTCAGCCTGTTCATGGGCCGTACCACGGGCTTGGGCCTGGCCACGATGGCCTGGAAGCGCAGCGTGAAGCTGGTACTGGGTGCGTTGACCTTGCTCACTGGCTCATCGTTCGTCACCACGTTCAACGACTTCTTCTCTGCCATCGACGCCATCGCACCCGACATCCGCGAGACGAGCCTGCGTGCGCATGCCTTGCTGCTCGATCCGACGACCGCGTTCGTGCTAATCAGCAGTCTCGATGCAGCCAAGATCCAGGAAGGACAGGACTTCCACACCGAACTTTCCTGTGCCGGCTACCACCTGAAGACGGTGATCATCAATCGCGCCTGGCCGCAGTGGACACCCGAGGACAACGGTGCAAAGGACAGGACTTGCAAGGCTTTGCTAGCGCAGGACCAGGCGGCCCTGGCCGGGCTCTACAACCAGCTGTCTGGTTTCTACATGGAGCGTCGGTCCTTGCCGACGCGATTCGCTGACGTGGTCATGGTGCCCGAGATGGAAGAAGACCTGATCGGGCTGGAGGCACTGGAGAAGCTGGCCGCGCGGCTGATGTCGATGGCCTGATCCGCGCGCGGCGAGGCGAGATGCCTGGTTCGCCCAACCCCTACACGGCGCAACTGCGCAAGGGCCCACGTCGAAACTCGAGAGGAGAGCAACATGTCGGAGAGATTTGATTGCATCGTCGTTGGCGCCGGCCTTTCCGGCATCACCTGCGCCGGGTACCTGGGCAAGGCCGGCAAGAAGGTGTTGGTGGTCGACAGGCTCGCCGAAGTGGGAGGCAGCACCGTGCCTGCGAAGGTCATGGGGTGCACGGTCTCGATGATCTATCCGCTCGTGGCCAAGTCGAAGTACGGCGATGCCAACGGGTGGGCCAAGGCCGCGCAGGACTTCGGCGCAGACGTGCGCATGTTGAGCAGCAGTGCACCACGCATCTATCTGAAGGGCGCCGAAAGGCCCTTCATGACGATTCCACGATGCCTGTCGCCAGAGGGCGCTGCCAACTGGATGGTGGAGCTGCTGAGGGCGGCGCGGCCCGATCTGCTGGGCGAGGACATCGAACGCGACATGGTGCCCATCATGAGGGAGATCTACGAAGCGCCGCTCCAGACGTTGACGGTGGACTGGGGCGAGATGTCGGTGAAGGACTGGATCATCCGTCGCACCGATCACAAGGGCATCCACTTCGTCTTCAACATGATGATGACGGGCTGCATCTTCACCTGCGACGCCGACTACACCTGGAACCACGGCTCCGTCGGCAAAGGTCTCGTGTTGTTGCGTATGTGGCTGGCCGGCGACGGCCTGATGTCAGTGCCCTTGCCGGACCCGCAGCGCGGCATTTGCATGCCTCTCGCCGAGGCGATCCAGAAGAAGTACGGCTGCGAGTTCCGCCTGGGCCAGGAAGTGAAGAAGGTCATCATCGAGGGTGGCAAGGCCAAGGGCGTCGCGATCATCGGCAAGAGCGGCGAGGTTCACGAGGTCATCGCCGACGATGTGGTGGTGTCCACCCGGTGGGGCAGCTACAGCAGTCTGTTCGATCCGATGCCGACGTTCCTGGCAGACATCGTCAAGCAGGCAGCTGCGCCCGCACACCACCTGGGCAGCGCCTTCGTCATCTACGTTCTGGACGATTCCATCAAGCTCGACGGGGCGTATTTCATGGCCTTCGACAAACAGAGCGGATCGCACATCCTCGGCGGAACCGCGCAGAGCACCGAGCAACCCTGGAACGCACCCGACGGAAGGCAGTTCATATGGACGTTCAGGATCCACACGGCCGAGGACTTCGAGAAGATCGGCATGGATCGCCTGGGCACGGAAATGAAGACCGACATGGAGGCGCTGTTTCCAGGCTTCTCGAACGCGCTCGTCTGGGAAAGCCCGGTGCAGACCAGACTCGCACCGTCCCACTACTTCTACAACTCCCAGCCCAAGGTGCGGCACAGCTATCCGGCCGTGAAGCACCTCTACTTTGCGGGCGATTGCACGCACCCGATGCACAGCATGCTGACCGATGGGGCGGCCAGTACCGGGGCCATCACCGCAGACGAGATTTTGGGTGCCTGCCAAACCCATCGCGATTGAAGGTGACGGATCGTTGGTCATGCCGACCCTCATGCCACGATCTGAACGCGCAATGTGCGCAATGTGCGCAGTGAAGCGCGAGGCTGCGTCCAACGGGGTTCGCCCGCCGCTATCGCGCCTGAAGTGTTGCCAGCTGGATCAACCACGCATACAACATGGCATAGCCCAGAGTCGCCGAAGCCGCGAGGACACCGCTGAGGAGCACATCGCACCAGTTGGCGCCAATCCAGGCCGTCATCCGAGTCCAACAAGGCCATCCACCGTTCGCAACGGTCGGCTGAAGATGCCGATGCATCGTGGCGCCCCGGTGTCAGGCTGCAGGCCGGATGTCGGCCAGCAAAGCGAGATTGCCCAGACTCAGGTCGCGCCACAACCGCTGCAGCGGGCTGCTGGCTCCAAAGGAGCCGGGACCGGCAATCTCCATCAGCCGCTCGGCGGCACGCCGGAGCTGACGCATCGCGAAACCGCAATCGGCCTGGATGCGTGCCTTGTCGAAGCCCGACAGCGGCCGGGACTGCGCCGTCTCATCGATCATGGCAACGGCGCGACGGACATGCATCCATGCCGAGTCGATCTCCAGCGCCGCCTCTCCCAACTGCCCGACCAGGGTTTGGGAATCGGCCTGGATCGGGTGCTTCCAGCACCGCCCGTGCGACGCGGAAACATCACCCGCAACAGCCCGGCATCACTTAGTGCCTGCATGGCAACGTCGGTCGGACGACGCAGGCGCTCGGCCTCCGCAGCGCGCTCGGCCAGCGGTGGCACCAAGGCGCGAGCCACGGCCACCGGATCGGAGGTCACATCAGGTGTGATCGAAGAGGCGGCGCTCATTGGCTTCAGTCGATAAACTAAACAATAAGGTTAAGTATGTTTAATATTCAACGGATTGACATTGGTGTTTACACCGGATTCGACGGGTGAAGTTGACTGCTTCGGCACTGCAGTCAGTCTTGCCTGGCCAATACCAATGCATCAGACTCGAAGAATCTGTTCAATCCAATAGGGTGCCTGGTGCCCAGCCAGATTGAACCCTACGCCGGAGACACCCCATGAGCACCGCCGCCACCACCGCCACTGCCAACCTTGAAAGCGCCTTTGCCGGTGTGGCCGACAACTACCGTGGCGCGGATGTCGATCTGAATGCGATCTACCGCGAGATGCGCAAGCACTCGCCGGTGATCGCCGAGAACTTCATGGCCAAGCTGGGGGTGCCGCAGATCGCCGGGCTCGACCCCAACCGGCCAACGTTCACCGTGTTCAAGTACAAGGACGTCATGACGGTGCTGCGCGATGCCACCACCTACACCAGCGGGTTCATCGCCGAGGGCCTGGGTGCGTTCTTCGACGGCTTGATCCTCACGGGCATGGACGGTGAGCAGCACCGCCGCGCGCGCGCACTTCTGCAGCCGATCTTCATGCCCGATACGGTGACCAAGTGGCGCCCGAAAATGGACCGGATCGTGCGTGAGGAATACCTGATGCCCCTTGCGCCGATGGGCCGGGGCGATCTGATGGATTTCGGGCTGCACTTCCCGATTCGGTTGATCTACGCGCTGATCGGATTTCCCGACGACGAGCCCGAGCAGGTCAAGCAGTACGCGGCCTGGGCGCTGGCCATCCTGGCCGGCCCGCAGGTCGATCCCGAGAGGGCGGCCAAGGCGCGGGTGGCGGCGATGGAAGCGGCCAGGGCGCTGTACGACGCGGTCAAGGTGTCGGTGGTGAAGGTGCGCCAGGATGGCGCGAATGGCGATGACCTGATCAGCCGTCTGCTCCGTGCCGAGTTCGAAGGCCACCAACTCGACGACCATGAAGTGACGACCTTCGTGCGCTCGCTGCTGCCGGCCGCAGGTGAGACCACCACGCGCACCTTCGGCTCGATCATGGTGCTGCTGCTCGAGCGCCCGACCTTGCTCGCTCGTGTACGCGAGGACCGCAGCCTGGTGGCCAAGGTCATCGACGAGGCGGTTCGCTTCGAGCCGGTGGCCACCTTCAAGGTGCGCCAGGCGGCGCAGGACCTGGAACTGGGCGGCGTCAAGATCCCCAAGGGCGCGATGGTGCAGTGCATCGTCGCGTCGGCGAACCGGGACGAGGACGCCTTCGAGCACAGCGAGGCCTTCGACATCGACCGCAAACCCAAGCCCTCATTCGGCTTCGGCTTCGGTCCGCACATGTGCATAGGCCAGTTCATCGCCAAGACCGAGCTCACTGTGGCCTTGAACGCGGTGCTGGACCTGTTGCCCAACTTGCGGCTCGACTTGGAGCAGCCGGCGCCCAAGATCACCGGTGCCCAGTTGCGCGGTCCGCACAGCGTGCCGGTGGTCTGGGGTTGAGCGCTTGCAAGTGGCCGCGGAGGAGGCCGAATGGATCGCGGCGCGTGAGGGCGATTTCACGCCGAGCGGCTGACGCAAGGCCCGAGGCGGCGCCCCTCAGCCTGACCGCTGCCGCGGACCGGGCGGCAAGGTGAGTCGGTACTGAAGTGTCAGATCACTGTTTGGCCGGCAGCTGCACCACGATGCCGTCGAGCTCGGCGTTCATGGCAAGGCAGCACGACAGGCGGCTGTTGGCCTGGCGCGGTTCAGCGGCGCTGTCGAGCATGGCGTCTTCAGTGTCGTCCATCGCCGGCAGCTTGGACAACCAGGCATCGTCCACATAGACATGGCAGGTGGCGCACTGGCAGGCGCCGCCGCAGTCGGCGTTGATGCCGGGCAGGCCCTTCATCAGCGCGGCCTGCATGATGCTGACGCCGCTGTCGGTCTCGAGTTCGGTGCGGGTGCCGTCAGCGGCAACGCAGATGAAATGGGGCATGAGGCTCTTTCGGGTGACGGTGGATCAAAGGGACCGGCTGATGATTTCTTTCATGATCTCGGAGGTGCCGCCGTAGATGCGCGCCACCCGGGCATCGACCCAGGCGCGGCTGACGGTGTATTCACTCATGAAGCCGTAGCCGCCGTGCAACTGCAGCAGCTCGTCGAGCACCTTGCCCTGCATCTCCGAGCCCAGCAGCTTGCACATCGCGCCGACCTCGGCCGTCAGCTCGCCGCACATCGCCTTGGCCAGGCAATCGTCGACGAATACGCGCAACATCGTGGCCTGGGCCTTGCACTCGGCGAGCTTGAACTTGGTGTTCTGGAAGTCGAACACGGTCTTGCCGAAGACGCGGCGCTCGCGCACGTAGTGCAGCGTCTCGGTGAGCATGGCCTCGATGCAGGCCGCCGCACGGATGCCGATGATGGTGCGCTCCCAGGCCAGCTGGTGCGTCAGGTACTTGAAGCCCTGGTTCTCGTCGCCCAGCCGGTTGGCCAGCGGCACGCGCACGTTGTCGAAGAACAGCTCGGAGGTGTCCTGGCCCTTCAGGCCGATCTTGTCGAGCAGCCGGCCCTTGGAGAAGCCCGGCCGGTCGGCCTCGACGCAGATCAGCGTCAACTCCTTGGCGGCCGCGTCGAGCTTGGTCGCGGTGACCATCAGGTCGGCATTGCCGCCGTTGGTGATGAAGGTCTTCTGGCCATTGACGACGTAGGCGTCGCCATCGAGCCGCGCGCTGGTGCGCATGCTGCGCAGATCGCTGCCCACGCCGGGCTCGCTCATCGCGATCACGCCGATGCGCTCGCCGCTGACCATGCCGGGCAGCCAGCGCTGCTTCTGCTCGTCGCTGCCATAGGCCACGATGTAGGGCGCGACGATCTCCGAATGGGTGGTGAATCCCACCGCGGTGGCGTTGACCCGCGCCAGCTCCTCGATCAACACCGCCGAGTGGCCGAAGTCACCGCCGGCGCCGCCGTATTCTTCCGGCACCGTGACGCACAGCAGCCCGGCCTCGCCCGCCTTGCGCCACAGCTCGCGCGGCACGATGCCGGCCTTCTCCCAGGTGTGCAGATGCGGGGTGATCTCGCGCTCGATGAAGCGGCGGGCCTGGTCGCGGAACTGCTCATGGTCTTCGCGGAAGACGGGGCGCGGGCTCGAAGCGGTCGTGGCGGTCATCGGTGGGGCGTCGGTCAAGGGAGGGGGCGAGGTCAGCGCCCGGTGTAGGCGGGTGGGCGCTTTTCCAGGAATGCGTTGACGGCTTCCAGGTGATCGTCGGTGTGGTGCGACAGGGCCTGGAACGCGGCCGAGAGCTCGAGCAGCGAGTCGAGCCGCATGTGCTGGCCCTCGCGCAGCAACCGCTTGGTCAGGCGCAGCGCATGCGAGGGGTTGGCGGCGATGCGCTGCGCCAGCGCCTGGGCATGGGCCAGCAGGTCCGGGCCCGGCACCACCTCGGCCACCAGGCCCCAGGCCAGTGCCTGGTCGGCAGCTATGGTGTCGCCGGTGAAGGCCATCAGGCTGGCGCGGGGCATGCCGATCACGCGCGGCAGCAGCCAGGCGCCGCCGTCGCCCGGCACGATGCCGACCTTGACGAAGCTCTCGGCGAACAGCGCGCGCTCGGACGCAACCCGGATGTCACACATGCAGGCCAGGTCGAGCCCGGCGCCAATGGCCGGGCCGTTGACCGCGGCGACCACCGGCACGTCCAGGTCGTACAGCGCCAGCGGGATGCGCTGGATGGTGTTGCGGTAGCTCTCGCGCACCTCGTAGGGGCTGCCGGCGAAGATGCCGCCGCGCTGCTGCATGTCCTTGACATTGCCGCCGGCGCAGAAGGCCGTGCCCTCGCCGGTGATCACCAGCGCCTTGACACCGCGGTCGGCGCGGATGCTGCGGCAAAGGTCCTCGATCTCCTGCATGTGCGCGGGCTCGGTCAGCGCATTGCGGGTGTCGGGGCGGTTCAGGCGCGCCGTCACCACGGCGCCGTCGCGGTCGACGATCAGGAAGTCGCTCATGCGTGGGTCCTCTGGGCGGCGGGCAGGGGCAGGGCGCCGCTGGTCACGGCTGGCCACAGCGCGCCGGCGCCACCGGCGCAGACCGCCTGGCCCAGCCGCTGCGTCCAGTGGCCCTGGTTGCCGAACTCGCTGCGCCAGGACCAGAGCCGGCGGGTCAGGTGTTGCAGCGCATGTTCATGGGTGAAGCCGATGGCGCCATGCACGGCATGGGCCATGCCGGCCACGACACCGGCGGCTTCGGCGCTGACAATCTTGGCCGTCGCGATGGCAAACGGCGACCAGGCTACGGCCGAATCAGCAAACGCGGCCTCCGCGGCAACCGCCGCGCAACCGGCCTGCTCGGCCATCACCGCCAACTGGTGCTGGATGGCCTGGAACGAGGCGATCGGTTTGCCGAATTGCACGCGCTCGGTGGCGTACTGCACGCTCAAGGCCAGTGCGGTTTCCAGCGCGCCGGCGCATTGCGCACTGCGCAGCATCGCCCCGCCCAGCCAGATCGACTCGGGCGTCAGGTCGACCGGCAGCGGGGCGCTGGCCAGCGGCGTGGCGCCGTCGAAGACCAGATCGTCACGTGGCTCGCCGGCGATGTTCTGCTTGGCCGAGACGCTGGCCTGGCGTGGATCGAGCAGCAACAGCATCGGCACGGCGCCGCCCGTGATGGCCACCACGCCCGTCGCATGCCGACCCCAGGGGACGTCGGCCAGGCGGCCATGCGCGCGCCCGGCCTGCAGCGACAGATCGGCCAGGGGCGCTACCGTCAGCGGCTCGTTGCGCGCATCCAGTCCGCAGCGGGCGAGCAGTGCGTTGGCCAGCAGCGCCTCGGGCAGCGGCAGCGGCAGCGCATGGCGCCCCGCAGCCCGCACTACGACGTACAGGTCTTCCCAGCCGGCATCGGCGCCGCCCAGCAACTCCGGCGCGGCGGCCACGGCAAAGCCGGATTCCTCCACAGCGGCCCACAGGGCCGCAGGCCAGACGCCGGTTTCGCACTCGCGCAGCAGCGCCGGCGTGACCCGATCGGAAAGCAGGCGCTCGAGGGTGGATTCAAACAGTTCGCGCATGGGGTTCACCGCAAGCCGAGGCCGCGCGCGATGATGCCGCGCAGGATTTCGCGCGTGCCACCGCGCAGGGAGAACGACGGCGCCATCTGCATCAGCGCGGCCAGCACCTGGGCATGGTTGCTGCCACCGCCCACGGCGGGCGCCTGGTCGAGCACGGCTTGGGCGATCTCCGGCAGGTCCTGTTCGAACACGGCGCCCAAGTCCTTGACGCAGGATGCTGCCCAGGCCGGGTTCTGGCCCGCCGCCAGTTCGGCAGTCACGGCCAGCGACATCTGTCGCAGCGCCACCAGTCGGGCAGTCAGGCGGCCGATCTCGCGTGCCTGCAGCGCATCAGGTTTCGGGCCCACGGCGTCGATCAGCGTGTGCAGCAGGGCGATGCTGCTCAGGAAACGCTCGGGGCCGCTGCGCTCGAAAGCCAGCTCGGCCGTCACCTGCTGCCAGCCTTCGCCTTCAGTGCCGATCAGCGCGGCGTCCCTCAGGCGCACGTTGTCGAAGTACACCTCGTTGAAGTGCTGGCTGCCCGACAGGTCGGTGATCGGCCGCACCGTGACGCCGGGTGCCTTCAAGTCGACGATGAACTGCGACATGCCGCCGTGGCGGTCGGCCGGCTTTTCGCCCGTTCTCACCAGGGCAATCATGTACTGCGAGTAGTGGGCGTTGGTGGTCCACACCTTCTGGCCGTTGAGCACCCAGGCCGCGCTTGCACCGTCCCCTTCGCGCACCGCCCGGCTGCGGATGGACGCCAGGTCGGAGCCCGAGTTCGGCTCGCTCATGCCGATGCAGAAATACAGCTCGCCGCGGCAGATGCCGGGCAGGTAGGCCTCGCGCTGGGCCTCGGTGCCGTAGCGCAGGATCAGCGGCCCGCTCTGCCGGTCGGCGATCCAGTGCGCCGACACCGGTGCGCCGGCGGCCAGCAGTTCCTCGATCACCACGTAGCGCGCCCACGGGCCGGCTTCGTGGCCGCCGTAGCACTTGGGCAGCGCCATGCCAATCCAGCCGCGGCGGCCAAGCTCGCGGCTGAATGCCGGGTCGGCGCCCATCCACGAGTCGGCGCGCCGCAGCGCCGGGCGATCCTTGAGCGCGTCGGCCAGGAAGGCGCGCACCTGTTGGCGCAGTGGCTCGGTCTCGGCCGGGATGCGCTGGTGGCGGAAGGTTCGGATCGGCAGGTCCATGGCGCTGCGGTCAGGCCGCGATCAAAGCGCGGTGCCAGCGTCGGCCGAGGCGAACATCCGGTTGATGTCGCCCGAGGTGACCGGTTTTTCGGCCTCACGCAGCGGCGCGGCGCCGCCCATGCCCACGGCCGGCTCGATGCTGACGTGCTTGGCTTGTGCCTTCAAGGCGCCGACGGTGCAGTTCTCGCGGCCCAGGATCGCGAAGGGGTCGTACGAGAACTCGCGCATCGTGTTCAGGTGGGTGATCTTGTTGATCACCTCGTCGCTCAGGTGCTGGGCCTGGCGCCAGAACACATTGGCCGACTCCGGCCAGGTGCAGTCGGAGTGCGGGTAGTCGCATTCCCAGGTCACCTTGTCGACGTTGATCGCATCCAGGTTCTTCAGGCCGAATGCATCCTCGATGAAGCAGGTGATGATGTGCTCGTTGAAGATGTCGCTGGGCTTCTTGTCGCCGAAGTTCGAGTGGGTCCAGGCATGGTGGTGGTTGTGCGTAAAGTCGGCGCGCTCCAGTAGGTAGGGGATCCAGCCGATGCCGCCCTCGGACAGCGCCATGCGCAGCTTGGGGTACTTCTTCCACATCGGCGCCCAGATCCAGTCGGCCGCCGAGTTGGCGATCGAGATCGGCATCGAGGTGATCCAGGCGTCGATCGGCGACTCGTCGGACGCATGCGCAGCCTTGGCGCCGGTTCCGATGTGGCAGCAGATCACCACGTTGTTGTCGGCGCAGGCCTTCCACAGCGGATCCCAATGGTCGTTGTGGATCGACGGGTAGCCGTGCACCGTGGGGTTGTCCGACAGCGTCAGCGCGTGCACCCCCAGCTTGGCCATGCGTGCCACCTCGGCTGCGGCAGCGTTCATGTCGAACCACGGCACCATCATCAGCGGGATGAAACGCCCAGGTGCGGCGTTGCACCAGTCTTGCAGATGCCAGTCGTTGTAGGCCTGGATCGCGGCCAGCGAGACGCCGCGGTCTTCGTAGGTCTGGAAGCGCTGGCCGGCAAAACCGGGGAAGGTGGGAAAGCACAGCGAGCCCAGCACGCCGTTGGCGTTCATGTCGTCGACGCGGGCCGCGATGTCCCAGGTGCCTCGGCGCATCTGCTCGTAGCCCAGCGGCTCCATGCCGTATTCCTCTTTCGGTCGGCCGACCACCGAGTTCAGGCCCATGTAGCCGGTGGCACGCTCTTCGAACACCCAGACATCGCGCCCGTTCTTCTTCTCGACCCGGGGTTCGCGGCCCTTGTACTTGGCGGGCATGTGGCGCGCGAAGGCGTTCGGCGGCTCGATCGCGTGATCATCGACGCTGACAAGGATGAGATCTTCGAGTTTCATCGGGGCCTCCGGGGCGAAAGGGACCGCAGCAGGCGGACCCGGTTGGCGATAGCAGGGAGCTGCATGCTAGTTCGTAAACTAGACAGAATCAACAAGAATGTTCAGATTGCGCTGCCGTCGCGATCAAACCCAGGGTAAGTACCTGGGTGGCCGGGCCACCCAGTGGCGGGTGAGGGGCGCCGCGGAACGACGCGGTCCGACGAACGGCTCAGAACAGCACGGCTTCGAGCCGGTGGCCCAGGTCGCGCAGTGCCTCGCCGACGATCTCGATCTCGGCATCGCTGCGCTGGCCGCGGATCATCACCGCCGAGACGGTGTAGGCGATGTGCCCGGTCTGGTCACAGACCGGGGCTGCCACCGCCAGCACGCCGGCGGAGAAGTAACCGTCGTCGGCCGCCCAGCCGCGTCGCCGTGCGCGGTTGACCTCGCGCAGGTAGGTATCGAAGGACAGCGGGCGCGCCCAGCGGATCGGCTCGAAGGCCTGCCGAAGTTCGTCGTCGGTCAAGCCCATGCGCCCAACGAACAGGCGCCCGCTGGCGCCCATCAGCACAGGTAGACGCTGGCCGGCGGGCATGTCGATGTGCAGGTCGGTGGGGCTCGACTCGGAGTGCACCAGCACGATGCGGTCCGGCCCCATGCGCCGCCACAAGGTGACGGTGACGCCGAAGCGCGCGGCCACCTCGCGCATCGGCGGCAAGGCCCCCTGCAACCGCTGCCCCTGGGTGACGAGTTGCTCCACCAGCCTCGCCAGGCCGATGCCGGCCGAGTAGGTCTTGGACAGCGGGTTGAAGTCCACCACGTCTTCGGCCACCAGCGTGCGCAGGATGTTGAAGCAGGTGCTGGGGTTGATCGAGAGGTGCCGGGCAATGTCGGCTGCCCGCTCGGGTGCGCCCTTGTGCGTCAGGTAGCGCAGGATGCGAACGGCGTTGACAACCGGCTTGACGATCACGCCGGCCGACGCGCGTGAAGCCGGCGAAGTCTCGTTGGCGTCGTCGGGTTCGATCGACCGGGTGGATTGAGTGGGTTCGGCGTGGGGCATGGGCAAGGGGCAGAGGGCTGCGTTGCCGGGCAGCAAGTGCGATGGCGAAGTCAGCAATTCTAATTTCAGGAGCGTATTCTCAGAACCGAATTCCCATCCGCATCAACCCGAAGGCTGGAACGGCGCTCTGGGGTGAGTTCAGTTGGCCGGGATCGAGCAGCTACATCGGGTCAACCCTTGCAAAAACAGTGACACTAAGTGAGAAACTGTGCACATCAATTAGGACGCCCACAGCGGTGCCTTCCACTCACAGGAGCTGACATGAGTTCAAGCGGTAAGAAGGTGTTGCGGGTCATCGCGGATCGCAGCCGTTGCTGCGGATACGGGCTGTGCGCCCAGATGTGCCCGGAGATCTACAAGCTGGACGAGGATGGCCTCGTCGTACTGGCCACCGACACGGTGCCCGAGGGACTGGAGGAAGAAGCCCGTGAAGGTGCTGCCGCCTGCCCGGCCGAGGCGCTGGTGATCGAAGAAGTCAACGACTGACCGGCGCACGCGCCGCACTGCAGAAGGATTCATCGT
>MESD01000023.1:0-104653 GCA_001770815.1 Burkholderiales bacterium RIFCSPHIGHO2_12_FULL_69_20
GGTCAGGTGGGTGCCGCCGTCGCGCTGCGGGATGTTGTTGGTGAAACACAGAACCTGTTCGTTGTAGCCGCTGTTCCACTGCATGGCCACTTCAACGCCGATGTTGGTGTCCTGGTCGCTTTGGCGGTCCCCCAGCGCATGGAAAATGTTGGGGTTGAGGACGGTTTTGCCTTTGTTGATGAAGTTGACAAAACCACGCACGCCCCCAGCACCCGAAAAGTCGTCTTCCTTGCCGCTGCGCTCGTCTTTGAGCCGGATACGCACGCCGTTGTTGAGGAAGCTCAGCTCACGCAGGCGTTTGCTCAGGATTTCGTAGTGAAAATCACTGTTTTGCTGGAAGATTTCAGAGTCCGGCAGAAAGTGCACCTCGGTGCCGCGCTTTTCGGTCGTGCCAATCACCTTCATGGGCGATACTTCCACACCGTTCACCACCTCGGTGACGCGGTTCTGCACAAACCCTCTGCTGAACTCCATCACATGCACCTTGCCGTCACGGCGGATGGTCAGACGCAACATTTTGCTCAAGGCGTTGACGCAACTGACACCGACGCCGTGCAGGCCGCCGGAGACCTTGTAGCTATTTTGATTGAACTTGCCGCCTGCATGCAATTCGGTCAGGGCAATCTCCGCCGCACTGCGCTTGGGCTCGTGCTTGTCGTCCATTTTGACGCCGGTTGGAATACCGCGCCCGTTGTCGACCACGCTGACCGAGTTGTCGGAGTGGATGGTGACCAGAATGTCGTCACAGTGCCCGGCCAATGACTCGTCAATCGAGTTGTCCACCACCTCGAACACCAAGTGGTGCAAGCCAGTGCCATCCGAGGTGTCGCCGATGTACATGCCGGGGCGCTTGCGCACCGCCTCCAGCCCTTCCAGGATCTGGATGCTGTCCGAGCCGTAGGCGGCCGAGGCCTCCGATCCGGTGGACGCTGCCGCGCCTTCGGCGGTGGGCACCTCGCGCTGGGTCACGCCGTTGTTCGCGGCGGCCTTGGACGACGATTTGGGCTGTTGCGGCTGGGTGGGTTCGGTCATCACAAGCTCTCTTCGGGGCGGGGCGGCCCGGTGTCGAGCGGCCCCTTAAAAACGCTGAAGCGGGCTCGCGGCCCGCTGTGCTGTGAGGATGGCGGCGCGCTAGATGCGCATCGGCATCACCACGTACTTGAAGCCGGTCTGCTCGGGCACGGTGATCAAGGCGCTGGCGTTGCCGTCCTGCAGTTCGATCTTGACCATGTCCTGGCTGATGTTGGTCAGCGCGTCCATCAGGTAGGTCACGTTGAAGCCCACCTCGATGGTGTCGCCGGCGTAGTCGATCTCGATCTCTTCCTTGGCCTCTTCCTGCTCGGCATTGCTGCTGGCAATGCGCAAGGTGCCCGGCTCGATGTTGACGCGCACGCCCTTGAACTTGTCGCTGGTCAGGATGGCCGCGCGCTGCAGGCTGGCCAGCAGCGTGGCGCGGCCCAGGATCACCGCGTTCTTGTGGTTCTTCGGGATCACGCGGTTGTAGTCGGGGAACTTGCCCTCGACCAGCTTGGTGACGAACTCCATGCCCGAGAAATTGAAGCGCGCCTGGTTGCCGGCAAAGCGCATCTCGATGGGCGTGTCCTCGTCCTTGAGCAGGCGCTGCAGCTCGAGCACGGTCTTGCGCGGCAGGATCACCTCCTGCTTCGGGATGTCGGTCTCCAGCTGCGCCTGGGCCAGGCCGAGGCGGTGGCCGTCGGTGGCCACCAGCGTCAGCTGCCGGCCTTCGGCCACGAACAGGATGCCGTTGAGGTAGTAGCGGATGTCGTGCACCGCCATCGCGAAGTGCACCTGGTTGATCAGCGTCTTCAGCGTCTTCTGCGGCACGGCAAACGCCGGGCCGAAATCGACCGCCTCGTTGACGAGGGGGAAGTCGTCGGCCGGCAGCGTCTGCAGCGTGAAGCGGCTCTTGCCGCCGGTCAGCGTCAGCTTGTTGGCCGCTGCGCTGAGCGTGACCACCTGGTCGGGCGGCAGCGTGCGCAGGATGTCGATCAGCTTGCGCGCGCCGACGGTGGTGCTGAGGTTGCCCGCATCACCGCCCAGCGTGGCCTGGGTGCGCACCTGGATCTCGAGGTCGCTGGTCGTGAACTCGATGTCCTCGCCGGTCTTGCGCAGCAACACGTTGGCCAGGATCGGCAGCGTGTGCCGCCGCTCGACGATGCCGGCCACGCTTTGCAGGGCTTCCAGCAGTTTTTGTTGCGGCGCTTTTAAAACAATCATGTCTTCCTCTTTGAACTTAGTAGTTCTAGTAGAGAGCGGGGATTTTTGTGAACAAGGCCATTTTCGCCTGTCTTTTCAAGGCTTTAGCGCCGGCTCAACCCTGTGGGCCGAGTGGCCTGAGCGCCGGGGCTCAGTGATAACAACTTCGGGACTGGTCTCGGGCCTGTGGATGACTGCGGGCTTGTTCGAATCTTGTCCACAGGGCTGTGCCTTGACAGGGTGGCGCGGGGTCATGGCGGGATCAGCCTTTCAGCGTCTGTTCCAGCACGTGCAGCTGCTGGTTCAGTTCGCTGTCTTTCTGCCGGTCGCCGCCGATCTTGCGCACCGCATGCAGCACCGTGGTGTGGTCGCGCCCGCCGAACAGCTCGCCGATCTCGGGCAGGCTCTTCTGCGTCATCTCCTTGGCCAGGTACATCGCGATCTGGCGCGGCTTGGCGATGCTGGCCGGGCGCTTCTTGCTGTACATGTCGGCGATCTTGATCTTGTAGAAGTCGGCCACCGTCTTCTGGATGTTCTCCACGCTGATCTGCCGGTTCTGGATGCTCAGCAGATCTTTCAGCGCCTCGCGCGCCAGGCCGATGGTGATGTCCTTGTGGCTGAAGCGGCTGTAGGCCAGCACCTTGCGCAGCGCGCCTTCGAGCTCGCGCACGTTGGCGCGCACGTTCTTGGCCACGAAGAAGGCCACGTCCTCGGGCATCTCGGTGCCCTCGGCCAGCGCCTTGCGCATCAGGATGGCCACGCGCATCTCCAGCTCGGGCGGCTCGATGGCCACCGTCAGGCCCGCCTCGAAGCGGCTGGTCAGCCGGGTGTCGATGTCCACCAGCCCCTTGGGGTAGGTGTCGCTGGTCATGATGATGTGGGCGCGCTTGGCCAGCAGCGCCTCGAAGGCGTTGAAGAACTCTTCCTGGGTGCGGTCCTTGCCGGCGAAGAACTGCACGTCGTCGATCAGCAGCAGGTCGAGGTTGTGGTACTTCGCCTTCAGCTCGTCGAAGGTCTTGCGCTGGTAGTTCTTGACCACGTCGCTGATGAACTGCTCGGCATGCAGGTACAGCACGCGCGCGTCGGGCTTGTCGCGCAGCAGCGCGTTGCCCACCGCGTGGATCAAATGGGTCTTGCCCAGGCCCACGCCGCCGTAGATGAACAGTGGGTTGTACATCACGCCCGGTGCGCCGGCCACGTGCAGCGCGGCGGTGCGGGCCATCTGGTTGGCGCGGCCGGCCACCAGCGTGTCGAAGGTCAGCGCGGTGTTCAGCTTGTGGCTGTTGGCGGCTGGCGGCAGGTGCACGCCGGCGCCATGCATGCTGCCGCTGGGCATCGCACGGCCCTGGCCATCGGCCGCGGAATAGGACGCGGCGTTGGGCCGCACGCTGGTTGAAGGTGCCATCGCCTGGCCGTTGAGCAGCGCCGCGGCCCGCATCGGCCCGTTGGCCGCGGGCGGGCGCATCGGCGGTTGTTCGCGCGCGGCCAGCGCCAGTTCCAGCCGCACCGGGTGGCCGGCCAGATCGCTGAGGATGCCTTCGATGCGGTTGGCGTACTGCGAGCGTATCCAGTCCAGCTTGAAGCGGTTGGGCACGCGCACCTGCGCCACCGTGCCGCCGTTGCCGTCATCGATGATGTCGGCCGGCGGCAAGGCACGGATCCAGGTGTTGAATTGCTGTTCGGACAGCTCGGTGGCGAGTTGCTCGCAACCCCGCTGCCACAAGTCTGGGCTCATTGTGGACAAGTTCTTCTGAGAGCGGCCGCATTGTAGGCCCCAAGGCCCGGCCAGACCCGGTTATCCACAGAAGCCTGCGGCACGTCAATGGCCCGTGCAAGCCACGGCTTGTGGTGCAAGTGTTTGACCGCAAAGGGGGTTTTTGCTCTAATAGTGGGTTTCCCCAACGCGCAGGTGCGTTGACGGTGGTGTTAACGGTGGCTTCAGCTGTATCGAGACTTTGCAGGCTTGTCAGGCTGCACAACGCTGGAGGCCCCGGGTATCCACCCCACCAACCGATCGGCATCCGGCACCCGCCGGTGCATCCTGCGTCCAGCGTTGCGGGGCCCCTGAAGGAAACTCATCATGAAGCGCACCTACCAGCCTTCCAAGACCCGCCGCGCCCGCACGCACGGTTTTCTCGTCCGCATGAAGACCCGTGGCGGCCGTGCCGTCATCGCTGCGCGCCGCGCCAAGGGCCGCAAGCGCCTGTCGCAGGTCTGATCCGGCCGGCTCGCCGAGACTGACGCCGCACCGTTGCTGCGTGAGCCCGCGTGTCCGCCGCAAAACCCTGCACGACAGCACCGCCCAACCCGGTCATGGTCGGACGCATCGTGCGGTCGGCCGATTTCCAGCGTGCGCTGGCGGTGGCGCCGCGTTCGCGAAGCGCTCACTTCGCTGCGCACCATCTGGCGGCCAGCCCCAGCCTGCCTTGCAAGGCGAGCAAGAAGCCCGTTCCAACCGAGTTATCCACAGGCGATGCACCCAGTTGCCCACTGCCTGTGGATGAGTCGCTTGCGGCGGTGCCTGAAACCGCTCCCGCAGGCCGCTGGCTGGGCCTGGTGGTGCCCAAGCGGCATGCCCGTCGTTCTGTCACCCGCAGCCTGCTCAAGCGGCAGATGCGCGCGGTGATGCGTTGTCACGCCCAGGCCTTGCCGCCCGGGCTGTGGGTGCTGCGGCTGAAGGCGCCGTTCGACCGCCAGCAGTTCGGCAGCGCGGCCTCAGCGCCTTTGCAGCAGGCGGCCGGCGACGAATTGCAACTGCTGCTGCAGCGGGCCGCCGATCCACGCCCGCCACGCCCGCCACGCCCGGGGCCGCGGCGCTGATCACGATGGGCTGGCTTGCTGCCCTCAATGCCCTGCCACGCCGGTTGTTGATCGGCGCGGTGCACGGCTACCGCTACTTGCTCAAGCCCTGGCTGGGCAACGTCTGTCGCTTCGAGCCCAGCTGTTCGGCCTATGCCCTGGCCGCGCTGCAGCAGCACGGTGCCGCCGCCGGCACTTACCTGGCGGCCCGGCGCATCCTGCGCTGCCATCCCTGGTGTGACGGGGGCAACGATCCCGTGCCCGACGCGCCACCGCCCTTGTTCACCCGTTTGCTCTCTTCGAAGAACCGTCCATGAACGACATGCGCCGCACCATCCTCTGGGTGGTGTTCTCCGTCTCGCTCGTCCTGCTGTGGGACGCCTGGAACAAGCACAACGGCAATCCGTCGATGTTCAGCCCCACGCCGGCCAAGCCGGTGGCCGCCGCCGGGTCGGCGCCGGCACCAACGCCCGGGGTACCCGCCGCTGCGGCAGGGGCCAACGCCGTGCCGGCGACGGCAGCCACGCCAACCGCGGCGCCCGCGGTGGCGGCCGCCGGCGAAAAGGTCGAGATCCGCACCGATCTGGTCAAGGCCACCTTCGACACCAAGGGCGGCGACCTGGTGCGCCTCGAGCTGCTGAACTACAGCGATGCCGTCGACCCGACACAGAAGGTGGTGTTGTTCGACCAGAGCGCACAACGGGTGTACCTGGCGCAGACCGGCCTGGTGACGACCCAGACCGGCATCAGCCTGCCGAATCACTTCACCGTGATGCGGGCCTTGCCGGGCGAGCGCACGCTGGCCGATGGCGCCAAGGAACTGAGCGTGGCCTTCGAGTCGCCCGACATCGGCGGCACCCAGCTGGTGAAGACCTACACCTTCCGCCGGGGCGAGTACACCGTGGCGGTGAAGCACGAGTTCCGCAACAACACGGCGGCGGCCATCTCGCCGCAGCTGTACCTGCAACTGGCGCGTGACGGCAACCCGCCGGCCGGCGAGTCGAGCTTCTACTTCACCTTCACCGGCCCGGCGCTGTACACCGACGCCAACAAGTTCAAGAAGATCGAGTTCAAGGACATCGAGAAGGCCGAAACCGATCACGACAAATCGGCCGACAACGGCTGGGTGGCGATCGTGCAGCACTATTTCGCCTCGGCCTGGCTGGTGCCCGACAAGGTGCAGCGCGAGTTCCGCACCGCGAAGGTGAGCGACAACTTCTATTCCATCGCGATGGTGCTGCCCTTGGGCGAAGTGGCGTCCGGCGCCACCAAGACCCACGAGGCCACGCTGTTCGCCGGCCCGCAGGAAGAAAAGAAGCTAGAGGCGCTGGCCCCGGGGCTCGAGCTGGTCAAGGATTACGGCTGGCTCACCATCCTGTCCAAACCGCTGTTCTGGCTGCTCGACCAACTGCACAAGTTGCTGGGCAACTGGGGCTGGGCCATCGTGGCGCTGGTGGTGCTGCTGAAGATCGCGTTCTACTGGCTCAACGCCAGCGCCTACAAGTCGATGGGCAAGATGAAGGCCATCAACCCCAAGGTGATGGAGATGCGCGAGCGCTACAAGGACAAGCCGCAGCAGATGCAGCAGGAGATGATGCGCATCTACCGCGAGGAGAAGGTCAACCCGCTGGGCGGCTGCCTTCCGATCTTCGTGCAGATGCCGTTCTTCATCGCGCTGTACTGGGTGCTGCTGTCCACGGTGGAGATGCGCAACGCGCCGTGGATCGGCTGGATCACCGACCTGTCGACCAAAGACCCGTACTTCATCCTGCCGCTGCTCATGACCGCGTCGACGATGTTCCAGACCTGGCTGAACCCCACGCCACCCGATCCGGTGCAAGCCAAGATGATGTGGATCATGCCGCTGATGTTCAGCGTGATGTTCTTCTTCTTCCCGGCCGGCCTGGTGCTGTACTGGCTGACCAACAACATCCTGGGCATCGCCCAGCAGTGGTTCATCAACCAGCAGTTGGGGCTGAACAAGAAGCTGTGATGGTTTGCACGGCGGTGCGCCGGGCCACCCCTGAGCAGGGGCTTGATGCAGCGCCTTTGGCGCCGATGATGCGTTGACGGGCGCGGCCCGGCCGCAGCGGCCCCAGGGCCAGGCGCCGGCACCGCCGCCACAGCGATCAATGCGGGGACCCCCGGCGCAGCCCAGCACCGGTCTTGAAGCGTATTGACGGGCGGCTCACGCGAGCCACCCGGCGCTTCACCCCGCGCCATACCCCAGGTCGTCACCGCGGCTGCAGCAGCGGCCCCGGTGACCGCGCCGGGCCGCCGGCCCGTGCGGGACAATCCGCCGCGTGCCGAACTCCCAACGCCAGGACCCGATCGCCGCCATCGCCACCGCCCCCGGCCGGGGCGCGGTGGGCATCGTGCGCCTATCGGGCCGCGGCCTGGCGCCGCTGGTGATGGCGCTGTGCGGCCGCGAGCTGCCCCCGCGCCAGGCCTGCTACGGCCCGTTCAAGGACGCCGATGGCCAGGCCATCGACCAGGGCCTGGCGCTGTGGTTTGCGGCGCCGCACTCGTACACCGGCGAAGACGTGCTCGAGCTGCAGGCCCATGGCGGCCCGGTGGTGCTGCAGCTGTTGCTGGCGCGCTGCCTGCAGGCCGCTGCCGAGCGCGATGCCACCACCGGCGCTGCGCGACTGCCCCGCCTGCGCCTGGCCGAACCGGGTGAGTTCACGCAACGCGCCTTCCTCAACGACAAGCTCGATCTGGCCCAGGCCGAGGCCGTGGCCGACCTGATCGAGGCCAGCACCGAGGCGGCGGCGCGCTCGGCCGGCCGGTCGCTGTCGGGCGCGTTCTCGCACGAGGTGGAGGCGCTGCGCCAGCGCATCGTGCGCCTGCGCTTGTTGGTCGAGGCCACGCTCGACTTTCCCGAGGAAGAGATCGACTTCCTGCAGCAGGCCGATGCCCACGGCCAACTCGATGCGATCGAGGCCACGCTGGCGGCGGTGATGGCCCGCGCGCGCCAGGGCGCGCTGCTGCGCGAGGGCCTGCAGGTGGTGCTGGCCGGCCAACCCAACGTGGGCAAGAGCAGCCTGCTGAACGCACTGGCGGGCGCCGAGCTGGCGATCGTCACGGCGATTGCCGGCACCACCCGCGACAAGGTCAGCGAGACGATCCAGATCGAAGGCGTGCCGCTGCATGTGATCGACACCGCCGGGCTGCGCGGCGAGGGCGAGGCCAACGACGAGGTGGAGCGCATCGGCATCGCACGCAGCTGGGCGGCCATCGCGCAGGCCGATGCGGTGATCTTCCTGCACGACCTGACGCGCCGCGGCCAGCCCGATTACGAGGCGGCCGAGGCCTTGATCGCCGAGCGGCTGCACACCGACGACCCCACCCGCATCCTGCACGTGCACAACAAGGCCGACAGCACAACGCCGTGCGCGTTGGCGGAGGGCGAGATCGCACTGTCGGCACGCACCGGCGCCGGGCTGGACGCGCTGCGCCAGGCGCTGCTGCAGCGCGCCGGCTGGCAGGCGGCCACCGAAGGCGTGTTCATCGCCCGCAAACGCCATGTGCTGGCGCTGCAGCGCACGGCCGCGCACCTGCAGGCCGCCCGCGAACACGCCGCCGTGGGCGATGCGGCGCTGGACCTGTTTGCCGAAGAACTGCGCCTTGCGCACGATGCCTTGAGCGAGATCACCGGGGCGTTCACCTCCGACGATCTGCTCGGAGAAATATTCGGGAACTTCTGCATCGGCAAGTAGCCCCGGGGTTCGCCAGTCTTCGTGGCGATCCGATGCGGTGCATGGCCCATCGGCGGCTTCAAATCTGGCAAAAACGCCAGCCGGGCGGCCCGCGGTCCCCATGAATCGGGGGGGTGCAAATGGGTGTCTGAGCCCACGGCGCGAAGGGCCGCCATGCCATCATCGGCCCGGAATTGGCGCAGGGCGTCTGGCCATGTTTGCGCCTGTATTGCTCGGGAGTATCAAAGATGTTCAGCAACAGTATCTGGAACCTGGCCCGCGGTGCCGCCATGGTGGTGGCGTTGGGTGCGTCGCTGGTTGGCGCGGCGCGCGCAGACGAGCCTGCAAGCCGGTTTGTCCCGGCGATCGACAGCATCGCGCCGAAGGCGGGAGAGTCGTTCACCTTGTGGTGGCTGGACGAGAGCCTGCCACTGGACGGCCCCACCGCGTTCACCACCGGCGACGTGTGGGTGGCCTACGACGCGAGTGTGCTGACCCTGACGGACTTCTCTGCCGGCAGCATCTTCAACGGGGCGACGGCGATGCCCAACAACGGTGCTGGCCTGCCAGACCAGTACCCGTGGCTGGCCGTCTATTCGCTCACCCTCGCGCCGTTCGTGATCAACGATGGCATTGCCGATGGCGCCCTTTCCCAGCAGGACGTGGTCATGGTGACCTTTGCGGTCAACCCACTGGCACCCACTGGCACCACCAACGTGTACTTTCTGCCCGACCAGATCGCGGTGCAAGGTGGCTTTGGCGACCTGCCCGAGTACTACGCCTTTGGCAGCACGGACGGTTATGGCGCCGGGATCTCGATCACCGCGATTCCCGAACCCGCCTCGCTGGCCCTGATGCTCGCCGGCCTGGGTGTGGTGGCCGGCGCTGCGGTACGGCGGCAGAAGGTCACGGCCAGCGCCGCCTGATTCTGACTTGGCATCCAGGTGCCCGCACAACGCCGGCGCCCCTTCATCACTTTTCGTTGAATGAAAAACCGTTGCTGGACCTTGCGTCGGCTGGAGCATCGCACGCTGCGCGGCTGATGCCGGCGTGACCCTGCCCTGTGCCCGCTCGTGGTTGGCGACCTCAAGGGGGAAATCGACATGGGCAAGATGACTGAGCTGCTCTACGCAGCCGCTGCGCGTTCACTCACCCGCTGGAACGCTGCGCCGCAGCCATCGGCGGCGCGGCCTTCGGGCGCCCCGGCCCAGGCCTCGTCCCTGCCCTTCAAGCGCAAGCTGCTGCTCGAGGCGCTGGAGCCGCGGCTGCTGTTGTCGGCCGATCTGTTGCCAGTCAACGTGCCGGTGGTCACTGCGGTGGTGGCCGCGTCGCGGCCGTGGATGGATGCGCGGGCCGCTGCTGCCGATGCCACACCCGAGGTTCGTCTGACGACAGCGGCCGCCGCCGCCACCCAGCCCCTGCAACTCACCGCCGTCGGCCCCATCGAGGGCGGTGCGCGGCTGGCGCAGACCCAGGCGGGCAGCTTCTCTTCGGCACCCGAAGACCTGCCCGGCTCGGTGAGTTACGCCGTCAACCTGGCGCAAGGTCAGCTGCTGAGCGTGGTGGCCACGTTCGACAACCGCGGCTGGAGCGCGTTCTACGGCCGCCTGCAGGTCATCGCACCCGATGGCGAGAGCGTCGTTGACGAGGTGGCCGGGCAGGCCGTCCTGCAACTGCAGGCCATCGCTGCGCCGGTGGATGGCGCCTACCAGATCGTGCTGACAGCCCAGCGCGACGACACGCCGGGCGAGGGGCATCCCGGCACCCTGCCCTGGGTGCTGCACGCCGCGGTGGATGCGGTGCTCGAGACCGAAGACCTGTTTGCCGGTGCCGCCAGCAACGACCAGATCAGCCAGGCCGAGTGGCTGGACGGCTTCAGGGTGTTGCCCCTGCCCGGTGCCGAACGCACGGCCGTGGTGGGCCGCCTCACGCCGCAGAACAACGACGGCCGCTCGGCCACCGATGTCTACGCCATCACCCTGGCCGAAGGCGAGACGCTGGAGGTCATCACCACGCTGAGCGGTCAGCATGGCTACCTGCAACTGCTCGACGGCCAGGGGCGTCAGGTGGCGGCCGCCACCCGCGTGGGCGCGGGTCAGTCCTGGGATGGCCCGATCGGCCTGCCCACCTTCGTGGCCGACGTGGCCGGCACCTATTACCTGCGCACCGATCTGTACTGGGATTCAGCGCGCTCGCTCGACCCGATCGAGTACACGCTGGTGGCCGCGCGCGGCGTCAGCCTCGATCCCGACAGCAGCGACGAGCTGGGCTTGGCGCCGGCCCAGTTGGCCGCGGTGGTTCATCCGATCGTGGCCACCAGCAGCGCGCTGGTTCCGCAGGCCGTGGGGCCGCAAAGCGCGGCCCAGTTCGAGGCCACCGCGACGGCCGAGACCGTGCGCATCGAGGTCACCCCGGTGATCGACCCCAGCCTGGCCAGCAGCGATTGGCTGCCGACGCTGACCGTGCTGGACGGCAATGGCCAGGTGTTGGTGGCCACGCCGGTTGATTCGTCGGGCTGGTCATGGGAGGTCACGGCCACCGTGGGTGATCGCCTGTGGCTGGAGATCAACACCGACGTCGACGCGCAGTTCCTGCTGGTGCTGGTCGGCGCGCAGGGCGAGAACCCGGCGCCCGCGCCCACCAGTTCGTCCCTCGACGATGGCCGCGTCGCCGGCTCGTCGCCGTGGCAATGGATCCGCTTCAACGAGGCGGTTCGCGCCGACCGGTTGCAGGCGGGTGAACTGTTCGATGCCGACGGCAACAGCCTGGGCGCGGTGAATCTGTCGGCGTGGAGCAACGACGCGGGCGTCAGCATCCAGCTGGCGTCCAACCTGCCCGAAGGCGACTACACGCTGGTGTTGGCCGACGGGGCGGTGGAAGATCTCACCGGCCAGGGCTCGGCGCGCATCGAGTACGCCTTCTCGGTCGACAACCGGGCGCCCACGCTGGCCAGCCGCAACCCGCCCGATCAGGGCGAACTGGCCGCCGATCAGCGCATCAGCCTGGTGTTCAGCGAGCCGATGTCCGGCAACTGGCCCTCGGCGAACTTCTACAACGACGCCGGAGAAGTGATCTACCCGGGGTGGAGCCCGACCTGGTCGCAGGACGGACGCACCCTCACCATCGACATCTACGGCACCCTGGCCGAGGGCAGCTACGAGCTGCGCTTCGAGGAATGGGTGTTCCAGGACCTGGCCGGCAACGCCTTCGATGCCGACCCCGCCACCGCGACGCGCGATCCGCTGGTGCTGCGCTTCTCCACCGACACGGCGGTGTCGGTGCTGCCGGCGCTGGCCGCGCGCGAGCCGTTCGGCGCGCTCATCTACACCAGCGGGCGCAACGCCGCGCTGGTGAGCGACGGCGATACCGACGAGTTCCAGATCGACCTGCAAGCGGGGCAGACCTTCGACGCCGTGCTCAGCGCCGCGCTGGGCCAATCGATCGCGACGCTGCCGCAGCTGGCGCTGCAGGTGGTCGACCCCAACGGCGACGTGGTGGCTGAATCGGCCTCCACGCAAGCCGGGCGGCCGCTGCTGATCCCGTCCATCGTGGTGGGCACATCCGGCACCTGGGCCCTGCGGGTTTCTTCACCCAACGGCGAGATGGGCAACTACAGCGCCGCGGTGGTGGTGGGCGCCGATGTGCAGCGTGAATCGGTCGAGATCGATGGCGTGCTGCAGCCCGGCAACCACACCCGGGCCACGGCCGAAGACCTGGACCGCAGCAGCCTGGTGCTGGCTGACGGCATCGACCGGCTGGCCAGCGTGGGCCGTTTTTCGCCCGGCTTCGACAGCGGCGCCGGCACGGTGATCAGCGATTGGGACTTTTTCCGCTTCACGCTCGACGCCGGCCAGACCGCCACGGTGGTGGTGGCGGTCGAGGGCTCGGCCCCGGTGAGCAACCTGCGCCTGGGCCTGTTCGACGACTCGGGCGATCTGGTCACCGGCGTGGGCACCCTGGTGGGTGCCGCCATCGCCACGCCCGAAGCCGACCGCGCCATCCTCGACTTCACCAACCACGGCGACAGCGCGGTGACGCTGTATGCCCGCCCGCGTGCCGACAGCTCGGTGCGCTACAGCATGGTGGTGACGCGCGGCGCCACCTTCGATGTGGGTGCGGTCAACGGCCTGCCGCAAGGGCTGGGCCCCACGGGCGCGGTGCTGGGCGGCTTCGACGACCAGGCCTCCACCGGTGTGGCCGGTGGGGTGGTGGGCATCGACGGCGAATACAGCACCTCGATGTACACCATCGACGGTGGCGGCCATCCCTGGAGCATCGACAGCTATGGCCAAATCGTCAACGACGAGGGCAGTGGCGCGTTCGACAGCGGCAACTACCTGCAGCTCGACGGTGCCGATGGTTACGGCGGCAGCCTCAGCTTCCAGGCCTATGGCGGCGCCATCAGCGGCGATGGCCGCACCCTGGCCCTCGACGGCAGCCAGGGCAACAACTGGCAGATGAACCGCAAGGTCTTCGTGCCCGGTGACGACGGGTTCATCCGCTACCTCGACCAGATCACCAACCTCGACAGCACGTCGCGCACGATCACGCTGCGGCTCGACAGCGATCTGGGCTCGGACAACTGGACCCAGCTGGTGGCCACCGACGCGGGCGAGTCGCAGCAGTTCGATCCGCAGGACCATTGGCTGGTCACCGACGACAGCGGCGATCCGAACGGCAGTGATCCGGCGTTGGCGCATGTGTTGTGGGGCGACGGTGGGTTGGCGCCTGGCCTGGCGCAGCTGAGCGGCGACTACCTGCAGCGCAGCTGGACAGTGACCGTGCGCCCGGGCGAGACCGTGGGTCTGCTGCACTTTGCCGTGCAGGCGGCCGATGCCGAGCAGGCCCAGGCCACGGCGCAGCGGCTGCTGGCGCTGCCGTCCGAGGCGGTGCAGGGCCTGTTGCCCGCCGAACTGGCGAGCATCGTCAACTTCAACACCGGCCAGGCCGAGAGCTACCGCTTCTGGGCCAATGACGGTGACTCGCTCAGCCTGGGCGTGCAGGCCATGGCCGACGCCGGTCTGCCCTTCGCGCTGCGCCTGTTCGACCCGTATGGCAACCTGCGCCTCGACACCGGCACGGCCGAGGGGGCCTATGCGGGCCTGAGCACCGGCTACACCGCCGACATCACGGGGGCCTGGCTGGTGCAGTTGCTGTCGGCCGGCGCGCAGGGCGAGTACTTGCTGCAGGTGGATGGCGCCACGGGCGCGCCACCGGCGCCGCAGATCGTGGGCAGCCAGCCGTCGGACACGCGCCCGCTGGGCAGCGCGCCGACCTCGATCGACGTCAGCTTCGACCAGTTCATCCGGCCCGACACGGTGCAGGCCACTGACCTGCAGCTCGACGAGAGCCTGCTGGCGGCGGGGGTCAGCGTCACGGGCGTCGAGGTGCTCAGCGGCACCTCGGTGCGGTTCAGGCTCAGCGCGGCAGATCTGCCCGAGGGCTACTTCGGCTGGACGATCGATGCCGGTGCGGTGCTGGGCCACGACGGCCAGGGCAACGACTGGGGATCGGGCGCCTTCGAGATCGATCGCACCGGACCACAGGTGCTGGACCACGGCGGCACCGAGCGCCGTTCGCAATTCAACAGCCTGGTGTTCTCGTT
Organism: Burkholderiales bacterium RIFCSPHIGHO2_12_FULL_69_20; assembly: GCA_001770815.1. Lineage (GTDB taxonomy): Bacteria > Pseudomonadota > Gammaproteobacteria > Burkholderiales > Burkholderiaceae_C > Pseudaquabacterium. The sequence goes on from MESD01000023.1 coordinate 14,320, forward strand.
CAACGAGGACATCGATGCGGCCAGCGTGAGCGTGGCCGACATCGCCAGTTTCACCGGCCCCAATGGCAACGACCTGCGCAACAACCTGTATTCGGTGCAGGTCAGCGGCTCGCAAGTCACGGTGTGGTTCTACAGCCAGTCGCTGCCGGGCGATTACACGATGGTGCTGGGCCCCGACGTGCGCGACCTGGCCGGCAATGCGCTCGACCAGGACGGTGACGGCACACCCGGCGAGGCCGAGGACGACCGCTACACCGCGCTGGTGACCGTGGCCGACGCCGACCTGGTGGTGACCGCCGTGACGGCGCCCACCGAGGCCGAGGCCGGCCAGCAGATCACGGTGCAATGGACCGTGCGCAACGACGGCGAGCGCGACAGCACGCCCGGGCGTGGCTGGTACGACCTGGTGCGTCTGATCGACGCCGATGGCGGCGTGCCGTTCAGCACCTACGTCTACCGGTCGCAGTCGTTGGCGGTGGGCGAGTCGTACGAACAATCGCTCACCTTCATGGTGCCGCTGAGCAACGACCTCCTGGCCGACGATTACCAGGTCGAGGTCTGGGCCGACGGCTTCAGTTACCTGACCGAGCTGGACAACAACAACAACACGCTGCGCGCGGTGGCGCCGCTCACCATCAGCCTGCCGCCAGTGGCCGACCTGGTGATCGCCGAGGTGATCGTGCCCTCGGCAATGACCACCAACGCCGGCCACGAGGTCAGCTGGCAGCTGCTCAATCAGGGCGAGGGCACCAGCACCTACAGCTACAGCCTGGTCGAACTGGTCGATCTGGACGGCAATCTCGTCTACATCAACTACGAGGATTCGGAGGGCGGGTCGTACAGCTACCTGGCCTATTCCGAGAGTGTCTGGAACGGTGACGACATCGACCCCGCAGGCTCGGTGCTGCAGCAAGTCAACGTGTACCTGCCCTCGGAGCTGCCGCCCGGCCAGTACCGCCTGCGCATCACCGCCGATGCGTACGACTATGTCACCGAGCTGGACGGTGAATCGAACAACGCGGTGTTGAGCGATGCGTTCAGCGTGTCGCAGGTCGACCTGCGCGTGGTGTCGGTCACCGCGCCGGCCAGCGTGACCATGGGCGACGTGCTGAACGTGAGCTGGGAGGTGGCCAACGACGGCCCGGCAGCGCTGTTCGATGGCTACTACTACGAGCGTGTGGAGCTGATCGACGACGCCACCGACGAAGTGGCCTACAGCTGGGAGGAAAGCCGCTACGGCATCAACCTCGGCGAGGGCGAGACCTACACCGCCAGCGCTTCTTTCACCGTGCCCTACATCGAGGCATTGGCTTCGGGCAACTACCGGGTGCGGGTGATCGTCGACAGCTACCAGTACATCGGCGAGGGCGACGAGGCCAACAACACGCTGGACGCGACTGAACTGCTGACCATCGTCGTGCCCGACGTGCCCGATCTGGTCGCCAGCCAGATCACCGTGCCTGCCGAGGTGGCGGGCAATACCAGCCTGACCGTGGCGTGGACCACCCTCAACCAGGGCGCTGCGGCCACCGACAGGAGCTTCCGCGACCAGCTCTACCTGGAGAGTGCGGACGGCGCCCTCAGCCACCTTGGCACGGTCTGGTACTACGACGCCATCGCTGCCAGCGGCAGCGTGCAGCGCAGTGCCAGCTTCGTGGTGCCGCACACGTTGGTGCCGGGCAGCTACCAGGTGCGCATCCAGACCGACGACGGCGGCAACATCAACGAACTGGCCGGCGAGAGCAACAACATCAGCCGCTCCGAGGCCTTGTCGGTGACCACCGCCATCGTCGCCGACCTGGCGGTGCAGTCGATCACGCCACCGCAAGGCGTGGTGCTGGGCCAGCCCGTCACGGTCAGCTGGGTGGGCGTCAACCAGGGCAACGGCGCCACCAGCAGCGCCTGGTACGACGTCGTCGAGCTGATCGATGCCAACGGTTCGATTCGCCAGTCGACCTACACCTACATCAACCCGGGCAACCTGGCCGCTGGCGCCACCTACAACGGCACGTTGACGTTCACGCCGCCGATCAGCGCGTCCTTGCCCGAGGGCGAGTACCGCATCCGCGTGCGGGCCGACGGCTACGGCTACCAGCTTGAGTCGAACGACAACAACAACCAGCTGCAGACGGACGGCAGCTTCCCGCTGGTGGCACCTGCCACACCCGATCTGGTGGTCGAGGCGATCCAGGTGCCGGCCGACTCGGCGCCGGCCAACACCCGCATCACGCTGGTGTGGGACGAAGTCAACCAGGGTGATGCCGCGTCGGCCAGCACCACAACCAGCTACGTCGAGCTGATCAACGCCGGCAACGGGCGGGTGTTCTCCCAGGTCGTGAGCCACAGCGCGCCAAGCTCGCTGGACGTCGGCGGCCGGGTGCAGCGTTCGCTGGATCTGGTGCTGCCCGCCGGCCTGGTGCCCGGGGCTTACCGCGCCCGCATCACCACCGACTATTACGGCCAGGTGCCCGAGTACACCGGCGACAACAACAACGTCAGCATCTCGGCGGCATTCACCGTCACCGAGGCCATCCGCGCCGACCTGAGCAACGTGCGGCTGAACACTGCCCTGAGCGATCCAGCCACCTTCGGCACCACCCTTCGGGTGGACTATTCGGTTGACAACGAGGGCCCCGGCAGCACGCAGAACGTGACCTGGACCGACCGCGTGCAGCTGGTGCGCATCAGCGACGATGCCGTGGTGGTCAGCGCCAACGTGGCCGCCGGCAGCGCCAGTGGCGTGGCGGCAGGCAACAGCTACAGCCGCGTGGTCGACCTGGCCCTGCCCATCGTGGGCACCTGGGCCAGCGGCGACTACCGCGTGCGCATCATCGCCGACGTCAACGGCAACCTCAGCGAGAGCGACCGCGCCGACAACACGTTGCTGAGCGACCTGCGCGTCAACACACCACCGCTGGCCAACCTGGTGGTGGCCGACGTGGCGGTGGACCCCGCCGATGCCACGGCCGGGCGCGAGATCACCGTCTCCTGGACCGACCGCAACATCGGCGACGGCAGCCAGCTGCCGCGCTATGGGGCCTCATACAACTACTTCCATGACCGGGTGTACCTGGCCGACAGTGCCGGCAACGTGCTGCGCACGCTGGGCGATTACATCCTTCAGGTGGCGGTGGCGCCGGGTGCAGAGGTGGCCCGGGTGCAGCAGTTGACCCTGCCCGACGATGTGGTCGACGGCAACTACACCATCGTGGTGCAGACCGACATCAACGACTACATCAACGAGCATGCCGGCGAGAGCGACAACCGCAGCACCTCGGCGGTGTTCAGCGTCACGCAGCCACCGCGGGTCGACCTGCAGGCTGCCAGCGTGGTGTTGCCGGCTGCCGAGGCCACCACGGGTGCGCCGATCACCGTGCAGTGGCTGACGCGCAATGCCGGCGAAGCCGACTTTGCCGGCAGCTTCAACGAGGTGGTGCAGATCTCGACCACCGCGGATTTCTCCTTGGATGTGCGCGTGCTGTCGCCGGTCTCGCGCTTCAGCGGCACCCTCGCCGCCGGCGCCGAAGTGCAGCGCACCGCCGAGGTCCAGGTGCCGGTCGACCTGAACGGCTCGACCGAAATCAGCCGCACCTGGTACGTGCGGGTGGTGAGCGACAACAACAACGAGGTTTACGAATACACCTTCGAGAACAACAACGCCTCCAGTGCGGCGTCCATCGTCTTCAGCCGGCCGGCACTGCCCGACTTGCAGGTGGATCTGGTGGATGCGCCCGCTGCCGCGCAGGCGGGCACCGAGGTGGTGGTGAGCTACACCGTCACCAACCACGGCACGGCCGACGCCGGCCCGCGCACCGACCGCATCGTGCTGTTGCGCGAGGACGGCAGCCTCTGGAGCATCGATGCCTACCTGCGCAGCGATGAGGTGCTGGCGGCGGGCGCGTCGCAGCAGCTGCAGGCGCGCATCACCCTGCCCGTCAACAGCGGCAATGCCGGCTACAGCGGTCGCTTGCGTGCCCAGGTCAGCACCGACTGGAACGGCGAGGTGTTGGAGTACCCGAACGATGGCAACAACACCCGCAGCGATACCGACCTGCTGGTCGTCACGCTGCCCCCGCTGCCCAACCTGGCGCTGAGCCAGATCGTCTTGCCCGCCGAGGCCTTGACCGAGGCCGACGTCCCCTTGCGCTGGACGGTCAGCAACACCGGCGACGCCGCCACCGCGGGCGGCTGGACTGACCGCGTCTACCTCACCCGCAACGGCACGCTCAGCGGCGACTACCGGCAACTGGCCAACTTCAGCATCGACACCTCGCTGGCCGCCGGCGCGGCCATCGAGCGGGTGCAGACCATCACCCTGCCGCGCGACACCACCGGCGAGTGGCAGATCGTCATCGTCACCGACGTCGACCGGCAGGTGTTCGAGGGTGTGAACGGCGAGAACGACAACCAGCTGGCGGACGCGGACACCATCTCCCTGGTGCAACGGCCGCTGCCCAACCTGGTGGTCGACAGCGTCACGCCGCCGCAGAACGCGTTCTCCAGCCAGCCGGTCACCGTGCGCTGGACGGTGCGCAACACCGGCACCGGCACCACCACGGTGCCGTCCTGGCGCGACGCGGTCTACCTCTCGACCGACGACATCTTCGACGGCAGCGATGTCTACCTCGGCGCCACCGAGAACCCGGGCTACCTGGAGGTGGGCGGCGACTACGCCAGCTCGCTCACGGCCACGCTGCCGCGTGGCATCTCGGGGCCGTACCGGTTCTTCGTGGTCACCGATTTCCAGCACCAGCTGTACGAGGGCAACGCCGCATCGGGCGCCGAGGCCGACAACACCAGCGCCCCGGCGCTGGCCACGGTCACGCTGACGCCACCGCCCGATCTGGTGGTGCGCAACATCGTGGCACCGTTGCAGGTGTTCTCGGGCGAGTCGATCAGCGTCAGCTGGGAGGTGCTCAACGACGATGCCGATGGCCGCACCCGCGAGACCGGCTGGTACGACCGGGTCTGGATGTCCACCGACACCACGCTCGACGGCGCCGACACCTACCTGGGCGAGGTGCGCCACACGGGCGCGCTGGACGCGCTGGAGTCCTACATCGGCAACCTCACCGCCGCACTGCCGATCGGCGTGACCGGTGCTTTCCACGTGATCGTGGCCGCCGACGTCTATGACCAGGTCTACGAGAACAACCGCGACGGCAACAACACCGGCGTGCGACAGACCGCCACCACGATCGACCTGACCCCGCCGCCCGACCTGGAGATCGTCGATGTCGACCTGCCCGCCACCGCGCGCGCCGGCACCGAGCTGACCGTCCGCTTCCGGGTCGAGAACCTGGGCGCCAGCGATGTACCGGCCCGGCAATCCTGGTGGTCCGACGCGGCCTGGCTGTCGCTGGACGACACCATCGATCCCAGCGACCTGGCCCTGGGCAGCGTCACCCACTACGGCGTGCTGGCCACCGATGCCGGTTACGACGCCACGCTGCGCTTCACCTTGCCCGCCGGCCTGGCCGAGCGCGACGATTACCAGCTGATCCTGCGCACCGACCAGTACAACCAGGTGTTCGAGGCGCCCCAGGGCGATGCCAACAACACCGTCGTGCTGGGTCCGATCGCGGTCTTCCAGTCGCGGCCCGACCTGGTGGTGTCGGCCTTCACCATGCCGGCCGAGGTTGAAGCCGGCCGCACCGCCACCTTCCAGTGGACCGTGAGCAACCTGGGCAACGGCGACTCGATCGCCGCCAGCTGGACCGACAGCCTGTGGGTCAGCCTGGACAACGAGATCGGCGACGGCGACGACGTGCTGATCGGCAACGTGGGCCATGCCGGCGTGCTGGCGTCGCAGGCCAGTTACGACGTCACCGTGGCACCGGTGCTGCCGTTTGCCCTGGTGGGCACCGGCCGCTTCTACGTGCGCACCGACGGGGGTGGCCAGGTGGCGGAGTCCAACGACGCCAACAACCTCAGCGACGTGCTGACGGTCGTCATCCAGCGCCAGGAGTCCGACCTGCAAGTCAGCGACGCGCAGGTCACGCCGGTGGAGGGCGATGCGCGCAGCTTCGATGTGCAGTTCGTCGTCACCAACACCGGCGTGGCCGGCACCAACGTCAACGCCTGGGTCGACGGCATCTGGCTGTCGGCCGACAACGCCGTGGGCGCCGGTGACACCCGCGTGCGCACCGTGGCCCGCAACAACCCGCTGGCCGCCGGTGACAGCTACACCGTCAGCACCCGTGTCACCGTGCCCGACAGCGTCAGCGCGGGCAGCTTCAAGGTGCTGGTGCGCGCCGACGACAACAACGCCGTCATCGAAGGTGCGGGTGAAGGCAACAACACCGCGGTGGCCACGGTCACCATCGGCGGCCTGCCGGCACCCGACGGCCAGTTGCCGGTGGGCGAGCAGGTGGTGCTGCATCCCGACCTCACCGTGGTGTCGGTGCAGCCCCCGGCCGATGCCTTCAGCGGCCAGGCGGTCACCATCCGCTGGACGGTGCGCAACCAAGGCATCGACGATGCCAGCAGCCCCTACTGGTGGTGGAGCGCCTACGACCAGGTCTACCTGTCGGAAGATGCCTTCCTCGACAACGGCGACATCTCGCTGGGCTACACCAGCTACACCAACCAGGCAGCGGGCACCGACATGGAGCGCAGCCTGACGGCCAACCTGCCGGTGGGTCGCAGCGGGCTGTTCTACGTGCTGGTCAAGGCCGATGCGGGCAACCGCTTTGCCGAGCCCGATGCCGAGGGCAACAACCTCGGCCAGTCGTCCACGCTGTTCCAGATCGATCTGGCGCCGCCGGCCGACCTGGTGGCCGGCACGGTGCAGGTGCCCGACGAGGCCGTGCTCGGCGCGTCGATGGCGGTGACCTACACCGTCACCAATGCCAGCAGCTTTGCCGCGCTGGGCAGCTGGCGCGACGTGTTGTACCTGTCGACCGACGACGTGTTCGACACCGGCGACATCTACTTCGGCGCTGCCGACGCCTACGGCCCGGTCGCCGGCGGGGCCAGCTACAGCCGCACGGTCAATGCCAGCCTGCCGGGTGTGAACCCGGGCGCTTACAAGCTGATCGTGCGCAGCGATGTGCGCAACGTGATCACCGAGCTGAGCGAAGCCAACAACCTGTCGGCCTCGATCGACGCGGTTGAACTCGACGTGCCCGAGCTCACGCTGGGCACGGCCGTCGCGGGCAGTTTCGCGGGCGGCCAGCCGCTGTACTTCAAGGTGCGCGTGGCCGCCGGCGAGGCGCTGCGCTTCACCCTCGACGGCCCGGGCGAGGACGTGGCGCACGACCTGTTCGTCGGCTTCAACAGCGTACCTTCGCGCTCGTTCAACCAGGCCGGCACGGGTGAGCTGTTCACACCCGACCCGGTGGTCACCATTCCGTCGACCGAGGCGGGCGTGTACTACCTGCGCGTCGACCCGTCGCCACAAGGCGCGGGCGCCTTCAGCCTGGTGGCCAACCTGGTGCCATTCAGTGTGGATCGGGTGCGCGAGACCACCGTCGGCAATACCGGCGAGGCCACGGTGCGGGTGGACGGCACCTTGTTCACCGACGACACCCGCTTCGAGTTGGTGGGTGCCGACGGCGCGCGCTACGGCGCGGTGGCGCTCAGCCTGCGCGATGCGGGCCGGGCCTATGTCACCTTCGACCTGTTCGGCGCTGCGCCGGGCACGTTCGACCTGCAGGCCACACGGCCCAGCGCCGCGGGCGGTGAGCTGGTGGCCAGCCTCGACGCCGCGATGCAGGTGACCGACGGGGAGGGCGCCGACGCCTTCCTCACCATCACCGGACCCACCGCGGTGCAGGTCAACCGCGACGCCACCTTCAAGCTGAACTACAGCAACGACGGCGACGCCGACACGATGGCGCCGCTGATGATCCTCAGCCCCAGCGCCGGCACCTCGATCGGCCTGTCGTCCAAGAGCCTGACGTTCCAGCCGCTGTTCATCCTGGGCGCGGCGCTGGACGGCCCGCTGGATGTGCTGCGCCCGGGCGCGATGTACAGCCTGCCGGTGGCCTACAAGACGCCTGGCGAGGCCGGTTACCTGTCGATCGAGGCACGCCCCGTGCAGGGCGACAGCACCGAGCAGATCACCGACTGGTCGATGATCGAGGGCGCGCTTCGCCCGGCCGACGTCGACTTTGCCGCCTGGCAGCAGTTCTGGGGCCGGGTGCAGCCGCGCATCGGCAACACCATGGGTGACCTGGTCGGTGTGCTCAACGACATGGCCGTGCGCCTGTCGCCCGCGGGCGACCCGATACGCGACGTGCGGGCGCTGTTTGCCGCCCAGATGGCCGCCGATGCCAACTGGACGCCGTCGCAGCAAGTGGCCGGTGTGCTGCTGGGCTCGGGCAGCGGCGCCGCGCAAGCCGGCGTGGAGGTGCAGGTCGCCTACATGCAGGGTGAGCGCTTGCGCGTGGAAGCGTCCACCGTCAGCGCCGCCGACGGCAGCTTCAGCTTCAGCCGCGTGCGCGCGGGCGACTACTTCCTGATGGTCGGTGGCCGGCAGTTCGACCTCGACCGTGATGGCCAGCCCGACCAATCCGCGCCACAGCTCACGGTCAGCAACAACGCACCGCTGCTGGTCGACACCCTCTACCTGTTCGACGAAGGCCTGGGCGACGAGATCGACCGCGAGGACAGCCGCACCGAGCTGCTGACCGACACCCAGGGCGTGGTGCATGCGTTCTGGCAGCGTGGCGACCGGCTGTACCACGCCTACCGCGACGCCACCGGCGCCTGGCAGGATGCGCGCGCCCTCTCCGACGGCGTGCCTGGCGAGGTGGCCGTGGCCGCCGGCAGCGCCTTCGTCGGCGGCGAGGCGGGGCTGATCGCGGTGTGGAGCGAAGGCGTCGACAACGACAGCGAGCTGTTCTACGCCGTGGCGCGGGCCAGGGCCGACGGCGGCTACGAGTGGTCCGACCCGGTGCGCCTGACCACCAACACGGTGGCCGACGTGGCGCCCGACGTGGTGGTCGACGGCGATGGCCAGGCGGTGATCACCTTCCTGCGCCGCGACTTCACGATCCAGGACGACAGCGACCTGTACTACGTCGTGGTCGACCCCGACACCCTGCCGCTGGTCTGGAACGACGCGGTCACCTTCAATGCGCAGGTGCAGGACGACGCCGCGCTGGCGGCGGCCGGTGAGCTCGATCCGCAACTCAGCTCGACCTACCGCTTCGGCTACAGCAAGGACCTCGGCGAATGGACCATCGCCGGCTTCTACGTCAAGGCGGGCTTCGAGGGCACGCTGGTGGCCTCGCTGGACGATCAGGCCTGCGAGACCACCGTGGGCGGCCAGGTCAAGGGCACCGCCGAGATCAAGGTGGCCAACAAGGGCAAGGTGGCCGGCGAGGCCTCGCTGGCCGCCAACGCCAAATGGACGGTCGACCCCAACACCCAGGACTGGAAGTTCGCCGGGGCCAGCGCCGACTTTGCCGGCAGCGTCAAGTACGTGTGGCGCGACGGCATCTACGACGTGATGGCGGCCTTCCCCACGCTGGCGCCCATCGCGCAACTGCTGCGCCAGGGCCAGAACTTCATCAACAAGGCCAGCGGCGGTGCGGTGCGCATCCAGAACGGCATCAACATCGGCCCGCTGGGGGTCGAGTTCAAGGGCATGAAGTGGAGCGCCGACGCGCCCTTCCCCAACTTCTTCATGCCGCAGACGCTGGACTCGGCCGCCGTCTCCGGATCGCTGGGCCTGTGGGCGCGCGCCTACTCCAGCTACTGGGGCGGCATCGACCTCAGCCTGGAAGGCTCGATCGGCTTCAAGGCCACGGTCTACCCGAGTTTCAAGCTCGAAGGCACGGCGCAGGCGGCGGTCACCGGCAAGGTGGGCGGCTGGACGATCTTCAACGGCGAATGGCAGGGCTCGGCCACGTTGGTCGAGGGGGCCGAGTTGTCGGCGCAGGCCAACGATCCGGCGCCGTTCCTGATGCTGCGCTGGGACCCCGAAGCCACGTTGGGCACCACCAATGTGTACGGCACCGGCGCGGTGGATGCGCAGGTGGCCAGCAACCGCCTGGGTGATTCACCGATGGTGCTGGCGCGCAACGCCGATGGCTCGGTCTCGGGCCTGTTTGCCCGCGATGCCGACGCCACCGCAGGCGAGATCGGCACCGAGCTGTTCGTCACCGACCTGGGTGCCGGCGGCTGGTCGGACGAGGTGGCGATCGACGGCTCGCTGGGCTTCAACGGCGACGGCAAGCTGGTCACGCTGGCCGACGGCCGGCGTGTGGCGGTGTGGACACATGCGTCCACCGCCGCCTTGACCAGCGCTTCGACGATGGAGCAGATCTTCGCCGCGCGTGATGCCAACGACGTGTACTACGCCATCGACGGCGGCAGCGGTTTCGGCACGCCGATCCGCCTGGCCGGCACCGCCGGCACCGATGCCGACCTGGACGTCACCACCCTGGTCGACGGCACGGTGGCAGTGGCCTGGACCAGCACCGGCGCCGACGGCACCGCCACGCTGCTGAGCGCCATCATCGACGCGGCCGGCGCCGCCGGCACGCCGATCGAGGTGGCCAGTGGCCTGCTGTCGAACGTCAGCGTCACCGGTGCGGGCAACGAGCTGCTGTTCAGCTGGGATCTGGACACCGACGCCACCGAAGACGGCACCGCCTTCGAGGTGCATACCGCCGCGCTGGTGGACGGTGTGCTCACCGGCGGTGGCTTCGAGGTCACGCCGCTGACGGCCGAGTTCGCCAAGGTCATCGGCACGTCGACCGAGGCCGCCGCCAGTGGCCAGCTCAGCGCGCAGGGGCTGTTCCCGCCCTTCGCCGTGCCCGAAGACTGCAAGAAGTGCACGCCCGAGAAGCTCAAGAAGATCCCCGAGGCGGCACCCGATTGCCGCCCCGGCGGCGGCACCAGCGCGGGGGCGATCGACACCAAGAAGTGCGAGCAGAAGATCATCACCTACGCGCCCTGCGTCACGCGGCCCAGCGATCCGAACGACATCGTCGGCCCTGACAGCTATGGCGACGAGCACTGGATCAAGGCCTCCGAAGCGCTGCCCTACACCATCCGTTTCGAGAACCAGGCCAGCGCCACCGCGCCGGCCCAGGTGGTGACGATCACTCAGACGCTGGACGCCGACCTGGATGCACGCAGCTTCCGCATCACCGGCTTCGGCTTTGCCGATGTGCGGGTCGAGCCCAGCGAGAGCCGTTCGTTCTACTCGGGCCGCCTCGACCTGCGCGACAGTCAGGGCATCTTCCTCGATGTCTCGGCCCGCATCGACACCACCACGCGCGAGATCACCTGGACGTTCACCACCATCGACCCCGCCACCGGCGAGGTGCCGGTCAGCTCCGACCTGGGCTTCCTGTTGCCCAACGACGAGAGCGGCCGTGGTGACGGCTGGGTGTCCTACACCGTCAAGCCGGTGCGCAGCCCGGACACCGGCACGGTGATCGACGCCCAGGCGCGCATCGTCTTCGACAGCGAAGGCCCGATCGACACGCCGGCGATCTTCCACACGCTGGATGCGGGTGTGCCGACCAGCGCGGTCGAAGCGCTGCCCGAGACCGTCGACGCCACCACCTTCACCGTGCGCTGGTCCGGCACGGATGCCGAGGGTGGCTCGGCGGTGCGCGACTACGAGGTCTACGTCAGCATCGACGGCGGTGAATGGCGGCTGTGGCAACTGGCCACCGCCGACACCGAGGCGGTGTACGAGGGCGAGCCCGGCCACACCTACGCCTTCTACAGCGTGGCACGCGACAACGCCGGCAACATCGAGGCGGCGCCGAGCGTGGCCGACGCCCAGATCCGGGTGCTGGCCCAGACCGGCAGCGTCGCCGGCGCGGTCTTCAACGACATCGACGGCGACGGCCAACGCGGCGAGGGCGAAGGCGCCCTGGCCGGCTGGACGGTGTACCTCGATGCCGACACCGACGGCCTGTTCGACGAGGGCGAGATCAGCGTCACCTCCGACGCCGAGGGCAACTGGCTGTTCGCCGACCTGCAACCGCAGGTGGTGCGGGTGGCGCTGGTGGTGCCTGCGGGCCACGAGGTCACCACCCCGCTGGCGGGCTACCACGACGTGGCCGTGGCCGCGGGCGATGCCCTCGCCGGCCGCAACTTCGGCGTGCTCGAGCTGGGCTCCATCGCCGGCGTGCAGTTCGACGATCTCAACGGCAATGGCCAGCAAGACGCCGGCGAGACGGGCCTGGCCAACTGGACCATCTTCATCGACGCCGATGGCGACGGCCAGCACGACGACGGCGAGCGCCACACCGTCACCGCCGACGACGGCAGCTATGCCTTCGCCGACCTGCGGCCCGGCGCCTACGTGATTGCCCAGGTGATGCAGGACGGCTGGATCCAGACCCGGCCCGGCACGGCCAGCGCCAACGGCCAGACCGCCTTCGCGGTCACCTTGTCGGGCTCGCTGGCATCGATCAGCCTGCCCGCCTGCGCCTGCGGCGGCACCGTCACCACGGTGGCCGCTCAGCAGTCGGGTTGGGACGAGCAGCTGGTCGACCTGGATGCGATGCGCGCCGACCCCGGTTATGCCGGCGTCGACGGCAGCGGCGTGCGGGTGGTCGTGATCGACACCGGCATCGACGCCACGCACCCGTTCTTCGAGGGCCGCATCGTCTACCAGTACGACTTTGCCGACAACGACAGCCAGGCCATCGACCGCAACGGCCACGGCACCCACGTGGCCGGCGTGATTGCCGGCGCCGATGCGATGTTCGGCGGCGTGGCCCAGGGCGCGGAGCTGATCGTGCTGAAGGTCTTCGGCGACGACGGCAGCGGCTCGTTCCGCAACCTCGAGCGTGCGCTGCAATGGGTCAACAACAACGCCGAGGCCTACAACATCGGCGTGGTCAACCTGTCGCTGGGCGATGGCGGCAACTGGACCGACGCGGGCAGCCGCTACGGCCTGGGCGACGAGTTCGCAGCCCTGGCCGCGCGCGGCATCATCAACGTGGCGGCTGCCGGCAACAACTACGCCGCCGTCAATGCACTGGGCGTGGCCTACCCGGGCAGCGACCCGGCAGTGCTGGCGGTCGGCGCGGTGTGGACCGGCGACTTCGGCGGCCCGTGGAAGTTCGGCAACGGCGGCGTCGACGAGGCCACCGGCGAAGACCGCATCGCCAGCTTCAGCCAGCGTGATCCCGATCAGATCGACACCTTCGCACCTGGCGCGCGGCTCACCTCGGCGGCGGTGGGCGGTGGCGTGCGCACGATGCAGGGCACCAGCCAGTCGGCGGCCTATGTCTCGGGCGTGGCCGCGCTGGCGCAGCAACTGGCGCAGCAGCACCTGGGCCGCAGCCTCACCGTGGCCGAGTTCCGCGAGCTGCTGGTGAGCACCGCGGTGGGCATCAACGACGGCGACGACGAGCACGACAACGTGGCCAACAGCGGCCTCGACTTCCCGCGCCTGGATGTCAAGGCCATGGCCGACGCCATCCTCGCGATGGGCGGCGCGTCGCAGCCGGGTGGCGGCACCGGCGGTGGCGGCACCGACGAACCCGGCAACCCGACACCCGTCGGCCCGGCCGCCGGCGGTGGCAGCCTGAGCGTCGATCTCGTCGCGGGCCAGCACGTGGACGACGCCGACTTCGGCGTGTTCCAGCTCGGCCAGGTGTCGGGCCGCGTTTACGCCGACCTCAACGGCAACGGCCAACGCGACGACGGCGAGGCTGGCATCGCTGGTGCCACGGTGTTCGTCGACGTCAACGGCAACGGCATGGCCGACGAGGGCGAGACCACCGTCACCACCGACGCCGACGGCGGCTGGCAACTGGGCAACCTGCTGCCCGGCAGCCTGACGGTGGGCGAGACGCTGCCGGCGGGCTGGGCCCGCGACGGCGCAGGCAGCTACAGCGTCAGCGTCACCAGCGGGTTGAACGAGACCACGCTCGACTTCGGCCGCCACGACATCGCCCCCGATGCGCAGGACGATGTCGCCAGCACGGTGCAGGGCCGCAGCGTCAGCGGCCAGGTGCTGGCCAACGACAGCGACCCGGGCCGGCCCGATAACAGCCTGCTCCTGGTCAGCCTGGTCAGCGGCCCGGCCCATGGCGCGCTGACGCTGGGCGAGGACGGTGCGTTCACCTACACACCGACGGCCGGCTTCGAAGGCGCCGACAGCTTCCGCTACGCGGTGAGCGACGGCGTCAGCAGCCGCGAGGCGGTGGTGCACCTCACCGTGGCGCACGACGTGCTGGTGGTCGACCAGCTCAGCGGCCGGCACGACGGCTTCGACGTCAGCTTCTCGCGCGCCATCAGCCTCACCGGGCTGGACGTGGGCGGGGCCAACGCCGACGTGGTGGTGACCAACGCGGCCGGCCTGCCGGTGGCCGGCTCGCTGTTCGTGGCCGCCGACGGCCGCAGTGCACGCTTCATCGCCTCGGGCAGCCTGCTGGCCGATGGGGTCTACAGCGTGCGACTGCGCGCCGGCGAGCAGGCGCTGCGCGACCTCGAGGGCGTGGCGCTGAACGGCGCCGCCGACCCGGTCAATGGCAGCGACCATGTCGGCCAGTTCACCGTGGCGCGCAACAACGCGCTGTCGGTGGGCGTGGCCGACACCGTGCGCGGCCCGGGCCAGGTGCTGGGCGTGGCGCTCAAGGACACCGGCCTGGCGGTGCGGCTGAGCAACGGCGCAGGGGTCACCGAGCTGCGCTTCACGCTGGCCTACGACCCGGCGTTGCTGGGCGTGGCCACGTTGACACGCGGCGCCGGCCTGCCGGCAACGGCGGGCTTCAGCGTCACCGATCTCGGCGCCGGGCGGCTGGCGGTGGTGATCACCGCCGCAGGCGGGCTGCCGACAGGCGCACTCACCGTGGCGCTGCTCGGTGCCACCGTGCCCACCGGTGCGGCCTACGGCGCAGCGCAGGTGATCGACGTGCGCGACCTGGTGGTCAACAACGGCGCGCTGGCGGCGCTGGACGACGACGGCGTGCATGTCGCCGCCTACCCGGGTGACATGGACGGCGACCGCCTGCGCAGCGCGGCCGACGTTGCGCTGATGCGCGGCCTGCTCGACGGCAGCGTGGCGCGGCTGGCGCAGCTGCCGCTGCTCGACGGCCGGCTGCTGGGCGACGTGAACGGCAGCGGGCGCTTCGATGCGGTCGACCCGCTGCGCCTGACCCAGGCGCTGGCGGGCACCACGGGCGTGGTGTTGCCGATCCCGGGCGCCACGCCGGCGCCGGTGGCGCCACCCGTGATCGTTGTCACGGTACCGCCCAAACCGGTGGTGCCGAGGGTGGTGCCCAAGGCCACGCTGACCCCGAGTTGGGTGGCTCCGCTGGTGAGCCCGTCTGCCACAATCAGCGCCAACGCCAGCATCCGCGTCACGCTCTGAAATCAAGGTGCGCCGGGGCGGCAAACCCCGGCGCAGCTTGAGCAGGCTCGCCGCGAACAAACGGCGGGTCCGCGTTGGAAGCTAACGAACGTGATACACGGCCGGCCCTGGTGCCGGTGGCAGCATCGTCCGATCACTGGGCGGCGTTTGCACAGGCCACCTCGGTGGGCGAGTTCTGCCAGGCCTGGGCCGCCATCATGGCCGAACAGGTGGGCCGCACGCGCCGTGCGCTGGTGCTGCTGCGTGATGCCGAGGGCGCCTACACGCCGGCGGCCTATTGGCCCGGCCGCGACACCGACCTCACCGACCTGGCCGAGCCGGCGCGGCGTTGCCTCACCGCGCGCCAGGCGCTGATCGAGCCGCTCGATCCACCCGCCGGCCTGGTGGCCGCCGCGCCCGGCCTGCTGCTGGCATACCCGCTGGACGTGCGTGGCGACCTGCGTGGCGTGGTGGTGCTGGACGTGGCCACCCGCGCCGAGCCGCAGGTGCAGACCGCGCTGCGTGCGCTGCACTGGGGCATGGGCTGGCTCGATGCCATGCTGCGTGGCGACGAGGCC
Source organism: Burkholderiales bacterium RIFCSPHIGHO2_12_FULL_69_20 (assembly GCA_001770815.1). GTDB lineage: Bacteria > Pseudomonadota > Gammaproteobacteria > Burkholderiales > Burkholderiaceae_C > Pseudaquabacterium. The sequence goes on from MESD01000023.1 coordinate 30,178, forward strand.
AGCCGCCAGGCGCAGGCGGCGCAGCGTTCGCGCCAGGTGACGGATGCGCTGTTGCGCGTGAGCGAGGCCGCCACGCTGCGCGAGGCCGGCCAGCTGGCGGTCGATCTGCTGGCCGAGCGGCTGGGCCTGGCGCGCGCGGCGCTGGGGCTGGTGCTGCCGCGCCACGATGACCGCATTGCGCTGCAGTCGCTGTCGGCCACGGCCTGGTTCGATGGCCGCAGCGCGCAGGTGCGGCGCATCGAGAACGCGATGGAGGAGGCCTGGGACCAGCGCGCCACCGTGGTGGTGCCACCGCGCGCCGACCGCCCCGCCATGATCGACGTGGCCCACCGCGATCTGCTGGCCGCGGGCGGGCAGCCGCATGCGGTGGTCTCGGTGGTGGTCACCGCGCGTGGCCAGGCGCTGGGCGTGCTGCTGGCCGAGCGCCACCTCGACCGGCCCCTCGATGCCGACGAGCTGGCCTGGATCGAGGCCTGGGCGCTGACCCTGGGCCCGGTGCTGGCGCTGCACCGCGACGGCGAGCGCTGGCTGGCGGGCCGCCTGCGCCGCCACCTCGATGCCGGCTGGGCCGCGCTGCGCGACCCGCGCCGGCCTTCATGGCGGATGGGCGCGGCGCTGGTGGTGCTGGCGATCGGCGCACTGGTGTTCGTCGACGGCGATTGGCGCATCAGCGCGCCAGCGGCCATCGAGGGCTCGGTGCAGCGTGCGCTGGTGGTGCCGTTCGAGGGCTTCCTGCAGAGCGCGCCGGTCAAGGCCGGCCAGCGCGTGAAGGCCGGCGAGGTGCTGGCCGCGCTGGACGACCGCGACCTGTTGCTTGAGCGTGACCGCTTCGGCAGCGAGCGCGACCGCCACGAGCGCCGCTACCGCGATGCGCTGTCGCGCCACGAGCGCGCCGAGGCGCGCATGGCCGCCGCCGAGATGGCCGAAGCGCAGGCGCAGCTGTCACTGGTCGACGAGCGGCTGTCGCGCGCGCGCATCAGCGCACCGTTCGACGGCATCGTGGTCTCAGGTGATTGGTCGCAGCAGCTGGGCAGCCCGCTCGAGAAAGGCAAGCTGCTGTTCGAGGTGGCACCACTCGACGCCTTCCGCGTGCTGCTCAAGGTCGACGAGAGCGACATCCGCGGCGTGCAGCCCGGCCAGCGCGGGCAGCTGGTGCTGGCCGGCCTGACCGGCGAGACGCTGGGCTTCACGGTGCGCAACGTGTCCACCGCCGCGCCGGCCGATGGCCGCAATGCCTTCGAGGTGGAGGCCGTGCTCGACGCCACCTCGCCGCGGTTGCGCCCGGGCATGGAGGGCGTGGGCAAGATCGACGCTGGCGAACGTCGCCTGCTGTGGATCTGGACCCACCGCTTCACCGACTGGCTGCGCCTGACCTGGTGGGAATGGCGGCCGTGATGCCACAGCGGGCAGGCGCGCGGGCCGCCCCCAAGCCGGCCCGCATCCCCTCGGGGGATCGTCCGGCGTACCCGTCGGACGAGGGGCGGGCAATCGCGCGGGCCGAGCGCCGGGCCGCTCCCAAGCCGGCCCGCATCCCCTCGGGGGATCGGCCGACGTACCCGTCGGGCGAGGGGCTGGCATGAGCGCCGGCTTCCACAGCGACGCCTGGTACCGGGTAGAGAGCCTGCGCCCGCGCGTGGCGCGCGAGGCCCGCATCCACCGCCAGCGTTACCGTGGCACGCCGTGGTACGTGGTGGCCGATCCGGCCGGCGGGCGGCTGCACCGCTTCACGCCCGCGGCCTATCTGGTGATCTCGCTGATGGACGGTGAGCGCAGCGTCGATGCGCTGTGGCGCGAGGCGTCGCAGCGCCTGGGCGAGGACGCGCCGTCGCAGGACGATCTGCTCGATCTCATCAGCAAGCTCTACAACGCCGACCTGCTGCTGGCCGATGTGGCGCCCGACGTGGCCGAGCTGCTGCACCGTGGGGCCAAGCAGCGGCGTTCGCGCTGGTTGCGCAACATCAGCAACCCGATGTCGCTGCGCCTGCCGCTGTGGGACCCCGACCGCTTCCTCACCGCCACGCTGCCCGCCGTGGGCTGGCTGTTCGGCCGCGCCGGATTGCTGCTGTGGGCGGCGCTGGTGCTGCCCGCGCTGCTGCTGGCCGGTGCGCACTGGGCCGAGCTGGCGGGCAACCTCAGCGACCGCGTGCTGGCCACCGGCAACCTGCTGCTGCTGGCGGTGGTGTTTCCGCTGGTCAAGGCGGTGCACGAGCTGGCGCACGGCTGGGCCGTCAAGCGGGGCGGCGGCGAGGTGCACGAGATGGGGCTGATGTTCCTGGTCTTCGCGCCCATCCCCTATGTTGATGCCAGCGCGTCCACCGCCTTCCGCAGCCGGGGCCAGCGCGCTGGCGTGGCGGCGGCCGGCATGCTGGCCGAAACCGCGCTGGCCGCGCTGGCGCTGTTCATCTGGCTGCTGGTCGAGCCCGGGCTGGTGCGCAGCCTGGCGTTCAACGTGATGCTGGTGGCCGGTGTGTCCACGCTGGTGTTCAATGCCAACCCGCTGCTGCGCTACGACGGCTACTACATCCTGTGCGACCTGATCGGCATGCCCAACCTGGGCCAGCGCGCCACGCAGTGGTGGGGCTGGCTGGTGCAGCGCCATGCCTTCGGAGCGCGCGGCCTCGATGCACCCGACGAAAGCCCGGCCGAGCGCCGCATCCTGCTGTGGTACGGCGCGCTGAGCTGGCTCTACCGGATGATGGTGGTGTTCGGCATCGCGCTGTTCGTGGCCGGGCAGTTCTTCTTCGTCGGCGTGCTGTTCGCGGTCTGGGGCGTGGCCAGCGGCTTCGCCTGGCCGCTGCTCAAGGGCCTGAAGCATGTGCTGGTGGCTCCCGCGCTGGCGCGCCACCGCAGCCGGGCGGTGGGCTTCACGCTGGGTGCGCTGGCGCTGCTGGCCGCGGTGCTGGTGCTGGTGCCGGTGCCGATGTCCAGCCATGCCGAAGGCGTGGTCTGGGTGCCTGAGCAGGCCGAGGTGCGTGCGCGCGGCGACGGCAGCGTGGCCAAACTGCTGGCGGCGCCCGGCAGCCTGGTGCAGGCCGGCCAGCCGGTGGCCCAGCTCGACGATGCCGGGCTGTGGACCGAGTACGACGTGCAGCGTGCCCGGGTCGAGCGGCTGGAGGTGCAGGTGGCCGCGCTGCTGGCCGACGACCGCGCGCAGGCCGCGGCCGTGTCGACCACGCTGGCGCGTGAGCGGCAGGCGCTGCTGCGGCTGGAGCAGCGCATCGACCACCTGGTGCTGGTGGCCGGTGCGGCCGGCCGGCTGGTGGTGCCGCGGGCCACCGACATCGAAGGCCGCTGGCTGCGCCAGGGCGAGCAGCTGGGCTACGTGCTCGACGGCCAGCTGCGCAATGCCCGCGTGGTGGTGCGCCAGGACGACATCGGCCTGGTGCGCGAACGCCTGCGCCAGGTGCGCCTGCGTGTGGCCGACCGCCCGGACGAGGTGCACGAGGCGCGTATCGTGCGCGAGGTGCCCGGCGGCAGCGACCGCCTGCCCTCGCGGGCGCTGGCGGTGGCCGCCGGTGGGCGGCACGCCACCGACCCGGCCGATCCCGATGGCCTGAAGACGCTGAACCGGGTGTTCCAGTTCGAGCTGGCGCTGCCCGACACGGTGGGCGCGTTGCAGCTGGGCACGCGCGTGTTCGTGCGCTTCGAGCTCGCGCCCGAGCCGGCCGGCCGACAGCTGTGGCGCCGGCTGCGGCAGCTGTTCCTGGCGCGGTTCGACGTCTAGCGCAGGGCCGCCGCCATGTCCCGGGTGCTGTTGTCGCAGTGGCAGGCGGGCGCGTTGCGCGCCGATGGCCTGGTCGAGCGCAACGACGGCCGCGAGCGCGCCATCGACCGCTGGCTGGCCGGCCTGCGCGGCGAGCTGGCGCCGTGGCTGTCGGGCTGGACGCTGCGCCGCTGGCGCCGCGAGGTGGCGGGTGTGCTGGCACAGGCCGACGAACTGGCCGCACTGGACGATGCCGCGCTGGACGCCCGCATCGCCGCGCTGCGCGACACGCTGCGCCGCCAGGGCCTGGCCGACGCGCCGGTGCGCGACGCGTTTGCGCTGGTGCGCGAGGTCTCGCGCCGACTGCTGGGCAAGGCCCACTACCCCGAGCAGCTGCTGGGCGGCTGGGTGATGCTGTCGGGCCGGCTGGCCGAGATGGCCACCGGCGAGGGCAAGACCCTCACCGCGCTGCTGCCGGCGATCACCGTGGCGCTGGCCGGCGCGCCGGTGCATGTGGTCACCGTCAACGACTACCTGGCCCGCCGCGATGCCGCGCAGGGCGCGCCGGTGTTCGCACGCTTCGGGCTCGATGTGGGCCTGGTGCACGAAGAGCAACCCGCCGCCGAGCGCGCCGCCGCCTGGCGTTGCGCGGTGGTCTACACCACCAACAAGGACCTGGTGTTCGACTACCTGCGCGACCAGATCGGCGGTGGTGGCCCGCGCGGCCTGCACCAGGCCGTGGCCTCGCTCACTGGCGCCGGCGCGGCCACCACGCAGCGCCGGCTGCGCGGCCTGTACTTCGTGCTGATCGACGAGGCCGACAGCGTGCTGATCGACGAGGCCCGCACGCCGCTGATCCTGTCGGCCGAGCGCGACGGCGCCGACGACCTGCCGGCCTGGGAGACCGCGCTGGCCACCGCCCGCGCGCTGCAGCAGGGCGCGCACTGGCGGCTGCACAGCCGCGAACGCCAGGCCGAGTTGCTGGAGGCGGGCCGCGCCGAGATCGACCAGCGCTGCCGCGGCAACCACCCGCTGCTGGCGGCGCGGCGTGCGCGCCATGCGCTGGTGCAGCAGGCCTTGTCGGCGCTGCACCTGTACCACCGCGACCAGCAGTACATCGTGCGCGACGGCAAGGTGCAGATCGTCGACGAGAACACCGGCCGGGTGATGGCCGACCGCTCCTGGGAGCGTGGCCTGCACCAGATGATCGAGCTCAAGGAGGGGGTCGAGTTGACCCAGCGCCGTGACACGCTGGCGCGACTGACCTACCAGCGCTTCTTTCGGCGCTACCTGCGCCTGGCCGGCATGAGCGGCACCGCCGCCGAGGTGGCCGCCGAGTTGCGCGCGGTCTACGCGCTCGACGTGGTGCGCGTGCCCACGCACCGGCCGGTGATCCGCCGGCACCAGGGCGAGCAGGTGTTCCTGCGCGCCGCCGACCGCTGGGCCGCGGTGGCCGCGCAGGCTGCGGCGCTGTCGGCGCAGGGCCGCTCGCTGCTGATCGGCACCCGCTCGGTGGGTGCCAGCGAAGCGGTGAGCCAGGCGCTGGCCGCCGCCGGCCTGGCCCATGCGCTGCTCAATGCCCGGCAGGATGCCGAAGAGGCCGAGGTGATCGCCCAGGCCGGCCAGCCCGGGCGCATCACTGTGGCCACCAACCTGGCCGGCCGCGGCACCGACATCCTGCTGCATGCCCAGGTGCGTGACGCCGGGGGGCTGCATGTGATCCTGACCGAGTTCCACGAATCGGCGCGGGTCGACCGCCAGTTGTTCGGCCGCGCCGGCCGCCAGGGCGACCCCGGCAGCTGCCAGGCGATGGTGAGCCTGGAAGACGAACTGCTGCTCAGCTACGGTGCGCCCTTCGGCCCCTGGCTGGCGCGGCGCGCCGCCTCGGCCGCTGCGGGTGCCTGCCTGCCGGCCTGGCTGGGCGGCGCACTGCGGCGCTTTGCCCAATGGCGCGCCGAGCGCTTCTACTCGGGCGTGCGCCGCCGCACCATCGAACAAGACCGCCAGCTCGACCGCCGCCTGGCCTTCGGCGGCCGACCGGTCTGATCCCCTTGCACCCTGTTGACTGGAGTTCCCCATGACCCGCATGCCCGATGCCCTGCACCGCGCCATCGTCCCAAGCCGCCGGCGGGTGCCGGCCTTGCTGCTGTCGCTGGTGCCGATGCTGGCGCCGGTGCTGGCCAGCGCCGGCGAGTTCGACTGCGTGCTCGAACCGCGCCAGACCGTGGACGTGCGCGCCGCGGTCGAAGGCCTGGTCGAGCAGGTGATGGTCGACCGCGGCGACCGCGTGCGCGCCGGCCAGGTGCTGCTGGTGCTGGACTCGGGCGTGGAGAAGTCCAACCTCGAACTGGCCCGCTACCGCGCCACCATGGCCGGCGGCGTCAAGTCGGCCGAGAGCCGGGTGGATTTTGCGCAGAGCAAGCTGCTGCGGCGCGAGAAGCTGGCCGACGGGCAGTTCATCTCGTTGCAAGACCGCGACGAAGCTGCCGCCGAGAAGCGCCTGGCCGACGCCGAGCTGGTGCAGGCGAAAGAAGCCCAGCGCATGGCGCAGCTGGAGCAGGTGCGCGCTGCCGAGCAGCTGCGCCAGCGCACGCTCAAGAGCCCGTTCACCGGCGTGGTGGTCGAGCGCATGGTGCATCCCGGCGATCTGGCCGACAACCGCGACCTGCGCAAGCCGCTGCTGCGCATCGCCGAGGTGTCGATGCTGCACGTCGAGGTGCTGCTGCCGGTGGCCGGGCTGCGCAAGCTGCAGCCGGGCATGACGCTGGAGGTGATGCCCGAGGCGCCGGTGGGTGGCAAGTACAGCGCCCGGGTCAAGACGCTGGACCCGCTGGTCGATGTCGGCAGCGGCACCTTCCGGGCCCGGCTCGAGCTGCCCAACGCCGACGGGCGCCTGCCCGCCGGCATCACCTGCAAGGTCGAGATTCCGGGCTTGGACGGCCGCTCGGGCGCGCTGGCGTCGCGGCGCACCATGCCCGTGCCGGCCGCGGCGGCCCGGGCGCAGTAGGCCGCGCTGGCCCGGCGCGCAGAACGCGCTCAGCCCCTCAGCAGCTTGGCCTCGGCCAGCGACAGCGGTTCGGGCAGGCCCGACAGCACCAGCGTGTCGCCGGCGGTCAGCAGCAGGTCGTCGATCGCGTCGACCACCCGCCCGCTGGCCTGGCGCACCGACACCACCTGCACGCCGATGGCATGCAGCGCCTGGTAGCCAAGCGGCTGGCCCACGCAGGCGGCGGCCACCGGCAGCGTCACCGTGCCCAGCCGCGCCTGCTGGCGCTCTTCGGGGCTGTCGTCGTCGCTGCCGTGGAAGTAGCCGCGCAGCAGGTGATAACGCGCATCGCGCGCGTCCCGCGTGATGCGGATGACCCGCTGCATCGGCACGCCCACCAGTGCCAGCGCCTGCGCGGCCAGCATCAGCGAGCCCTCGATCGCCTCGGGCACCACCTCGGTGGCGCCGGCGTCGCGCAGGCGCTCCAGGTCGGTGTCGTCGATGGTGCGCACGATCACCGGCACGGTGGGCGCATGCTCGCGCACCAGGCCCAGGATCTTCAGCGCCGAGGGCGTGTCGTGGTAACTCACCACCACCGCGCTGGCGCGCGCCAGGCCGGCCGCCATCAGGCTGGGCAGGCGCGCCGCGTCGCCGAACACCACGCTCTGGCCGGCGGCCGCGGCCTGGCGCACGCGGTCGGGGTCGAGGTCGAGTGCCATGTACGGGATGTGCTCCTGGTCCAGCAGCCGGGCCAGGTTCTGGCCGCTGCGGCCATAGCCGGCAATGATCACGTGGGCCTCGGTCCTGATCGACTTCTTGGCGATCGATGTCAGCTGCACCGATTGCATCAACCACTCGTTGGCCGACAGCTTCATCACGATCCGGTTGCTGTTGAGGATGATGAACGGCGTGGCCAGCATCGACAGCACCATGCAGGCCAGCACCGGGCTGACCCATTGCGGATCGACCAGGCCGCGGTCGGCGCCCAGCGTCAGCAGCACGAAGCCGAATTCACCGGCCTGCGCCAGGTACAGGCCGGTGCGGATGGCCACCCCCGGCGTGGCCCGGAAGGCCCGGGCCAGCCCGGCCACCAGCACCGCCTTGACCAGCACCGGCCCCAGGCCGAGCAGCGCCACCAGGAACCACTGGTCGATCACCGGCCGCCAGTCGAGCTTCATGCCGATGGTGATGAAGAACAGCCCCAGCAGCACGTCGTGAAAGGGCCGGATGTCGGCTTCGACCTGGTGCTTGAATTCGGTCTCGGCAATCAGCATGCCGGCGACGAAGGCGCCCAGCGCCAGCGACAGCCCGGCATGCTCGGTCAGCCAGGCCAGGCCCAGCGTGACCAGCAGCAGGTTCAGCACGAACAGCTCTTCGCTCTTGCGCCGCGCCACCAGCGTGAGCCACCAGCGCATCACCCGCTGGCCACCCACCAGCAGCAGGGTGAGCAGCACCGTGGCCTTGACCAGCGCCAGGCCCAGCGCGCGGGCCATGTCCTCACCGCTGTCGCCCAGCGCCGGGATCAGCACCAGCAGCGGCACCACGGCCAAGTCCTGGAACAGCAGCACGCCCATCACGCGGCGGCCGTGCTCGCTCTCCAGCTCCAGCCGCTCGGCCATCATCTTCACCACGATGGCGGTCGACGACATCGCCATCGCCGCGCCCAGCACCACCGCGCCCTGCCAGCTCAGGCCCCACTGCACGCCCAGCCAGCCGAAGCCCACGGCCAGCATCACATTGCCGGCCACCGCGCCCAGCACGGTGAGCAGCACCTGCGACAAGCCCAGACCGAACACCAACGTGCGCATGCTGCGCAGCTTGGGCAGGTTGAACTCCAGCCCGATCACGAACATCAGGAACACCACGCCGAACTCGGCCAGGTACTTCACGCCCGCGGTGTCCTTGGCCAGCGCCAGCGCGTTGGGGCCGATCAGCACGCCCACGGCCAGGTAGCCCAGCATCGGTGGCAGCCGCAGCAATCGGCAGGCCACCACGCCCAGCACGGCGGCCACGAGGTAGAGCAGAACGAGTTCGAGGGTGGTGGCCATGCCGTGCGTTGGCGGGCGGCGCGCGGGGGTGGGCGCCTAGAATCGATGCGAATGTCCCTTCATGCTAAGCGAGCCCGCTGCAGCGGCACGCCGCGCCGATCACCATGACCGCCAGCGCCCCGTCCCCAGGCCCCTTCAGCGCCGAGCGTGCACTGCAACTGGCCGCGCAGACCTTCGAGATCGAGGCGCGTGCGCTGCTGGGCCTGGCCGCGCGCCAGGGCAGCGGCTTTGCCGGCGCGGTGGCCGCGATGCTGGCCTGCCGCGGCCGGGTGATCGTGATGGGCATGGGCAAGAGCGGCCACGTGGGCCGCAAGATCGCTGCCACGCTGGCGTCCACCGGCACACCGGCGTTCTTCGTGCACCCGGCCGAAGCCAGCCACGGCGACCTGGGCATGGTGCAGCCCGGCGATGTGGTGCTGGCCATCAGCAACAGCGGCGATAGCGACGAGCTGGCCGCCATCCTGCCGGCGCTGCGCCGCCTGGGCACCACGCTGGTGGCGATGACCGGCAAGCCCGAATCGATGCTGGCCGGCCATGCCGACCATGTGCTCAGCAGCGCGGTCGACCAGGAGGCCTGCCCGCTGAACCTGGCGCCCACCGCCAGCACCACCGCGCAGATGGCGCTGGGCGACGCGCTGGCCGTGGCGCTGCTCGATGCCCGCGGCTTCAAGCAAGAAGACTTCGCCCGCTCGCACCCCGGCGGCGCGCTGGGCCGCAAGCTGCTGGTGCATGTGGCCGACCTGATGGTGCAGGGCGACGCGCTGCCCACGGTGGCGCCCGACACCCCGTTCATCGACATGATGCGCACCATGTCGGCCAAGGGCCTGGGCACGGCGCTGGTGGTGAATGGCGATCGCCAACTGCTCGGCATCTTCACCGACGGCGACCTGCGCCGCCAGGTCGAGCGCGGCGCCGACCTGCGCACGCTGACCGCCGGTGCGGTGATGCACCCGCGGCCCAAGACCATCCGCGCTGATGCACTGGCGGTGGCCGCGGCCGAGCTGATGGAGCAGCACCGCATCACCGCGGTGGCGGTGCTCGATGCCGATGGCCGGCTGGCGGGCCTGCTGGCCATCGGCGACCTGATGCGCGCGAAAGTCGTCTGATGTCGGCGCTGGTCTTCCCGCCCGAATTGCTGCTGCGCGCGCAGGGCGGTGGCCTGGGGCTGCAGGCGGCGATCTTCGACGTGGACGGAGTGCTCACCGACGGGCGGCTGTTCATCGGCGAGCAGGGCGAGCTGTTCAAGGCCTTCCACGTGCTCGACGGCCATGGCCTGAAGCTGCTGGCCCGGGTGGGCATCGCGCCGATCATCATCACCGGGCGCGATTCACCGGCGGTGCGCCGGCGCATGGCCGACCTGGGGCTGGCCGATGCGCACTACGGCGTGGCCGACAAGCTGGCGGTGGCCGAGGCCTTGCTGGCCCAGCGCGGCCTGGCCTGGCCGCAGGTGGCGGTGATCGGCGACGACTGGCCCGACCTGCCGCTGCTGGCGCGCGCCGGCTTCGCCTGCGCGCCGGCCAATGCGCATGCCGAGGCCAAGGCGCTGGCCCACCATGTCACCACCGCACGCGGCGGCGAAGGCGCGGCGCGCGAGTTCTGCGACCTGCTGCTGATGGCCTGCGGGTCTTATGCCGCGTTGCTGCAGGCGCACCAGGGCACGCTGGATGCGCGCTGAGCGGTCCGCCGGGGCCGTGGCATGACGCGCCCCGAGCTGCACCTGCCCGATCTGCCCGAAGTGACGGTGCAGCTGCCGCTGCCCGAGCTGCATCCGGCGGATCCATTGCACGCCGGCCAGCCGCCGCGGGTGGCGCAACCCTGGGGCTACCGGCTGCGGCAGGCGCTGTCGTCCTACCTGCCGCTGCTGCTGATGGCGCTGCTGGCGGCGTCCACCTGGTGGCTGGTGCGCAACACGCCGCAGGCCCCGGGTGATCGCGCCGAGGCGCCACCGCGCCAGGAGCCCGACTACACCATGACCGGCTTCGCCATCACCCGCTTTGGGCCCGACGGCCGCGTGGTGCTGCGCATCGCCGGCGAAGCGATGCGCCACTACCCGGCCACCGACCGGCTCGAAATCGAAGGCGTGCGCATCCACGCCATCGCCCCCGACGGCCGCACCACCGACGCCACCGCGCAGCGCGCGCTGGCCAATGGCGACGGCAGCGAGGTGCAACTGCTGGGCGGCGCCCAGGTGGTCAGCCAGCTCGAAGGCACCGAGGTGCTGGAGGTGCAGGGCGAGTTTCTGCATGCCTTCCTGCGCTTCGAGCGCCTGCGCTCGCACCTGCCGGTGCGGGTGCGCCACGGTGGCACCGAGACCCGCGCCGGCGGGCTGGAGTACGACCACCTGCAGCAGCAGCTGACGCTCAACGGCCCGGTGCGTGCCACGCTGATGCCCGGTGTGCGCGCGCGGCCGGCCAAGCCCCCGGCCGTTTCAACCGCCCCAACCGCCAAGATCGCACGATGAACCCCAGCCCGTTGGTCTTCATCACCGGTGCGTCCAGCGGCATCGGCCAGGCGCTGGCGCTGCGCTACCACCGCGCCGGCTGGCGCCTGGCCCTGGTGGCCCGGCGGGTGGACGAGGTGCGGCAATGGGCGGCCGCGCAGGGCATCGCCGCGGGGCAGCTGGCGGTGTACGCCGCCGACGTGCGCGAGGTCGAGGCCATCATCGCCGCCGGCCGTGCCTGCATCGCCGAGCTGGGCCTGCCCGACGTGGTGATCGCCAACGCCGGCATCAGCGTGGGCATGGACACCGCCGATGTGGCCGATCTGGCGGTGATGCGCCGCACGCTGGAGACCAACGTGCTGGGCATGGCGGCCACCTTCCAGCCCTTCGTCGCGGCGATGGGCCAACGTGGCAGCGGTGCGCTGGTGGGCATCGCCAGCGTGGCCGGCATCCGAGGCCTGCCCGGCCACGGCGCCTATTGCGCCAGCAAGGCCGCGGTGATCAGCTACTGCGAGAGCCTGCGCGGTGAATGCCGTCACCAGGGCGTGAAGGTGGTCACCATCGCGCCGGGCTACATCGACACCCCGCTGACCCGCCGCAACCGTTACGCCATGCCCTTCCTGATGCCTGCGGAGGCCTTTGCCGACCGTGCCTTCCGGCACATCGCCGCGGGTGCGCGGTTCCGGGTGATCCCCTGGCAGATGGGCGTGGTGGCCGCGCTGCTGCGCATCCTGCCCGACGCCCTGTTCGACCGGCTGCTCGCCGGCCGGCCGCGCAAGCGCCGCCAGCACGAGTAGCCAGGCCTCCGCCGCCATGGCCCAGGTCGATCCGGTCCGGACAAGCTTAGCCCGGGCATGAAAAAAGGCGCCGTCAGGCGCCCTTCGTCATCTGGCCGGGTCGGTCGCGAAGGACCGATCAACGATCAGTAGCCTTGGCTGCCACCGCCGCCGTAGCCACCACCGCTGCCGCCGCCGCCACGCGGGCCGCGGCCGGTGCCGTAGGGGCTGCGGCCACCGCCGCCACCACCTGCGCCGCCACCACCACCGCCGTAGCCACCGCCGCCACCGCTGCCACCACCACCGTAGCCGCCGCCACCGCCGCTGCGGCTACCGCCACCGCCGCCGCCGCCGTAGCCGCCACCACCGCTGCTGCCACCGCCGCCGTAGCCACCACCACCGCTGCGGCTACCACCGCCGCCGCCGCCGTAGCCGCCACCACCGCCGCCGTAACCGCCACCAGCCGGACGCTCTTCGCGCGGGCGGGCCTCATTGACGACGATCGCACGGCCTTCCAGGGGTTGGCCGTTCATCGCGTTCATCGCGGCTTGCGCCTCAGCGGGCGAAGACATCTCGACAAAACCGAAGCCCTTGGAGCGGCCGGTTTCGCGGTCCATCATCACCTTGGCCGACGTGACGCTGCCAAATTGACCAAATGCCTGCTGCAGGGATTCGTCGCGGACCGAGTAGGCGAGGTTGCCGACGTAAAGCTTGTTTCCCATGAGGGGAAGCTCCTTCTCAAGAAAAGTAAACCATGTGGAGCTTCTACCCAGCGTGAAACACTCAAGCTACAGGCGCCGTCTCCAGACACGGGCCGAAGGCGCACACGCCCTCGCAGCTGATTATGGTGGCAAAAGCCGAGGCGCCACCAGCGCACCATGGCGAGGGCTAACCCGCAAGTATCATGAGTGTTGTCATGCGGGTACAACCGATCGAACACGGCGCCCTGCAGGCGCTCAATGCGGTGCTTCAAAGCATCGAATCGGTGCGCAATGCACGCGCCTTGTACCTGTTGATGCTGGCCTTTGCCGGCGCCGGCCTGCTGATGACGATGGCGATCTCGGCGCTGGCGCGCGAAGCCGCCCTGGCCGCCGCGCTGTGGGTGGGTGGTGCCTTCTTCGTGCTGTTCTACACCAGCAATGCCGCCGGCCTGGTGTTGATGGACGAGGCCTGTGGCCGGCCGATCCGGCTGCCGGGCGAGGCGCTGCGTGATGCGCTGGGCTGCGCGCACCGGTTGCTGGCGGTGGTGCTGATCGTGCTGGCGGCCACCGTGCTGCTGGGCGCGGTGGTGGCCGCATTGCTCTATGTAGCGCGCCTGCCCGGGCTGGGGCCGTCGCTGCTGGGCGTGCTGGTGCCGCTGGCCGTGCCGGCACTCGGCCTGGCGCTGGTGGCGCTGGTGGCGCTGGTGGGCCCGGTGGCGGCGCCGGCGGTGTGGTCGGGGCTGGGCGTGGGCGCGGTGCTGGCGCTGCTGCTGCGCCAGGTGCGACGGCGCTTTGCCCATGCGCTGATGCTGTCGGCAGCGGTCAGCCTGCTGACGGCGGCGGTGGCCGGCCTGGTCAGCGTGGTCGTGCTGGCGGGTGGCCGCGCGCTGCTGGCGCTGGCGGTGTGGGGCGTGGGCATCGAGCTGGCGCCGCAGCCGTTTCTGGCCGCGCTGTTCGGCCAGGGCCTGCGGCTGGCGCCTGGTGCGCCGCCGCTGTCGGCCCATACCTCGGCGGCGATCAGCGGCGCCGGGGTGGTGTTTGCGCTCGGGCTGGTGGTGCCCGGCGTGGTGTACCTTCGCGGCCTTTGCGAGCTGTACCTCGCGCTGCGCCGCAGCGACGGTGATCACCCGCCCGCCATCACCGAGGCCACGCCATGACCCCACCGCCGCTGGACCTGCTCAAGCCGCTGATCGCGCTGCTGGCGATCGTCAACCCGATCGGTGCAGTGCCGTTCTTCCTGGCCTTCACCCAGGGCCTGGGCCGCGAGCAGCGCCAGCGCACGCTGCGCATCAGCGCCTTCTCGGCCTTCTGCGTGATCGCCATCAGCGGCCTGGCGGGGCTGCAGATCATCAACTTCTTCGGCATCTCGATCGCCTCGTTCCAGGTGGGCGGCGGCATGTTGCTGCTGCTGTCGGCGCTGCACATGCTCAACGCCCAGCCGGCCGAGAGCGGCAAGGACGAGCTGGTCGAGGGCCAGAACCGGGCCGATGCCGGTGTCAGTGTGGCGGTGGTGCCGCTGACCATCCCGCTGCTCACCGGCCCGGCCACGATTTCCACCGTGGTGATCTATGCCGAGAAGACCCAGACCTTTCTGCAGCATGCGGTGCTGGTGGGCTACGGCGTGGTGATCGGCCTGGCCACCTACGCGGCCTTTGCCGCGTCGGGCCGCATCGCCAAGGTGCTGGGCCGCACCGGCATCAACGTGATGACCCGGCTGATGGGCCTGATCCTGGCGGCGATGGCCGTCGAGCTGCTGGCCGACGGGCTGGTGAAACTGTTCCCCATCCTGGCCAGCCCGACGCTGCGCCACTGACCGGTCATGAGCGACGCCCCCTACACCCACATCGTCGTCGGTGCCGGCACCGCCGGCTGCCTGCTGGCCAACCGGCTGAGTGCCGACCCGGCCCACCGCGTGCTGCTGATCGAGGCCGGTGGCAACGACGACTACCTGTGGGTGCACATCCCGGTGGGCTACCTGTACTGCATCGGCAACCCGCGCACCGACTGGCTGTACTTCACCGAGCCCGACGCCGGCCTCAACGGCCGCCGGCTGCGCTACCCGCGCGGCAAGGTGCTGGGCGGCTGCTCCAGCATCAACGGCATGATCTACATGCGCGGCCAGGCGCGTGATTACGACGGCTGGGCCCAGGCCACCGGCGACGCCCGCTGGCGCTGGGACGACTGCCTGCGTCACTTCAAGCAGCACGAGGACCACTGGCGCGGCGATGACGCCCACCACGCGGCGCCCGGTTTCGACGCCACCGGCGCGCGCGCGGGTGGCGAGTGGCGGGTCGAGCGCCAGCGGCTGTCCTGGGAGATCCTCGACGCCTTCGCCGCCGCCGCGCAGCAGGCCGGCATCCCCGCCACCGACGACTTCAACCGCGGCACCAACGAGGGTGTGGGCTACTTCGAGGTCAACCAGCGCAAGGGCGTGCGCTGGAACGCCACCAAGGCTTTTTTGCGGCCGGTGCAGCACCGCCCCAACCTGCAGGTGTGGACCGGCGCGCAGGTCACGCGGCTGGTCACGGCGCGTGATGCCGACGGCGGCCTGCGCGTCACCGGTGTCGAGGTGCGGCCCGAGGGCCACGACCACAACCGCGGCGCGCCGCTGATCGCCCGCCTGCGTGACGCCGGCAGCGAGGTGGTGATGGCCGCCGGCGCGGTGGGCACGCCGCAGATCCTGCAGCTCTCGGGCATCGGCCCCGGCGCGCTGCTGCAGCAGCACGGCATCAGCGTGGCGCACGACCTGCCCGGCGTCGGCGAGAACCTGCAAGACCACCTGCAGATCCGCGCGGTGTTCGAGGTGCAGGGCGTCAAGACGCTGAACACGATGGCCAGTTCGCTGCTGGGCAAGGGCCTGATCGGGCTGCAATACCTGCTGCGCCGCAGCGGGCCGATGAGCATGGCGCCGTCGCAGCTGGGTTGCTTCACGCGCTCGTCGCCGGCCTATGCGGCCCCCAATGTCGAGTACCACGTGCAGCCGCTGAGCCTGGACGCCTTCGGCGAGCCGCTGCACCGCTACAACGCCTTCACCGCCAGCGTCTGCAACCTCAACCCGACCTCGCGCGGCACGGTGCGCATCAGCTCGCCCAAGCCCGAGGACGCGCCGGCGATCCGCGCCAACTACCTGAGCACGCCTGAAGACCGCCAAGTGGCCGCCGACAGCCTGCGCCTGACGCGGCGCATCGCCGCCCAACCTGCGCTGGCCAAGTACCAGCCCAAGGAAGTCAAGCCGGGCGTGCAGTTCCAGAGCGACGACGAGCTGGCGCGGCTGGCCGGCGACATCGGCACCACCATCTTCCACCCGGTGGGCACCTGCAAGATGGGTGCGGCCGATGACCCGACGGCCGTGGTCGACGCCGAGCTGCGGGTGCGCGGCGTGGCCGGCCTGCGCATCGCCGACGCCAGCGTGATGCCCACCATCACCAGCGGCAACACCAATTCGCCCACGCTGATGATCGCCGAGCGCGCCGCCGGCTGGCTGCGCGGTGCGCGGGCCTGAAGCGCTCGCCACCACGAACCGACGGACGACGCCCCCGCACCGGGATGTGGCCGCCGGGCGGCAATGGCGGGTAATTCCGGACTGACGTGCCCCGGCGCGGTGCCTACATTTCGCGCACTCGGCGCATGCAGACCAGCCCCATCGGTTGCATGGGCCCGGGGGACCGAGGAGACATCAACAAGCACAACATCGATCGGCGGCTGACCCGGCGCATCACAACAGCACAGCGCCCATCCGGCAGCGCCCACCCTCCCACGCCAGGCCTTGCAGCCTGGCGTTTTTTTTGGCGCGGCCGGTGCGCGTGTCGGCGGTGATGCGGTCGAAATGCACCCCCGCAGCCACGCGACTCCGGGCATCGGTGAGCACCGGCGGCGGCTAGCCTCGGGGCTTGTTCATCCCACGGCCGCCGCGTGCGGCCGCCGCTGCCATGTCCGTCGACCCGCAACTGCGCACCCTCGAAATCGACATCCCGTCGCAGCCCGATTCGCTGGTCAAGCTGTCGCTGCTGCTGGCCGAGGACGACGTCAACCAGCAGGCCATCGCCGCGTTGGTGGAGGCCGACATGGCGCTGGCCGCCGCGGTGATGAAGGCGGTCAACTCCTCGCTTTACGGCCTGGCCGGCCGGGTGCAGAGCGTGCAGCAGGCCATCACTTACCTGGGCACGCGCGAGGTGGCCGGCATCACCTTCGAGATGGGCCTGCGTGCGGCGTTTCCGCCGGCCGCCGAGCTGGAGCCGATCTGGCAGCGCGCCGCGCACCGCGGCCTGCTGATGGGGCGGCTGGCGCAGGCGCTGGGGCTGGACGCCTGGGCCGCGCACTCGGCCGGGCTGTTCGAGGAATGCGGCAAGGCGGTGCTGTTCCGCCATGCGCCCGACCACTACCGCGCGATGCTGCGCGCCGCCGACACCGATGCCGACCTGTGCCAGCTGGAGCACACCGGCTTCGGCGTCAGCCACGACGCGCTGGGCGCCGCGCTGTGCGAAAGCTGGGGCCTGGGCGCCACCGCAGTGGCCAGCGTGCGCCACCACGTGATCGCGCAGGGCCTGCTGGAGTTGTCGGTGCCGCCGGCGCGCCGCAGCGTGCTGGCGCTGTCGGTCATCGCCGCGGCGGTGATGGGCGCGCCCGAGACGCTGGACGAGGTGGCGTCGCAGGTGGCGCCGCAGGCCGATCTGGACATCATGCTGGTGCTGCGTGCGGCGCGCCGGCTGGCCGAAGAACTGCAGTCTGCCGAGACCCACGGCCGCTGAAGATCGCTGCCGGACGCCACGCCCGCGTGACGCGCCTCGCGCCTGAGGCCCCATCCGCTTGACGGCGGGCAAGGCCCGGCCCACCACACCCGAACCCTGTTCTCGAAACCCCCGCTGGGCAGCCGTGCCGGGCGCGGCTACGCTCGCGGCGATGGTCAAACTGGCCGAACCGTTGTCGAGAAAGGGCCCCTGTCATGCGTCACGTTCCCGTGGATCCCTCCAAGCTGGCGCTGCAGCGCCTCTACCACTGGGAGCAGACCGCGCCCGACCGCGTGGTGCTGACCCAGCCGATGGGCGGCGGCGTGACCACCGATCACACCTGGGCGCAGGTGATGGACCAGAGCCGGCGCATCGCCGCGCACCTGCAGGCCCAGGGCATCCGACCCGGCGACAAGGTGGCGCTGATCTCGAAGAACACCGCCTGGTGGCTGATGGCCGATTTCGCCATCTGGCTGGCCGGCGGCGTGTCGGTGCCGCTGTACCCCACGCTGGCAGCCGAGACCATCCGCCAGATCCTGACGCACAGCGAGGCCAGGCTGCTGTTCATCGGCAAGCTCGACGGCTGGTCCGGCATGAAGGCCGGCGTGCCCGCGGGCCTGCATTGCATCGCCATGCCGCTGGCGCCGCCCAAGGCAGAGCTGCCCCCGGGCACCGAGCAGTGGGACAACATCATTGCCCGCACCCAGCCGCTGGCCGGCCATCCGGTGCGCGACGGCGACGAGCTGTCGACCATCATGTACACCTCGGGCACCACCGGCATGCCCAAGGGCGTGATGCACAGCTTCGGCACCTTTGCCTGGTCGGTGGACGTGGGCCTGAAGCGCCTGCCCGACATCTCGCAGAACTCGCGCATGCTGAGCTACCTGCCGCTGTCGCACGTGGCCGAGCGCACGCTGGTCGAGCACGGCCTGCTGGCCACCGGCATGCACATCTTCTTCGCCGAGAGCCTGGACACCTTCGCGCAAGACCTGCAGCGCGCCCGGCCCACGGCCTTCTTCTCGGTGCCGCGGCTGTGGGTGAAGTTCCAGCAGGGCGTGTCGGCCAAAATGCCGCCGGCCAAACTGAACCGGCTGCTGAAGATCCCGATCCTCAACAACATCGTGCGCAAGAAGATCCTCAGCGCGCTGGGGCTCGACCAGTGCACCTTTGCCGCCGGCGGCGCCGCGCCGATGCCGCCCGAGCTGCTGAACTGGTACGCCCGGCTGGGCCTGCCCATCGTCGAGGTCTACGGCATGACCGAGAACTGCGGCGTCTCGCATGCCACGCTGCCGGGCGTGCAGCGCCCCGGCACCGTCGGCCAGCCCTACGAAGGGGTGGAGACCCGGCTCGATCCGGCCAGCGGCGAGATCCAGGTCAAGTGCCACGGCCTGATGCTGGGCTACTACAAGGAGCCCGAGCTGACCCGCGACGCGTTCACGGCCGACGGCTGGCTGCGCACCGGCGACAAGGGCTCGCTGGACGTGGAAGGCAACCTCAAGATCACCGGCCGCGTGAAAGACCTGTTCAAGACCAGCAAGGGCAAGTACGTGGCGCCCGCACCGATCGAGGACCGGCTGGTGATGCACACCTCGGTCGAGGCCTGCTGCGTGACCGGCGCCAACCTGGGCCAGCCGCTGGCCGTGCTGATGCTCAACGCCGATGCGGTGACGGCGGCCGGCAGCGCGGCGGGCCGCGCCGAGCTGGAGGCCTCGCTGGCCGAGCACCTGAAGAAGGTGAACGACGCGCTCGATCCCCACGAGCAGCTCGAGTGCCTGGTGCTGGTGACCGACCCGTGGTCGGTGGACAACGGCTTCATCACCCCCACCTTCAAGGTCAAGCGCAACCGCGTCGAGGAGGTCTACGCCGCCTCGTACGAACGCTGGGTGGGCGCGCGCAAGCCGGTGCTCTGGCTGTAGGCGGTAAGCGGACGGGCGCCGGGGCCCATCTCGTTTGCCAGGAACGCGCAGCAAGCGCGTCTGGCGCTGGCCTGATCAGAACGGAATGTCGTCGTCCATGTCGTCGAAGCCGGTGCTCGACTTCGGCGCCGGGCGCGGTGCCGTGGCCGGGGCACGCGGCGGGGGTGCAGCACGGCGCGGCGCCTCGGCGCGCGGCTCGCTGTAGCCGCCCTCTTCGGCGCCACCGCCGCCACCGCCACCCTCGCGGCCGCCCAGCAGCTGCATCTGGTCGGCGACGATCTCGGTGGTGTACTTCTCCACGCCGTCCTTGTCGGTCCACTTGCGTGTCTTCAGGCGGCCTTCCACGTACACCGGCCGGCCCTTCTTGAGGTACTCGCCGGCGATCTCGGCCAGCCGGTCGTAGAACACCACGCGGTGCCATTCGGTCTCTTCCTGGCGCTCGCCGCTGGTCTTGTCCTTCCAGTTGCGGCTGGTGGCGATGGCCACGTTGCAGATGGCCGAGCCGCTGGGCGCGTAACGCACCTCGGGATCGCGCCCCAGGTTGCCGATGAGGATGACTTTGTTGACCGATGCCATGGCGGGGGCTCCTTGGTGTAGGGAAGAAAACAGCTGATGTGACGCGAGCCTGACATAGGACGGCAAGATCCAGAGCCGAACCAAACTGGACAACGCCGGCGCGTTGACGCGCTTTTGGCCGGTCTCGGTTGTGGGTTCAGTTCACAGGCCGGGCAGCTTAGCAGGCGCCGGCCGAACTTGGCGATGTGCCCCAGCCCCGCGTTGGCGACCCAACCCGCTAACTGCTCGTCGATGGCCGCAGTGCTCGCTGAGGGGTCGCCGGGTCCCGTCGGACGCGGAGCACTTGCCTTCGGCCCCTGATCGTTTCGTTGGTTGGGTAGCCCGCCAGTACGAAAAACGGCCCTCAAGGGGCCGCTTGCACTTCAACATTGCCAGCGAACTGGCGATATTCGTCGCCTATCAATGGCGCGCGCGGCGGCGCGACAGGAACCCCAGCAGCCCCAGACCCGCGAGCATCAGGCCCAGGGTCTCGGGTTCGGGAACGGCGGATACCGTGGATATCAGTGAGTAATAACCACCGAAGTCCGTCGTTTTGCCGGTGACCACATAGGCATAGTTGCCCGCGTCAAGCACCACACTGTGCGGCGTGCTGCCCGTGGTGCCGTCGTAGCTGAACGTCGAAAGCGGCACCTGGAAATCGTCGCCGGTGCTGAAAATGCTGTCGCCACCTGCGGCCAGAATGGAGTATTCGCCATCCACAATGCCGATCGCTCCGGCCTGGTTGAGCGCCACTACCGTGCTGGTGACGCTGTAAGCCTGGTCCAGCGAGAAAACGAAGGTGTCGGCAAACGTGGTCACCCCGCCCACGAAACCGGCGCCCGGAATCGTGAATGACGCCTCGGCGATCGGGTCATGAGTCCCAAAGTCATAACCGACGGCCTGGGCGCCAAAGGCAGCGAAGGTTGCGCTCAACGCCACAACAAATTTGCGAATCGACATGATGTCCTCCTGAACGGCAATGCGGAATGCGGTGGGCGAACGATCATCCCACTCCGACATTTACGTCTACCGCGACGGAGCCGTCAACCCGCTCAATCAAGGGGGTCTGAAGGTCGTCAGCGCAAGAGCCGTCGGGCGCGCAGTGATTCCCAGACAGCCAGCGCCGGCTTGGCGCCGAAGGCGCTGTCCATCACGCCCAGCGATGCAAAGCTGGCAAGGCCGGCGGCCTGCTCGGCGGGCCAACTGCCGAGATCCAGATCCGCGAGCATCAACTGCGTCAGGCCGCGCGCCGCCACTTCGTTGAGCAACTTGGCCTGGTGCGACAGGTAGCGGGCCTGCATGTCGCCACTGGTCGGCCCGCCAATGCCCGGATGACTGGGCCAGCCCCCTTCGACCACCATCACCGGCGTCCCCGACGTGGACACCAGTCTGCTGTAATAGTTCAAGGGCACGTCTTCTGGCTGGATGAACGCAAAGTAGGGGTAGCTCGAAAGGCCAAGCATCTGCGCGGCGGGAAAGTCTTGCAGATCTACCGAGATGCCCTCGAAGCCCAGCTGACCTGGCATCAAGCCCCAGGCGACCTCGACTTGAAGCGTGATCATCAATTCACCCGAGTAGCCTGCATCACGCAGCGCCGCGGCACCCTGGCGAACCGCCTGAACCACGCTGTGGTACAGCACAGCGGGGGCCAGTAGTCGCACGGCGTTGGTTTCGGTGGCCAAGCCCATGGTTGCCGGGTTGATCTGTTGCGCCACCGCCAACAGGTAGTCGCAGAAGGCCTGCCGCACCGAAGCCTCGGAGAGACTGCGGCCCGTGGCCAGCAAGGCCGCAGGCTCGCGCCCGCGGGCGAGGCCGTCAGTGATTTCGGGGAGGTAGACAACATCCAGCCCCAGTGCAGCTGCGTAGCCAGCCAGCGGCGCCAGATCGCGCGCGACCAGCGACGCCGCGGGCGTGCCCGCCAGCAGTTCGGCCCACGGCAGGGCTTCCTGCATCAGGACGTACTCGGCTCGGCCGCGCATCGCATCCAGACAAAGCAACTGTGTCTGGACGTCAAAACGAGGCGGCACGCGGCTGAAGCCCATGGCCCAGTGGCGGGTTGGCCGGGCGGCGGTGGCATTGGCGTTGATGACGGCAGAGGCCTTCGCATTGGCGCCGTCCGTGGCAAGCGTGACAACACCATCAGGCTCGGCGCTGACGCCATTGCCGCCGCCGCCGCAACCGACGATTGCCAGCAGGGGTGCGCCGGCCGCTGCGGCCAGAAGGGACCGGCGGGACAATGGCGTCTGGTTTTCGCGTGCCTTGCAGGGCGGGGATAGCGGGGCTTTCATGCCCTGCATATCGACCGCACGCGCCGCCGGCTTGAGGTCGGCCTTGTCCGTCCTGGTAACAAGCGGAACCCGAGCTTCGGGGATGCTTTGCCGCGCCAGGTGCCGGTAACATGAATGCAAGCATTGCCGGGGGCAGAACGTCGCGGCGCTGCGGGCAGACCGTACCGACCGACCCAACCAGCAAATCCACCGCCATGCCACGCTATGCACTTCGAAAACGAGTTCTGGTCACCGGTGGCGCAGGGTTCCTTGGGTCCCATCTTTGCGAGCGGTTGACCCAGGCAGGGCACGATGTGCTGTGCCTCGACAACTTCTTTACCGGCACCAGCGACAACATTGCCGCACTGCGTGGGCATCCACGCTTTGAGCTGATGCGCCATGACGTCACCTTTCCGATGTATGTGGAGGTCGACGAGATCTACAACTTGGCTTGTCCCGCGTCACCGGTGCACTACCAGTTCGATCCGGTACAGACCACCAAGGTCAGTGTGCATGGCGCCATCAACGTGCTGGGTCTTGCCAAGCGCGTGAAGGCGCGAATCCTGCAAGCCTCCACCAGCGAGGTCTACGGCGATCCCGCCGAGCATCCACAACGCGAGTCGTACTGGGGCAATGTCAACCCGATCGGGCCGCGCTCGTGCTACGACGAAGGCAAGCGCTGTGCCGAGACGCTGTTCTTCGACTACTGGCGCCAATACCAGGTCAATATCAAGGTGGCGCGAATCTTCAACACCTACGGCCCTCGCATGCATCCCAACGACGGCCGGGTGGTATCGAACTTCATCGTCCAAGCGCTGCGGGGCGATCCGATCACGATCTACGGCGACGGCTCGCAGACGCGCTCGTTCTGCTACGTCGACGACTTGATCGATGGCTTGGTTCGGCTGATGGAATCCGCCGACGGCTTCGTCGGCCCCGTCAACCTGGGCAACCCAGTGGAGATTCCGGTGGGTGCACTGGCGCGTCGGGTGATCGAACTCACCGGTTCGCCTTCGACGATTGAGTTTCGCGCCTTGCCGCAGGACGACCCGCGCCAGCGCCAGCCCGACATCTCGCTGGCGCAACAGGCCCTGGGGTGGGTGCCACAGGTCGCGCTGGACGATGGTTTGCAGCGCACCATTGCCTATTTCGAAGATCTGCTGCGCAACGGCGTTGCAGCCTCCTCCCAGTCCTGAGCGCGCCACGCAGCGCCTTTCGCCGGAGCCTGTCGCATGAAAGTTGTCATCCTCGCTGGTGGGCTCGGAACGCGGTTGTCGGAAGAGACCGCCAACAAGCCCAAGCCGATGGTCGAGATCGGCGCCAAGCCGATGCTCTGGCACATCATGAATCTCTACGCCGCGCAAGGCTTCAGCGAGTTCATCGTCGCGCTCGGTTATCGCGGCGAGAGCATCAAGGAGTACTTTCTCAACTACTACGCCATCAACAACGATCTCAGCATCGACCTTGCCACCGGCCAGACCACGATGCACGGCAGCAAGGCGCCGCCGTGGAAGGTGCACCTGGTCGACACCGGACATGCAACCCAGACAGGCGGCCGGCTTCGCCGCCTGAGGGATTGGCTCAAGGATGATGACTGCTTCATGTTCACCTACGGCGACGGAGTTGCCGACGTCGACCTGAACAAGCTGCTGGCCTTCCACCGCAGCCACGGCAAGTTGGCCACGGTGACGACCGTGAAACCGCCGGCGCGTTTCGGTCGCATCGGATTCGAGGGTGACCGGGTCCAGGAGTTCTATGAGAAGCCCGAAGACAGCGAGGGCTGGATCAATGGTGGCTTCTTCGTGCTGCAGCCGCAAGCGATCGATTTCATCGACGCCGATGAAACGCCCTGGGAGCGTGACCCCCTGGTGCGGCTGGCGGCAGAACAGCAGATGATGGGCTACAAGCACTACGGCTTTTGGTCGTGCATGGACACGTTGCGCGAGAAGACCTACCTGGAGGAGCTGTGGGCCAGCGGCCAGGCGCCTTGGAAAGTCTGGTGAACAGGGCGCCGCGAGCATGAGCCGCCCGACCCGGCCGCTGAAGCGCCCGCGTGTGCTGATGGTGGGCGCCGGCGCTTTTGGCAGGCAGCACCTGGACGAATGGCGGGCGTTGCATCACGAAGGCGTGGTCGAACTGGTCGGTGTGGTGGTGCGCAGTGCCGAGCACGCCCTGGCCCTGGCCCGACAGCACCCTGCACTGGCGGTGCATGCAGGGTTGGAGACCGCATTGCTGTCAGATGTCGACGCGGTCGACATTGCTGCGCCTACCGATCAGCACGAGGCGCTGGTGGCGCAATGCCTGCCGCATGCCGACGTGCTGTGCGAGAAGCCGCTGGCGCGCAGCGCAGCGCGTGCGCGCGCACTGTTTGCGTTGGCGCGCCGCCATGGCCGGCAACTGCAGGCCTGCCACAACTACCTGCACCACCCGGCGGTGATTGCCCTGCTGGAGGAGGCCCGTTTGGTCGGCTCACCGCCGCAGTCCATCCGCCTCCATTTGACGAACCCGGCCGAGCGGGCGCCACCCCCGGGTACCTGCCCGTTCGAGGAGTGGCTGCATGCGTTCTACCTGCTGCAGGCCATCGACGACCGCGCGCCGCGCGCACTGTTGGCCTGGCGCACGGCCACCACGGCCGCGGTCAGCGTGGCGTTGCCCGGCGGCAGCAAGGCGCAGCTGACGGTCGGCTGGCAGGGCATCGGCCGCCAGCGCACTATCGAACTGGCCTGGCCCGAGCACCTGCTGCGCGCCGATCTGGACGACGGGCAATTGCTGCTGCAGCGGCGTGGCCGGTCCGAGCGGCGGCTGCTGGGGCGCACTCCGGTGTCGTTGGGGTTGCAGTTGCGTGCCTTTGCCAACCGAATCGGCGACGGCTGCGATACCGTGGGCGAGCAATCGGTGGTCGATGCGCTGAAGCTGATGGAGCGCGCCCGCGATGCGGCCGACCGCGGCCCCGCGACGTCTCCTTCCCGCACCGATCGCCCGCGCGTGCTGGTGGTCGGCGGCGGCGTGTTTGGCGCGACCTGCGCTGTCGAACTGGCCAGTGAGCACCAGGTAGTGATTGCCGAGCGCCACGATCGGCTGCTGACCGAGGCGTCCTGGTTGAACCAGTGGCGCCACCATTCCGGCTTCCACTACCCACGCAGCCTGGAGACCATCGAAGAGGTGCGCGCCGCCAAGGCCGACTTCGAATCTGTCTATGAAAGCGCCATCGCACGTGACGTGACCGCCTACTACGCCGTGTCGGCGCTGGGCCACGAAATTACCCGTGAGCGCTACCTGGCGGTGTGCGACGCCAACCATCTGAACTACCGCATCGTCGACGCACCTGCCGACATCGTGTACCCCGAGCGGCTGCGGGTGTGCTTGCACACCGACGAAGCGGTGGTGCGCATCGACAAGCTGTCGCGCCTGCTGGGACGGCGCCTGCGTGGCCATCGTGCCATTGATCTGCGCATGGCCACCACAGTGACTGGCGGCCGGCTACTGGCCGATGGCCGCAAGGAGGTGCGCTTGCTAGGCCCTGATGGGCGTCGCACCGAATCCTTCGATTTCGTCGTCAATGCCACCTATGCCGGCACCAATGCCATCGCACGATGGTTCGGGTTTCCGTTGCGACCGATGCGCTTCGATCTGCTGGAGATGGCCATGTTCAGCATCCCGAAGGCCGATCGCTTCATGATGACGATTCTCGACGGGCCGTTCACCAGCCTGACGCACACCGGTGTGGGAGACCGTTTCATGCTGTCGCACATTCACCAGTCGATCCTGGCCAGCCAGGTCACCGCCAGCGGCTTGCCGCCGCGTTGGGGCGTGCCGCGCAGCAACCGCGACGGTCTGTTGGCGCACGGCCTGCGTTACCTGCCGATCCTCGAGCGCGCGGTTTTCGTCGAATCGCGCATCGGCGTGCGCACCGTTGAGGCCTACAGCGAAGACTTCGACGGCCGCCCCACCGTGGTCACAGCGCACGGCTTCGGCTGCTGGTCGGTGCTCGGCGGCAAGATCATCACCGCAGTCGGAAATGCGCGCGAGATCGTGCGGGCGATCCAGCGCGAGAGCGGGGTGGTCTGATGGCGGGTTCTCGACGAGACGCGCTCAAGGCCGGCGCAGCACTGGTTTTGAGCAACGCCGCCCGTGGCACGGCAGCACAGGCCGCGTCCATCGATCTGAAGATCGACACCACCCGACCGGTCCGCTCTGTCAACCCGCTGGTGTTGGGCAACAACCTCGACTGGACCAACCGGGCCCAGGGCATGTACTCGGACGCATCGCTGACCCATCCACCGGGCTGGCTGGCGTTGGCGGACCGGCTGGCGCCCCGCGCGCTGCGTTATCCCGGCGGCACCAATGCCGACTTCTTCCGCTGGAAGGTCGGACTGGGCCCGGTGGCGCAGCGGGGCAAGGTGCGCACGATCGAGCGCAAGGACGAGCAGGTACTGCTGGGTACCGACGAGTTTCTGGCATTTTGCCGACGCTGGCGGTCCGAACCGCTGATCACCGTCAACGTGGCCACCGCGCCGCCCGAGGAGGCTGCCGACTGGGTGCGCTACTGCAACCTGCGCTCCGGCGCAGGTGCGCCGCGCGTGCGCTACTGGGAAATCGGCAACGAGCCCTACCTCGACCCGTCAGCACCGGCAACAGCGATGACGCCCACCGAGTTCGGCCGCCGCGCCAATGCCTGCATTCGCGCGATGAAGGCGGTGGACCCCACCATCGAGTGCGGCCTGCCACTGCGCACGGACATGCTGGGCGCGGTGGAGGGTACCCAATTCAAAGGCTTCAACGACAGCGTGCTGGCGCAAGTGCGCGAACCCTTTGAGTGGGTGGCCTCGCATGCCAGCTATTACCCCGTAACCTTCGACAAGAGCGAGTCGCCCGAGGCGCTGTTCGGCGCCACGATGGCCGGCAGCCGCGTACTGCAGCAGGACATGGACAACCTGCGCGCGCTGATGCGCCAGCGCTATCCGCAACGCCGCATCAAATTGGCCTACACCGAGTACAACGCGCTGTACTCGCTGGACATCTTGCGCTACGGCCTGGTCGCGGTGTTCACCTCCAGGACCGACCGCTACATCGAGAGCATGGCCGCCGCGCTGTACGTGGCCGACGCGCTGCGTTGCTTCACGCAGGCCGACGACCTGCTGATGGCCAACTTCTGGGCAATCTGCGGCAACTGGTGGTTCGGTGCCATCGGCCACGACCACGCGCCACGGCCGCAGTTCCACGTGCTGGAGGCCTGGCGCAGTTTCACCAGCGGCCAGTTGCTGCCGGTGACGCTGGACTCCCCGGTCATGGCCACCGGCAAGGCGGGTTTCGTGCCAGCGTTCGACGACACGCCCCAGGTGTCGGCCCTGGCCATTGACCAGGGTGCCGATGGGGTGCGCTTGATGGTGCTCAACCGGCACCCGACGAGTGCCGCCGCCCTGCGGCTGAAGTTCGACGGTGTGGCTCATGGCCGTGCGCAGGTGCGCACGCTGTCCAGCGAGCACTACTTTGGCAAGCCCGTGCGTTGGTCGGAACGCGCCATCGACGTTGTCGACGGGCGTTCCGACTTGCTGCTGGGCCAGCACGCTCTGGCCTTCGTGCACCTGCCGCGGCGCTGATGACACCGCATCATCATCACCAGTGTTCGCCCTCGATGGCGCGCCGGTACAACGCGCCATAGTTGGCGGCCATCACCACGTCGCTGAATCGCTCCTCGGCGTCGCGTCGACAAGCTGCCGGGTCAAGCTCGGGCAGATGGCGCAGGGCGTCTGCCAGCTCACCCACGGTGTTGCACAGGAACCCGGTCTCGCCATGGCGGATTTGCTCGGGTACGCCGCCGGCGCGCAGCGCGATCACCGGCGTGGCACAGGCCAGCGCCTCCAGAATCACCAGGGGGAAGCAGTCGAACCAGCGCGGCGTCTGCACCAGCGCGGCGGCCGGCAGCAGTGCCGCCTGGGTGCCGTCGAGCTCACCAACGTAGTCGATCTGTGGCGCCACGGCCAGCAGCGGACGGATGGCCCAGTCGAAGTAGCGCTGGCTCTCGACGTTGCCGGCCACTGTCAGCGGCACGCCCGCGCGCCAGGCCGCCAGGATCGCCAGGTGCTGCGCCTTGAAGCGTGCAATCTTGGCAATGTGGATCGCCGGCTTCGTCTTGCGGGTGTTGTACCGCCAGTCTGCCAGCGGCAGGCCGTAGTGCACATGCCGTGTGCTACCGCCCACCAGTGCGGCGTGGGCGGCGCTGCACGCCACCAGATTGTGGCGTTCAAAGTCGGGCCCCGGCGGAATGCTGGTGGAGATCACGTGGGGCGTCTCGGGATGGCGCTGCAGGTACAGGCTCTGAAACGACCAGTCGTGCACCACGTCGTAGCGTTCGTGGGCCAGGTGTGCGCGCATCGCCTCGTACAGCGGCTCTTCCGACAACAGGTCGCTGGAACCGCGCACGGCCTGCCAGGGCCGGTCGGGATCGTATGCGGCCACGTGCACGGTTCGGCCTGAGCAGTGGCTGCGCGGCGGTGCCATCATCGTCACGTCATGCCCGGCCCGCACCAGCGCTTCGACCAGCCAGTGAACCACGCGCTGGATGCCGCCGTACCCTACCGGCGGCGTGGAGTTGTAGATGGTGGAGATCACCAAAATGCGAAGCGGCTTCATCGTCGGACGATGCTATCAGCGCGCCCTCCCCCGCAAGCCGGGTGCGCCGCACCGAGTCCGCCTGCCTAAAATCAGATGCACCTTCAGCTGCCGCGGTCACGCCCTGTCATGAACTCCTACTCGCCCGCTTTCTGGCAAGACCGATCGGTCCTTGTCACAGGTTGCACCGGCTTTCTGGGCGCCAACCTTACTCGCACCCTGGTGGACGCAGGCGCACGCGTCACTGGCCTGGTGCGCGACCACGTGCACGACGGCGTGCTGGCGCGTTCGGGCCTGCTGGCGCGCATCAACATCGTCTATGGCGATCTGTCAAAAATCCAGACGCTGCAGCGTGCCATCGGTGAGTACGAGGTCGATTCAGTGTTCCATCTCGCCGCGCAGGCCATTGTCGGTGTGGCCAACCGCGATCCGGTCTCTACCTTTCAAGCCAACATCGAGGGCACCTGGAACCTCCTCGAGGCCTGCCGCCGCCACGGCACGGCCAGGCGCATTGTGGTGGCCTCCAGCGACAAGGCCTATGGTGACCACGATGTGCTGCCCTACGACGAGACCGCTGCGCTGCAGGGCCGTCATCCCTACGATGTGTCCAAGAGTTGCGCCGACCTGATCACGCTGGCCTACCACCACACCTACCGGCTGCCTGTGGCCATCACCCGCTGTGGCAACCTGTTTGGCGGTGGTGACCTGAACTTCAACCGCATCGTGCCGGGCACCATCAAGACCGTGCTGTCCGGGCAGCGGCCGTTGATCCGCAGCGACGGCTCGCCGCTGCGCGACTACATCCACGTGATGGACGCGGTGGCCGCCTATCTGCTGCTGGCCGAGCGCCTGGACGACCCCGCAGTGGTCGGCCAGGCCTTCAACTTCGGAACGGCCCAGCCGCTGTCTGTGCTGGAGATCACCCACAAGATCCTGCAACTGATGCAGCGCGAAGACCTGGTGCCCGACGTGCGAAACGAGGCGGCTGGCGAGATCCTTCACCAGTACCTGTCGTCTGACAAGGCGCAGCGTCTGCTGGGCTGGGCGCCGGTGGCCCAGGTCGACGGCGGGTTGGCCGAAACCATTGCCTGGTACCGCGACTTTCTCGCGCCGCAAGGCATCTGAGCGGGGCGGCAGCATGGCCCGCGTTCTGGTCGGCGTGATGACACGCAACCGGCTGCGCTATGCGCGCGAGACGGTGAGATCGGTGCTGGCACAGCGCTGTACCGACATTCGCGTGATCGTCAGCGAGAACCCGACCACACCCGAGGCCGCGCGCGAACTGCGCGACTGGGTTGCCTCACTGGGGGATGCGCGCATCGAGTACGTGCTGCAACCCGTCGACGGCGGCGAGTACGGTCAAGGCCGTGCCCTGCTCGCCCGCCTGCGCGACGAGCCCTATATCTGCTTCATGCACGACGACGATGCGATGGGGCCCGATTACCTGGCTCGTGCGGTGGCCGCACTCGACGCCGCACCGCAGGCCGTCCTGTTCCAGAGCGGCCAGCAGGTCATTGACGGCGACGGACTGGCCCGAGAAGACTGGAGCGATGACTACGCGCGCTTTCAGTCGCGCCAACGGCCCGAGGGCCTGATGGCCGACGCACTGGCCGTGCTGTTGCGCCACGGGCTGTTCTCGATCTCGGGCGCGGTGTTGCGCAGCGTGCCATTACGTGCCCGCGGGCTGGTCGACCCCGACCTGGGCGGCATCTACCCATTCGAGTTCAACGTCTTCTTGCGGGCGCTGGAAGGCGGCGCGCCGGCCTGGTACACCCCCGATCGCTTGCTGCAATACCGCTGGCACGCGCAGTCGATGCGCCACACAGACGGCGCCACGCTGACCGGCTACATGGTGCGCGATCTGGTGACGCTGCTTGAGCGCCGCCGCTTCGATGGTCAGGCCGAGCGCATGCGCCGCCGCCTGCTGGCCTACAACCTGCGCAACCTGGCAATGATCGAACTGGTGGCCGCAGGACGCGCCGGGGCCGCTTGGCCAGCGATGCGTCGAGCCCTGCGGCTACATCCGACTGGCACCAGCCTGTGGCGCAGTGCTGCCGACCTGCTGCTGCGGCCGGCCGGGCTGCAGCACCACTTCGCGCCGCGGGTGAATCTGGCCGCACCGTCACCCAGCTGGGCTGAGGCCATTCCGCGCGGTTGAGCGCCAGCGCGACGCCTGGCGCCGTCAGGCAGGGCGACGCAAGGCGCGCAGCTTCATCGCCAGCGCCAGGGCCTTCGGGCGCCAGCCAATGCCCGGTCGCTCGTAGCGGTAGGCTGGCACGATCAACGGTTTGAAGGCTCGCTTGGCCAGCACCAAGTGGGCATGAGCGCGCACGTTGTGCGGGCCGAAGTCCAGGAACGGGATGCCGCGAGCCTGCTCGTGCAGCATCACCTGCA
This sequence comes from Burkholderiales bacterium RIFCSPHIGHO2_12_FULL_69_20, assembly GCA_001770815.1. Taxonomy (GTDB): domain Bacteria; phylum Pseudomonadota; class Gammaproteobacteria; order Burkholderiales; family Burkholderiaceae_C; genus Pseudaquabacterium. The sequence goes on from MESD01000023.1 coordinate 61,303, forward strand.
CATACAGGTGCGTGCTGGGAAGGCCGCCACAGGCGGCGGCGTCGAAGCCCGACAGCAGCGCATGCGCGTAGCGGTGGCGCAGTACCACGCAGCCGCCCAGCACCACCTTGCCCAGCCGCGCCAGGTAGAGCGTGCCATGGCCGGCACCGATCAGCGCCTGCACCAACCCCAGCGCGGGCACCGGGAAGCGCGTGCCACCGGCCGATAGGCGCTCGACCACGGCATGGAACTCGGCCATATCGTCGGGCCGGTTTGTGGGCACGATTTCGACGCCAGCCCGCTCGCCCTTGCGCGCAGCAGTGCGGGCGCGCTGCTCGAAACGCGCCCACATCGTCTGCTCGTCCCCGCGCAGATCGATCACCATCGACACCAGCTCGTCAGGGCAGGCCGGCTGCCAGCTGGCAGCGGCCGGGAGGTTGCTCATGACCACCAGCTCACCCACCGACAGCCGTTCGAGCCGACGCGACCAATCGGCACCGGCGCCGGCCTCGGGGCTGTAGACCTGGGCGCGCATGGCACCCACCAGCGGCAGCTGCTTGACGACGACCAGCACGCCGTCGGCGTCGATCACACGATGGCCATAGTGGCGCGCATAGACCTCCAGCAGTGGCCGGTGCTGGAAAACCTCCCAGGCGCCCAGCGCCAGGCCGGCTGCCACCGCAGGCTGCAGCGGCAGGTCGCGCAGCAGGTCCTTGTCCGTGCCGTGCGCCACGGCGGGCGGCGGTGCCTGCTGCAGCAGTCCCGCCGGCATCGCCACCTGGGCGCGACGCCGCGGGCCGAACAGCGCCACGCAGTGGGTGCGGCGGTGGCTCATCGGCCGCAACGCAGCACTGGCCAGCGACCGCAGCCCGCGCAGCGGCCGCAAGGCCTCATCCATCGTCGGCAACATCGGCACGGTCTTGTACGCGAGCAACTCGTGGTCCGAGAACAGCACCCGTGGGTCCAGCGGATCGCTGCCGGCGAAATCGTTGGCCCGGCGGCTGTCCCACCAGAAGATGTGGCCATCGGCGCCGGCCGAGCGTGACATCAATGCCGCAGTGGCGCGGCGCGCCTCGGCGCCGGGGAGCGAGCTGAACACCGTGCACTGCACCACCAAATCGAATGCTTCTGCGGGCCAGTCGGCCAGGCCGCTGATCAGGCGCCAATCCACCGCCGGATTGCTGGCGCGGGCCTGCGCCAGTGCATCGGGTCGCAGATCGGTGGCCACCAACTGATGCGGCAAAACCCCCAGGTCGACCAGCATGCGGCTGCTGCGGCCGACACCACAGCCCACGTCGAGCACGCGCAGTTGCTGCAACGGGTGCGGCAGCTTGCCCAACAGACGGCAGGCTTCCAGCAGCAGTCGCGCGCGGTGCCACAGCTCGGCCTCGTCGTGGATCGGGTTCCAGGTGTCCTGGCCCGGCGGCTCGAGCCGCAAATAGGCCTGCTTCATGCGGCCCAGGGCGGCCTCGACCGCCTCGGTCTGAGGCCATGACGCTTGCACCGATCGAGCCATGTGCGCGCTCAGTGCCGCGCCAGGTAGGCCAGCACCTGCGCGTTGTGCTCGGGCCGCCCGACGGCAAGAAGGGTGTAGTTCTTCAGGAACTGATCGACTTGCGGCAGCACCAGGCCGTCGTGGCGCAACGCCTCGCGCATGGTCTGCGGCGCCACCGGCGCGTTGAACAGCACGAAGTTGGTCTGGCTGGGCTGCGCGGCCAGGCCCAGCGCGGCCAGGCCGTCCTGCAACTGCCTGCGGCCGGCCTGGTTGGCTTCAAACACCCGCTGGCGGAACGGCAGGTCGGTCAGCGCGGCCTGGGCGGCGATGACAGCGGGGGTGGTGATGGCAAACGGCAGGTCGGCGCGTGCCAGCATGCCAATGGTGCCTGGCTGCGACAGCGCATAGCCCAACCGCATGCCGCCCAGGCCGAAGAACTTCGAAAAGGTGCGCAGCACCACCACCGGTGCCGCGCAACGGTGGAGCACCTCGGCCAGACGGGGCACCTGCACTGGATCGGCGTACTGAAGGTAAGCCTCGTCGATGATCGCCACCACATGGCCCGGCAGGCGTTGCACAAACGCTTCGAGTGCTCGGGGATCGACCATCGTGCCGGTGGGATTGCAGGGATTGACCAGGTACACCAACCGGGTGCGCGGGGTGATCGCGGCGAGCAGGCCGGCGAGGTCGTGCTGCAGGTCACCACCTTCGAGCGAGCCGCGCATCGGCACCTGCGTCAATGCCACCTGCCAGCGCTGCACGAAGGCATAAAAGAACGACCAGCTCGGTTGGGTGATCACCACCTCGGCGCCGGGCCCGGCAAACAACCGCAGCATGCGGTCGATCAGGTCACTGCTGCCCGGTGCCACCAGCACATGGTCGGCGCTGACGCCAGCTTCCTGGGCGATCGCCGCGGTCAGTTCACGGTATTGCGGGTCGGGATAGGCGAACAGTCGACGGCTGGTACCAGCTTCGCGCAGCGCCTCGGCCGCGCGCGGCGAGAACCCCTGGGCGTTTTCGAGCAGGTGAAGGTAGGCGCCCGGCAGGCTGGCCAGTCCGGGCTCGCTGAAGGTGACCGGAAAGATGCCGATCGCCGGGCTGGCGTTGAACGGCGCCCGCAGCCGGCTGGCCGCTTGGGCATCGGCGGCCAGCGCCGGCTCTGAAAAGCTGCGGCCGTTGACCACCGCAGCCGGCGCGGTGGCCGCCCACAGGAACACCGGCGCCAGCACGGCCGGTTCGTCCAGCAGTTCGTGCATGGCCGCGCCGTAGTAGCCGCGGGTCAGGTCGCTGCGCACCGAGCGCGGCTGGATCGCGCACAGGCTGACCAGGCCGCTGGCGTCGTCGAGCGCGAGCGCGCGGGTGGCAGCCTCCAGCGCATCCTTGCTGGCCGCGTAGGGACCCAGCCGCGATGCCGCCTGGCCGACGATGCCAGACGACACGTTGATCACCCGCAGTGGACGCTGCTGTTGCCGCGCCAACGCCGCTGCCGAGACCACGCAGCGCAGCACCGCCTCCACATTGACGCGCCACACCGCGGTCCACTCGTCGGCTGTCACCGTGTAGGCATCGCGGTCGTGCGGGCCGGTCGTGCCGGCGCTCATCACCAGCACGTCGATGCCGCCGAAGCGGCGCACGGTCTGGTCGAACAGCGACTGGACGTCGGCGTCGACGGTCAGGTCGCCCGCCACTGCCAGGGCCTCGCCGCCGGCCGCGACGATGCGCGCCGCCAGTGCCTGCAGCGGCGCCGCGGAGCGCGCGGTGAGCACCACCCGCGCGCCAGCCTGGGCATAGGCCTGTGCCAACGCAGCGCCGATGCCGCGCGATGCGCCCGAAATCAGCACCACCGCGCCGTTCAGCCGCGGCGCGATGGCTGCGCCCGGCGCTGCCGATGCGGGCCCAGCCGTGCGCGGCAACAAGCGCTGACGCAGTTTCTGGCCGATCAGCCAACCGCGCACCAGGGCACGTCGCAGGCGCTTCATGGCGTTGGATGCCGGCGCGCCAGGCGCGCGTGGACAGGGTGGCGTTGTTCGGACACGGTTTGCGGGTGGTTGGTGCGCCGCGCGCCGGTAGGCCCGGCCGACTGCGATCGATGCGAGGATGTTAGCTGCAGCCTTCAGGCGTGTACCCGCTCGAAATCGGGGCTGCGCGGGCGACGGGAATGGGTTAGAACGCAGTTCTCCCGACCACTGCGAGCCGGCTTTTCACAACATGACCACCGCCCGCCTGGCCGACGTCAACACCGGTCGCGACAACAACTTCAACCTGCTGCGTTTCGTCGCCTCGCTGTCGGTGGTGATCACCCACGCGGTGGCGCAGTCCAGCGGCATTGCCGAGCTGACTGCGCTGCATGTCTTCGGCACCTACGTCGCCATCCTGGCGCCCGACGTGTTCTTCGTTGCCAGCGGCTACCTGATCAGTGCCAGCCTGCTGAGCCGCAACGACCCGCGTGCGTACCTGCGTGCACGGGTGCTGCGCATCTACCCCGCGCTGTGGGTGGCGATCCTGACCACGGTGTTCGTGATCGGCCCGATCTTCAGCACCCTGTCGGTCGGCGCCTATTTCAGCGACCCGCGCACATGGGTGCACCTGCTGCGCAACCTGACGCTGTTGTTCGGCGCCGCCGAAGGTCTGCCCGGGGTGTTCAACGGCTTGCCGCTGTCGGGCGCCGTCAACGGCTCGCTGTGGACACTGCCAGTGGAAATCCGGCTCTATCTGGCGCTGCTGCTGCTGTGGTGGCTCGCAGGCCGTTTCACCCAACGGCGCGAGTATTGGATGGGGGTGGTGGTGGTGGTCGCTGCGATCGTGTTGGGCGGCCTCAAGCTGTGGCTGGAGCCGGCCTGGGGCGACCACCCGATCAATACGCTGCGGCTGGCGCCGTTGTTCCTGATCGGCTGCGCCATGTTCCTGTGGCGGCAGCACATCCCGATGCGCCGCGACCTGTTCTGGCTGGCCTTTGGCGCCATGCTGCTCACGCTGCCCTGGCTGGAGGTGTTCTTCTTCGTCGAGTTCTTTGCCATCGGCTATGTCACGCTGTATCTGGCCTACGTGCCCGCCGGCGCGGTGCGCGGCTTCAACCGATTCGGCGATTGTTCGTACGGCATCTACATCAACTCGTTTCCCTTGCAGCAGGCGATGGTGTACCTGATGCCCGGCATCGGCGCCTGGGCACTGATCGGCTGGTCGCTGCTGGTGACGTTGCCGGTGGCCATGCTGTCCTGGCACTTCGTCGAGCGGCCCGCGCTGGCGCGAAAGCACAACGCGTCGCGCGTCCGAGCGGTTGTTCCGGCCTCGAACTGAGCCCGATCCCAGCCTGCCGGGGCGATCAGAGCGTCAGTGCGGTGTCGGGCGCAGACAGCACGACATCGGGCAGCGCTTCGGCGCCGCCCATGCTGCCGGTTGCGGCGGTGTCCACGAACACGTAGTCGTCCACCGCACTGAGCAGCGTGACGCCCACCAGCGAGACGTATTCGGTCTGTGCCACGCCTTCGCGGCTGAAGTCGATGCGCCACAGCCCATCGGAGCCGGTGTAGTTCAGCGCGGCATCGGGCCCGAACCCGTGGAACTCGAGCAGGTCGCCGTGCAGTGCATACCAGCCCTCGTAGTCGAGCACGCTGTCGTGGCCCTCGCCCTGGTGGATGACGAAGACATCGTCGCCGAGGCCACCCACCAGCAGGTCGTAGCCGGAGCCCGGCTGCAGCAAGTCGTCTCCGGCGCCGCCGTCGATGTAGTCGTCGCCCTCGCCGCCGATCAGGTTGTCGTTGCCGCCATGACCCAGCAGCACGTCGGCCGCGCCGTTGCCCTGGATGCCGTTGGTGGCCTCGTTGCCCTCGAGGAAGTTGACCAGCTCGTTGCCGGCCAAACCAGCCACCGCGTTGCCCTGCATCAGCGCGTTCTCGACGTAGGCGGGCAGTGCGTAGTCGAAGGTGGTGTAGACGGTGTCGGTGCCGCTGTCGGGGAACTCCCAGATGCGGTCGTCCGCGCTGTCGACGATGTAGATGTCGTTGCCGCGGCCACCGATCAGCCGGTCGACGCCGCTGCCACCGTCGAGCACGTCATCGCCGGCACCGCCCACCAGTACATCGGCACCATCGGCGCCCACCAGATAGTCGTTGCCGGTGCCGCCTTGCATCAGATCGATCTTGGCGCTGCCCTCGATGCGGCTGTCGACAGCCACGCCGTCGAGCGACTGCATCTGCACGTCGCCTAGCACGTCGGGGTCGCCGTTCTGCTTGAGCTCGTTCCAGCGTGCGATGCTGTTGCCGATCTCGCCCGGCCCCCATATCTCGTCGGGACTGAAACCCCAGTTGTACAGGTCGCCGCCGTTGCCACTGTAGAGGGTGTTGCCGGCGATCATGCGCGACCAGAAGATGGTCGGAGCGTCCACCATCATGGCCACCACGTCGACTTCGCTGGAGCCGACGAACTGGCCCGACGAGGCGACCACGTTGTTGACAAAGATGAAGCGCTCGGTCTGGTCTTCGGGCAGCAGCGAATACGACAGGATCAGTGCCTCGACCGGCCGCGCATAGTTGTTGTGCGCCTCCGACTTCATGTTGTCGAAGATCACATTGTCGAAGGCGCGCCAGTCCTTGGACTGGAAGGCGACGAAGCCCTGGCCGTCATTGCCGTACAACACGTTGCTGTAGACGTCGACGTTGTAGGTCCAGCGGTCGAGCTCGATGCCGTTGCCGTCGGGTCCGAAGTTCTCCTGGCTGTCGCTGACGATGTTCAGGCGGATGACCAGATCGTGGCCGCTGCCGTCGCCATAGGCGTCCACGTGGGTGTGGATTCCGCTGGTGCCCACGGTGAGGTTGCCGTTGGACATCACTTCGTTGTACTCGATCGTCGCGTAGCTGGAGCTGATCTCGATGCCGTGCAGCCCGTTGGCGATGACGCTGTTGTAGGCCACCACGTCGCCGTGGCCAGCCACGCCGCCGGCCATCGCGATGCCCTGGCCCGCGTTGTTGTGGATGATGTTGCCTTCGATGCGGTTGTCGCCGCCGGCGCTGGCCCGGATCAGCACGCCGGCCTGCGAGTCGCGAATCTCGTTGTCGCGCACGGTGATGTGGTGTGCACCGCCGAGCAGCGTGACTGCGCCGAATTCCGCACTGTGCAGGTCCAGTCCCTGCAGCGTCACGTGCGAGGCGTTGTCGAAGGTGACGGCGCCCAGGATCTGCGGCCGGTCGCGGGCGCCGCCGGTGGGCTCGTCGCCGTAGCTGCCGATGACCACCGGTGTGTCGGCCGTGGCCTGGACGGTGACGTTGACGTCGGCCCGGATCACCGTGCCCGCTTTCTGCAGGTAGTCGGTGTTGGCCTGCCAGGTGACATCGCTCCATGCATTGAAGGGTTTCAGCAGCGAGCCGTTGCCCCCCTCGGGCGCGCTGGGGTCGATGTGAACCCGGGCGCGGGCGCCGGTGTAGACCACGCCATTGACGAGCAACTGCTCGATGTTGCGTGCATCCAGCGCCAGCGTGCTGAACGAATACACCGGCCCGCTGTCACTGCCCAGGTTCAGGTGGCTGGCGATGTAGCCGGCAAAACCGTCCAGGTCGGCGCGCGTCGCAGCGCTGGACAGCTGAGCGTCGCCGAGCAGGAGCGACAGCGTGTCGGCGCCGAAGCCGCCGTCGTAGCTGTCGCGGGCAAAGCCGCCGGCCCGCTGGCCGTCGAAGTCGAGCAGGTCGTCGCCGGCGCCACCATAGACCGCGTCGGCACCACTGCCGCCGTCCAGGGTGTCGATGCCAGCATCGCCGACCAGCACGTCGCTGCCGTCGCCACCGTGCAGTTGGTCGTCGCCGATGCCGCCATAGGCCACGTCGTTGCCGGCCGCACCATCCAGGTGGTCGTCGCCGGCGTCACCAAACATCAGGTCGCTGCCGTCACCGCCCCACAGGGTGTCGGCGCCGTCGCCGCCGAACAGCAAGTCGTCGCCGGCCAGGCCCCACAGATGGTTGGCCACCGCGTCGCCGGCCAGCTGGTCGTTGTGGGCGCTGCCCGACAGGTTTTCGATGGACACCAGCGTGTCCACGCCCGAGCCGCCGGTGGCTTGCGCCGACGCCACCAAACCGACGGCCACGGCACTTGTGGCGTCTTCGTAGGACACGGTGTCGTTGCCGCCGCCGCCGTCCAGCAGGTTGTCGCCGGCGCCGGCCACCAGCAAGTTGTCCAGTCCATTGCCAATGCCGGCCAGCGTGCCGCCCAGCAGGCGCAATTGCTCGACGTGGGCCCCCAGCGTGAAATCGACGCTGGTGATCACGCGGTCGATGCCACCGGTGGTCGCATCGGCATTGCGCTCGATCACCGTGTCGTCGGCATGGTCGACCACATAGGTGTCGCTGCCATCGCCGCCCACCAGTGTGTCGATGCCGGCACCGCCGTCCAGCATGTTGGCCTCGGCGTTGCCGGTCAGGTGATCGGCATAGGCACTGCCGACCAGGTGCTCGATGCTGATCAGGGTGTCGCTGCCCGAGCCGCCGGTGGTCTGCGCGCTGCCCAGCGCCAGGCTGGCGACCACGGCTGCGCGGGCGTCTTCGTAGGACACCGTGTCGGCGCCAGCAGCGCCATCGATGCGGTTGTCGCCGTCGCCGGCGACGATGCGGTTGTCCAGCGCATTGCCGGTGGCCTGCGCGGCCACGGCAGTCAGGATGCGCAGGTTCTCGACATGCAAGGGCAGCGAGGCATCGACGAAGGCGTACAACCAATCGTCGCCGCCGCTGCTGCGGTCGGGGTCGGCCTCGATCACCAGGTCGCCGATGTCGTCCACACCGTAGATGTCCGATCCGCCACCGCCAAGCATCGTGTCGGCGCCTGCAGCGCCGTTGAGCAGGTCACCGCCGGCGCCGCCCTCCAGTCGGTTGGCGCCGGCATTGCCGACCAGCACGTCGTCGTGGTCGCTGCCGATCAGGTTTTCGATGCTGATCAGGGTGTCGACCCCAGCGCCGCCGGTGGGTTGCGGCCCGCTGGACCCCAGGTTGACCGCCACGCCAGCGGTGGCCCCGACATAGGATGCGGTGTCCACGCCATCGCCACCGTCGAGCAGGTCGTCGCCCGGTCCGCCCAGCAGCAGGTCATCGCCGCCGCCGCCCGCCAGCGTGTCGTCGCCGCGCATGCCGTACAGACGGTTGGCACCGCTGTTGCCGGTCAGGTGGTCGTTGCCGTCGCCGGCCACGGCATGTTCGAGCACGGTGCCCGTGGCCAGCGTGGCAAAGGCTATGCCGCCGACGGTGGAGGTGCCGCCGGGCGACAAGTCGATGACCAGATCGCGCCACATTGCCGCCGCTGCCAGCCAGTCGGTGCCGCCATCGCCATCGGCCAAGACTGCGCGTCCGGCTTGTCCGGCCTGCTGCAGCACCACACCAACTTCGTCGGTGTAGTGGTACAGGTCGTCGGCCATCGGCAGCGTGCCAAAGCCCGTGAAGCGATAGCTGTCGAGGACACCCTCGTTGCCAGCGACACGGTCCTGGATCTGCAGGCGCCATTCGCCGACGGCGGATTCACCGCGCAGCCCGGCGATGCCGAAGGTGTAGGCAAAGCCCGCATCGGCCTGGTCGGACGTGCCGGTGCTGCCATCGTAGACCGTCATCACCGTGCCCTGCGGCGAGACCAGCCGAATCACCGTGTCGGGCAGTGAGGCGTGTGTCAGCCGCAGGTCCAGTGACACATGCTCCAGCGCCAGACCGGCGGTGATCGTGAAGCGCCATTCGCTGGTGGCGTCGTCGGCGATCGGCTGGGCCACGCTGACCAAGCCGGTGTCCACCGCGTGTTCGTTGTCCGACACCAGTGCGGGCGCGTCGATCAGCGCCCAGGCTTCACTCATGCGCACCGCATTGAAGGCGTTGACCACGCCGAAACCGTAATCGGCGCTGAAGTGCCGGCCGCCGCCATTCCAGTGGCTGTCGCCATTCCAGGCCCAGCCGGCGTTCTCGTTCGCGCTCGGGCCGCCGTACAGGCTGCCAGTGCCCGTGGCCGACAGCGCCAGGATGTTCTGGACATCGCGCCAGCCCAGCCCCGCGTTGGCCGACAGCATCAACGCCACGACGCCAGTGACCACCGGCGTCGATCCCGAGGTGCCGCCGAAGTTGTCGGTGTAGTCGCCATCGGCCAGGCCGTCGCGGCCGGCGCCATCGCCCAGCAAGTCGGTGGTCACGCTGCTGGCCGGTGCAGTGACGAGCAGGTTGGCGCCATAGTTGGCATAGGTGGCCACCTGGCCGTCGGGTCCGACCGCACCCGCTGTCACCGTGAAGCGCACAGCACCGATCTGTTCGCCGTTGGCGTCTGCGTTGTCGTTGCCCGACGCATAGACCACCACCGTGCCCAGACCGTTGCGGCCGATGGCCGCGGCCACCTCGTACTTGGCTTGATCCTGGTCGACGATGAAGTTCGGCGTGGTGCCGTAGGAGTGGTTGGTGACGTCGAAGTCCGACAGGTGGTTCAGCGTCAGCAAGTAGCGCGGGAACTGCGTGCTCAAGTCGTCGGCTCCGCCGAGCACTCGCACCGAAGTGAGCCCGGCCTCGTAGGCCACGCCGACGCCGCCCAGGCCATTGCGGGCCGCGGCGATCAGGCCGGCCACTGCGGTGCCGTGCTCGTCGTAGCCGACGAACAGCGGCAGCCCGTCATTGAGCGCGCCCTCGATGACCAGATGGCGCGACGGGTCGTAATTTGTTGCCAGGTCCCAATGGCTGTACTGCACGCCGATGTCCCATTGCCCGACGTGCACGCCCTGGCCTCGGTGGTCGGCCCAGACCCGATCCAGGCCGATAAACGCCGTGCTGCCGGCCCCGAATCCGAGCTGGCCGATCATCGACAGGTGCCATTGCAGCGGCACCAGGGGGTCGTTCATCGCGGGCGTGGTGGAGTTGGTCATGCGGGACCTGGGGGCTCAGGCGCCTGCAAGCGGCAGGCTGGCGGCGCGACCGGCCCCGGTGTGCCACCGGCGAGGGCCGTCGATCACGGATGGGGCGGCGTTGTCGTCAGCGTGCCGCGACGGCGGATGCTGCCACATCAACCGGCGAACGGCGCCTCTGTATCGTCGCGACCCTACCCGCGAATGAGGGGCCCGGCCGAGGGCGGCAATGTGCGCACAGCATCGCCGTGCCCGGCCAGCACGTTCGCGTAGATGTCGAGCAGCATGCGCTGGTGCGCCGCGCGGCTGGACTGGCGCTCGATGTGGGCCCGACCGCCGCGGCCGAGCTGGCGGACCAGCTCGGCGTCGTCCCAGAGGCGGCGCATCGCGCGCGCCAGGCCGTCGACGTCGCCGGGCTCGAACAGCAGGCCGGTCTGTTCGTCCAGCGTGGTCTCGGCCAGCGCGCCGATGCGCGAGGCGAGCACCGGGATGCCGTGGCTCATGGCCTCGCCGACCACGATGCCGAAACTTTCGAACCAGATGCTGGGCATCACGAAGGCCCGTGCCCCGCGGTAGAAGGCCGCCAGCTCGGCGCGATCGTGGGTCACCAGGTAGCGCACCGCGTCGTCGCTGGCGAGGCCCTCCAGCGATTGGTGGCGGTCGCCGGCCAGCCACAGCGGCACGCCGGCGCGCCGGGCAGCGGCGATCGCGATGTCGGCGCCCTTTTCGGGCACGAATCGGCCGGCGAAGGCGATGTAGCGGCCGGCAGCCGGATCGTCGACCGGCGCTGCCGGCAACTCGATCATGCAAGGCAACACGCGCACCGCATCGGCAGCCACGCCGGCCTGCCGCACCAGCCAGTCGGCGGTGAAGCGCGTGGGTGTGACAAAACAGCTGACGTGATCGGTGAACAGGCGCGCGCGGCGTGCCACGGTGTTGCGCAGCGCAAAGGCCAGGCTTTCGGCGCGGCTGCCGCGGCAGTTCTGGCGCACGCAGGCCCACTCGCCCTCGGTGGTGCAGCGCTGGCAGACTTGGCCGTCGAAGTAGTGGTTGTGGGTTGGGCAGGTCAGGCGGTAGTCGTAGACGCTCATCACCACCGGAATGCCGCGCCGGCTGCACTCGGGCAGCACCCAGGGCGAGATCAGTGGATAGAGCTCGTGCACGTGCACCAGCTCAGGGCGTTTTGCGTTCAGTTGCGCGATAAAGGCGCGTATGGCGTCGCGTGCGTACAGGCCGTCGGCAAAGGCGCGCAGCTTCGCGCCAAGTCCATCGCCCAGGCTGCTGCTGTCGCGCACGAATTCGTCGACTTCGATGCCGGCGTCGCGCAACACAGCAATGGTGGCGTGGGTGGCGTTGTCGGCCCCGCCGCCGCCGCGGTGCAGGTTGTAGGCATGAAGGACGCGACGGGGTGGATGCAGGCGCACGGTGGGGGGAAATGCAGGGGATGCACGGACTGTCCGGCCAGTACGCTGATATCGGCTGACCCTCGCGAGGATTGTTGCAGACGGTGCGCTGCGCGTGGTGGCTGGAAGCGCCGGCCGAGCCACCCGATGCTGCGCCATCGCCTGATCGCGGGGGGCGGGCATGTCGATGGCCGGAGGTGCCGCCACAATTCGCCGCTGTGCGCGCTCTGATGCCTGCGCGCCATGCACCGTACCCGCCTCACGCACCTCGAACCGATGGGACTTCTTCACCGATTGCGCGCCAGCGCCATGCAGCGCTCGCGCGCGGCCAAGCTCGACGATTTCTATCGCTACGTCGAACGCGAATGCGACGTGCTGGACGTCGGTGTGTCCAACGTTGACCACAGCCCGTCTGAAAACCTGTTCATGAAGGCGTTTCGCTTTCCTGACTGGCGCTACACCGGGCTGGCCGTCGACACGATGGACGCGCTGCAACGCCAATATCCGGACAAGCGCTTTGTCGTCTATGACGGCCAGGTGTTTCCGTTTGCCGACCAGGCCTTTGGTGCGGTGTTCTCGAACGCCGTCATCGAGCATGTAGGCAGCCCCGACGATCAACTGCGTTTTATCGACGAGATGTTGCGCACCGGGCGCAAGGTGTACTTCACCACGCCCAACAAGTACTTTCCGGTGGAAAGCCACACCAACGTGATCCTGCTGCATTGGGTGTCTTCGGTGTTCTACGCGTGGTGCCGGCGGCACTGCGATTTCTGGGATGCCAGCAACCTGCGCCTGCTCAGCCATGGCGACCTTCACGCGCTGATGCGGCGCTCGTCGGCCAGCAGCTTTTGCATCCGGCGCAACCGATTCTTCGGCTTGACGATGACCTTCAGCGTTTGCTGCGAGCGCTGAATAGAACGTCCCGCGCGACTCCCGGAATCGCGGGGGCGGTGCCTCACGTGGGCACTGTCGATCCCTATACTCGACGCACGTCTGGACAGGTCTGTCCAACGCCGTCTCAGCCCCTCTGCCAGCCATCCGTGTCATTCCGAACCTGCTGTTCCGTCCGCCAATGGCTGTCCCTGCTGGGCATCTGCTGCGCGTTGCTGGGCGGCGCTGGCGCAGCGCTGGCCCAGGCCACCGACGGCCCACCGCCGGCGCAGGTCGAGGGCAACGAGATCGAGGCAACCCTGGCCCGTACGCGCATTCTGCGGGGCCTCACCGAAGGGTTGGCGGCCTACAAGCTGGTGCCCGGTGATGTCCTGGAGATCCTGTTTCTGACCGGGCACGTGGTCGACGCCGCACCCTATCGGGTCAACGTCGGCGACCGGCTGCGCGTCGAGTTCCACTATGTCGACGAGGCCCCTCGCACGGTGCTGGTGCGGCCCGACGGCATGATCACCCTGCCGTACAAGGGCGACGTGGTCGCGGCCGCACGCACGCCTACCGAGTTGGCGGCCGCGCTTCAGCGCCGGTATGCCGACGTCTGGCGCGATCCGCGCATCACCGTCACGGTCGAGCAGTTCACCAGCAAGCTCGACGATCTGCGACTCACCCTGTCCAGTTCGCAGCGAGGCCGTTCGCAGCGGGTGGTATTGGGCTCCGACGGTCAGGCCTACCTGCCCTATCTGCCTGGCCTGCGGCTGGCCGGCCTGACGGTGGACGCGGCGCGCGAACGCATCAACGCCGAGTACAGCCAGCGTCTGGGCGGGCTGGAGGTGTCGGTGCTGCTCGACGCCGTGAGCGGTAACCGGGTGTTCGTGTTCGGCGAGGTGCAGCGACCGGGGCTGGTGGCGGGTGCCGGCAACCTGACCGTGATGCAGGCGGTGGCCAGTGCCGGTGGGGTACTGCCCACTGGCGCGGCTGACACAGTGAAAGTGCTGTCCTGGTCCGACGCGGCCGGTGGCACGCAGGTGCGCACCGTCAACCTGCAACGCCTGGTCGCAGAGGGCCGCACCGAAGACGATCTGCTGCTGATCGGCCAGGCCTCCATTTACGTGCCGCCCACCTCGCTGGTGAGGGCCGGCCGCTTCATGGACCAGTTCCTGCGGCAGGTGCTGATGTTCAACGGCAGCTCCCTGGGCATCAACTACGAGCTGCGGCGCTAGGCGCCGCCCAGGACGACTGCCGCATGCGCCAAATCGCCCGTCTATCGCTGCGTGACCTGCTGTATGTGCTGTGCCGCGATCGTTGGAAGATTGCCGCCGCGATGTTGGCCGCGCTGGCGGTGGCCGGCAGCTGGCTGTTCTTCCTGGCGGACACGATCTACGTCGCCGAGAGTCGGGTGCTGGTACGCATGGGCCGCGAAAAGCTCACCGGCATCGAAACGCTCAACCGCGACAACGCCAACTTCCTGTTCCAGGAACGTGGCCAGGACATCAACAACACCATCGAGTTGCTGCGCGACCCGCAATTCGTCTACCCGGTGCTGCACAAGCTGGCCGCTGGCGTGGTGGTCGATCCGACGCCGCCCGACGGGCTGTACCGTCGCATCAAACACGAGGTCAAGCAGCTTGCACGGTGGGTGATGGAGGTGGTCACCGCGCCGCTGTACTGGCTGGGCCTGCGCACCCGGCTGGCACCTGACGAGGCAATGGCCCAGGTGCTGCGCGGCGCGATGCGGGTGGAGGGCATGGAAGACACCGACGTGATCCGCGTGACGTTCGCATGGACCGATCCGGTGTTCGCGGCACAGGCGGCCAACACCATGGTCGAAGCGTTGCTCAGCCGCCAGGTCGAGGTCTATGGCAGCGACGCGCCGGGTAAGTTCTACGTCGACCAGCTGGCCGATCAGGGGGGCCGGGTGCGCACAGCCGAACAGGCGCTGGAAGGGTTTCGGGCCCGCCACGACATCACCAACCTGACGCTGCAGAAGGAGATGCTGCTGCGCGAGGTGCACGAGGCCGAGGGCCGCCGCAACGAGGTTGGCCTGCGCCTGGCAGAACACCGTGCGCTGCAAGGCTGGCTGAAGGACGAGTCGCAGCGCCTGACCACCACCGGCGATGCGCCTGCCTGGCCGACGACGCCCGAGGTGCGCGGCAAGCCGGTGCTCGACCTGAGCACGCTGGACAAGCAGTTCTTCGAGCTGCTGGCGCGCCGTACCCAGTTGAGCACCACCCACCTGGCCGGCTCGCCGGAGCTGCAACAGCTCAGCCAGCGCATGGCAGGGCTGCGACATCAGAAGCTCGGCGCGATTGCCGCGCACACGGGCACTGCGCTCGTGATCGACGGCCGCGAACATGCTGCGCTCAGCGCGCTGTATGGCGACAAGCGTCAGCGGCTGGAGAGGCTCAATGCCGCCAGCGCCGAGCACGGCGAGCTGGAGCGCGCCCGCCAGACCGCGGAGCAGTCCTTGCTGGCCTTCAGCCGCAAGACCGAAGAGCTGCGCGTGGCCGACCTGCTCAATGACCGCCAGATTTCCGGGCTGCGGGTGATGAGCGCTGCGCGACCGCCGGCCACACCGGCGGCGCCGCGCAAGGGCCTGATCCTGGGCTTGGCGCTGGCCATCGGCCTGCTGCTGGGGCTGGCCTATTCGTCGCTGCTCGAATACTTCGATCACAGCTTCCGTGGGGCCGACGATGTGCAGAACGTGCTGGGCCTGCGTCTGCTGATGACCGTGCCTCGGGTGCGTGCCGGGGCGGGTGAATGAAGCGCTCCACTGCCCAGGGCGCTGCGCTGCGCTGGTCGTCGGGCCTGCGCAACCAGTTGCAGAACGCCAGGCTGCTGGCCGAGCTGTGCCAGCCGGACGCGCCGCGGCGCATCGGCATCGCCGGTTGCCATGCCGGCGCCGGCGCCAGCACCGTGGCGCTGAATCTGGCGCTGCTGCTGCGCGAGCGCCAGCACAGCCCGGTCTGGCTGGCCGAGGCCGATGTGCGTCGGCCAGTGCTGGCCGGCTGGCTGGGTATGGCCGGCGGCGGCTTCAACCGATTGGCCGAGGGTGACACCACCCTGGCCGACTGTGGCGAACAGCACGCTGCCACCGGCCTGCAACTGGTGACCGCCTCGGTTGCAGCGCAGCCATTGCTGCTGCTGCAGAGGGCCGCCGAGCGCTTGTTGCCGCCGGACGCCGACCGCCTGCTGGTCGACCTGCCGCCGGTGCTGGACGCGCCCGACGCCACGCTGGTAGCGCCCCGGCTCGATGGCGTGCTGCTGGTGCTGGAAGCCGAGGGCACACGCTGGGAAGTGGCGCGCGAGGCGCGCCATCGGCTCGAAGCGGCGGGCGCGCATGTGATTGGTGCCGTGCTCAACAAGAAGCCGCACCCGATCCCGAACTGGCTGTACCGGCTGCTGTGAGTCTGGGCCGGTGGCGCTGCCAGCCATGATGTCCGCTCCTGCTGCGCCCGCCGGCGCCGCAGCGGCGTGGCGTCCGCTGCCGGTGCCGCGGCGTTCACCCTGGTGGGTGCATGGCCCGCTGTTGGCCGTGCTGGGCCTCGCCGGCGGAATCTTGGCCATCGTGCTGGCGCATGCGCCGCTGAAGGGCCAGATCGCCGGGCTGGCCGCCTGCGTGTTGCTGCCCGTGCTGCTGTGGCTGCGCGGCGACAAGCTGATCACCACCGGCCTGGCGGCACTGCTGGGCCTGTCCGTGCCGATCAACCTGCGGGTCAACCTGTTTGTCGAGAACCATGTCGGCGGTGCACCCAGCATCACCGTCACGCTGACGGTACTGGTGGTGTTGCTGTTCTGGGCCGTGTGGCTGCACCGCTGGTTGACCGGTCGGCTCGACACCCTGCTGCAGATCCACCGACCGATTGCGCTGGCGCTGCTGCTGCTGCTGGTGCTGGTGCTGCCGTCTTACGCCAATGCGCACTACCCCAAGCTGTTCTGGCTGGAGTGGATTCGTCTGCTGCTGCTGGGCGCGGGGCTTCTGGCGATGATGAGCCTGCGCGAAGACCGGCTGGTGCGGGTGTTCTGCTTCGGGCTGTCGGTGCAGGCGGTGTTCCAGGCTGGCGTGGCACTGGCGCAGTACGGGCTCAAGCGTGAGTTGGGGCTTGGCATGCTGGGCGAGGAGCCGCTGGTCTACCAGAACATCGGCATCGTGCAGGCCTACCGTGCCACCGGCACGCTGGGCCACCCGAACGTGCTGGCGTACTTCTTCGAGATGCTGATGCCCGTGCTGCTGGGCCTGGCGCTGACCCGCCAGCCGGCCGGCTGGCGCCTGTGGTACGGCTTCACCTTCCTGTGCAGCCTGGCGGGCATCTTCGTCACGCTCACGCGCGGCGCCTGGCTGACGATCCCGCTCAGCACCCTGATCGTGCTGTGGCTGGTCTACGGCCGTCGCATCGTGCGGGTGAAGGCGGCGGTGATGGCGGTGATGATCGCCGGCGGCCTGCTCTGCGCTGCCTTCTACGCATGGCCGATCATCGAAAAGCGATTCACACACACCGATTACAAAAGCTCGGGCTCGCGCATGCCGCTGAACCTGGCGGCGCTGTCGGTGATCGAGAAGTACCCCTTCGTCGGCGTCGGGCTGAACAACTTTGCTGAGCGCTTCAAGATCGAGGACACCACGGGTCACACGCGGATATTCCTGAACTTCAAGCAACTGGTGCACAACATGTACCTGTGGATCGCCACCGAGGTCGGCCTGATCGGCCTGGTGGGCTACATGGGCTTGTTTGTCACCACCATCGTGGTCGCGTTCCGCGTCGCTCCGCGCGCGCCACCGGTGCCGCGCGCCGTGCTGGTGGGCATTGCTGCGGGGCTGCTGGCGCACCTGCTGCACGGCCTGGTCGATCCGGGCTTTCGCGTGTCGGTGCAGAACAGCTACCAGATCTTCTTCAACATGGGCATTGTCGGCCTGCTGGCACTGCAGCACGGCCACAAACGGTCGCGATGGTTCGCCCGTCGGTCAGCGTGATCGTCGTCAGCTGGAACTGCGCCGCCTTGCTGGCGCAGTGCCTGGCTTCGCTGCGCGTGCAGACCGGTCTGGGCGAGCTGGAACTGCTGGTGGTCGACAACGCCTCGCAGGACGACAGTACCGACGTTGCGCGCCGGTGCTGGCCGGGTGCCCGCGTGATCGCCAATGTGCACAACCTCGGTTTCGCCACTGCCAGCAATCAAGGGCTGGCCGCTGCCAGTGGCCAACTGCTGCTGCTGCTGAACCCCGACACCGTACTGCCGCAACCCGACACGCTGTCACGCGTGGTCGACCGGATGGTGGCGTTTCCGGCGATCGACATGGCCGGGGTGCGGCTGGTGTTTGCCGACGGTACACACCAGGTGGGCGACGGCGGTTTTGCACCGACGCTGGGCCATGCATTGGCGCATGCCTTCGGCCTGACGACGCTGTCGCCGCGGTGGCGTGGCCTCTTTCTGCAGGACGGCAGCGTCGCCACGCCGTGGGGTGCCGTTGGCTGGGTCTGCGGTGCCTTCACCGTGATGCGGCGCAGTGCTTGGCAGCGCGCCGGCGGCATGGACGAGTCGTACTTCCTGTACGGCGAGGATGTCGAGTGGGGCTGCCGGTTGAACCGGCTCGGCCTGACCGTGGCCTACCTGCCCGACATCGACATCGTGCACCTGCAAGGCGGCACGCAGCGCAAGCCCGGCGACGCTCCGGGCACGCGCTGGATCGATGGCCTGTCGCAGCTGTACTGGCGCTACAACCAGGGCCGTGGCTTTGGCCTGTACCGCGCCGGCATGGCTGCCGGCTTCGGTCTGCGCGCGTTGGTTGCCTGGCCGCGCAGCCGCCAGCGTGCCGCCACGATGGTGCGCTACGCCAGTGGCTTCTGGCACCAGCAGGCGCCATCGGCCCGAGAACCCCTGCCATGAGCCCTGACGACCCGAACACGCCGCAGCACACCACGCCAATGCCGATCGCGCCGTTGCGCATCGCCTTGATGGGCAGCCGCGGCATTCCCGCCAGCTACAGCGGCTTCGAGACCTTCTATGAGCAGCTGGCGGTGCGGCTGGCTGCGCGCGGCCATCGGGTGACGGTGTACAACCGCGCCCATCACTACAAGACGCACCACCGCGAGTACCGCGGTGTGCGCATCGTGACGCTGCCATCCATCGCCACCAAGCACCTGGACACGCTCAGCCACGCCCTGTTGTCGTTGCTGCACGCGCTGTGCACACGCCAGCAGGTCTACAGCATGGTGATCGTCGGCAACAGCCCATTGGCGCTGCTGACGCGGCTGTTCGGCAAGAAGCTGGTGCTCAACGTCGACGGGGCCGACTTTGCCCGCGACAAATGGACCGGCTTTGCCAAGACCTACCTGCGCTGGTGTGAGGGCATCGCTGCCCGGTGGGCCGACGTGATCATTGCCGACTCGCGGGTGATCCAGCAGCGCTACCTCGCGTTGTACCGGCGCGAGACGGTGTTTCTGCCCTACGGCGCCAATCTCTGCCCGCGCGACGACGCACCGCCCGACCCGCCGGTTCTGGCGCGCTTCGGCCTCAGTCCGGGCGAGTACATCCTGTTCGTGAGCCGCATGACGCCTGAAAACTGCGCCCATGTGCTGGTTGAGGCCTGGCAGGCCGCCGGCTGCCCGCGCCGGCTGGTGCTGGTGGGCGACGCCCCCTATGTCGATGACTACCAGAACGAAATTGCCCGCTTGTGCGAGGGCACCGACATCGTGCGCACCGGCTACTTGTTCGGCGACGACTACCGCGACCTGAGCCGCCATTGCCGCTTGTTCGTGCTGCCCGCGGGCATCGACGGCACGCGCCCGGTGCTGCTCGACCAGATGGCCTTCGGCAACTGCGTGCTGGTGCGCGACACGCCGGCCAACATGGAAGTCATCGGCGACGCCGGCGACAGTTTCTCCAACGACGACCCGGTGGCCTCGCTGGCCACCAGGCTGTCTGCACTGGATGGTGATGATGTAGAGGTGGCCCGGCTGCGCGCACGGGCGCTGGAGCGGGTGGCGGCCCACTACTCGTGGGAGCGGGTGACAGACGAGTACGAGAAGATGTTCAGCCGGCTGGCCGCCGGCGCGCGGCCCGCGCTTCGATGAGCGTGCGCCACATGGCAGCCAGCGGCAAGGTGCCGCTGACCAGCGCCACGCTGGCATAGGCCGCGCTGGCCAGCAACGCCGCCCACACCGGCCCCAGCGGCTGCAGCAACCACAACGCAGCCACCAGCAGCGCACAGCAGGCAGCGATGCGACCGATGGCGCGCGGTGCGTAAAGATTGCCGAAGCGGGTGAAGGTGTAGTACTGCGAGCCGGCCAGCATCGCCGCCTGCGTGCCCAGCGCGGCCCAGGCCGCGCCCACGGCGCCGTGGGCGGGCACCAGCGCGGCGTTCAGCACCACCGCCATCAGCGCGCCGCCGGGTGCCACCCAGTAGGCATGTCTGACCTCGCCGTTGGCCAGGTTCACGGCTGTGCCGATCAGCGCCAGCATCACCAGCAGCACGTCCCAGACCAGGATGGACAGCGGCTCAGCGGCGCCGGCATAGGGCGCACCGAAGATTGCCGTGACCAGTTCCGTGGCGACTGTCGGCACCACGATCGCCAGGGGCAGCGCCAGCGCACAGGCGCCTTGCACAAACAGCCGGCTGCGCGCCAGTGCGGCCGTGCGGTCACTGCGGATCTCGCGCGACAGGATCGGTATCAGCGGCGTCGTCAGCGTCACCGCGAAGAACACCGCCAGATCGAGGATGCGGTAGGCCGCGCTGTACTGGCCCAGCACCAGCGGCCCGTGCAGGCGCTCGAGCACGAACACGTCCATGCGGATCGCCAACGTGGTGAACAGCGCACCCACACCCATCGGCAGCGCCAGCTTCAGGATGTCGGCCAGCAGCGGCCGGTCAGGCGTCCAGTCGGGCCGCACGTGGCGCAGCATCAGGATCACCGCCATGCCGGTATAGACCGCGTTGCTGGCGACGAACAGCGCCGTCAGCATGTCCACGGGCATGGTGGGCTTGGCCACCACCAATGCCACCACCGCCAGTTGCGCCATGCCGAAGGCCAGGTTCGGCCACAGCGACAACCAAGGCCGACCCACCACCTGAAACACCGGCTCGAAGAAGCGCGAGGCCAGCACTGGCAGGCCGAACGCGGCAATCAGCAAGGCGCCCTGCGCACCGGCATTTGGCAGCACCAGGGCCGCCGCGACGCAGCCCGCCATCACCAGGGCGGCCAGCACCGCGCGCATCAGGATGTAGTTGCCCAGGTAGTGTGCACGGGCGCTGCCGTCCAGCAAGGCCAGGCCGTGGGCCAGCACCGCGGTCGTGCCCAGGTCGGCCAGCGTGGCGCCCACCGTGATGAAGGCCAGCACGTAGCTGAAGCGGCCGAAGACCTCCGTGCCCATCAGCCGCGCCACCACCAGGATCAATGCAAGGTTGGCGGCGATCGACAGCACCCGTGCCAGCCCTTGTGCCAGCACATTGGCAGCAAACTGGTGGCGATCGGTCATGGGCGCATGGGGAATATTCAGGGTCAGCGCTCGCGGCCGGCCCGTTGCAGCAGTCGGGTCAACGGCGACAGCCAGTAGTCGAGCGGTGTGCGTGCGCGGGTGGTGATGAAGACCTCCACCTCCATGCCCGCGGTCAGCGGCAGCGCGGTGGGGCCCAGTTCCAGCCAGACGATGAACGGCGCCGCAGCCGCCGCGCCGGGCGCCGCAGCGCTGGCCTCGGCAGCGTCGGGGCCCGCGCTGCGGTCGGCGCCCACCAGCACCACGCGCGCCGGCAGCAGCGGTGTCTCGCGCGACGCAAACGCGGTGATGCGCACATCGGCAGTGGCGCCGATCCCCACGTCGGCCAGGTCGGCGGGCCGCAGCCGGGCTTGCACACGCAGGCGCGCGTCGGTCGGCAGGATGTCGAGCAGCGGCTGGCCGGCTCCGACCACGCTGCCTGGGCCCAACGGGCGCAAGTCGACCACCCGGCCGTCGATCGGCGCGGTGACCGTCAACTTCTGCCAGCGGCCATCGGCAGCACGGCGGCGCACCACCAGGTCGGCCAGACGGCGCTCGGCCTCGGCCAGGTCGCGTGCGTTGTCGCGGGCCAGGCGCAGCGGTTCGCTGCGCCGCAGGCCGGTCAGCTCTTCGCGCCGGTCCAGGGCCTCCCCCAGCATGCCGCGCTGGGCGTGCAGCCGGCTCTCGGCCTCCTGGACAACGCGCCGCAGACCCAGCAGCCGCGTGTCGCTGACAAACCCGTCGCCGGCCAACTGCTGGTTGCGCTGCAGTTCGTCGTGCGCCAGTGCCAGCGCGGCGGCGTCGGCGGCGGCGGCATGTTCGAGTGAGGCCACCCGCCGGGCGGCCTCGCGCTGTTGGCGGTTGATTTGGTCGATCGCCGCCTGCTGCTGCTGCCAACTGCTGACCAGCAGGCGCGCTTCCTGGGCCTGCAATGCAGGCGGAGCGCCTGGTGTGGCGGGCAGCGGTTGCGGTCCGGCGCGGTGCTCGGGTGTCCAGGCGGCCAGCCGGCGCAAGCGTTCGACGCGCACGCGTTCGCCCGCCTCGGCTTCGGCCAGCGCGTCGCGCTGGGCCACGGTGTCGGGGTCGTCCAGCGTGGCCAGCAGGGCACCGGCACGCAGCGCCTGCCCTTCATGCAGCGGCCATTGACGCAGCACCCCGGTGGCGCCGGCGAGCACGACCACGCGCTGGGCCACCGGCCGAAGTGTGCCGGTGGCAATCACCGCACCGGATACCGGGGCCAGCGCGACCCACAGGCCCAGGCCCACCACCAGCAGGATCAGCGCAGCCAGGCCTGCGCGAATCTCGCGGCCGATGGCGGGTGCGTGTCCGGCGGTGTCGGGCGCAGCCTTGAGGTTTGTCGCGAAGGCGGGCAGTTCGTCCCCGGGGGGTGCGCGGCGGTTCATGTCGGCGCCTCCGTGGGCATGCCGAGCTGACGTGCGACGTCGGTTGCTGGTCCGTCGGCCAGCAACTGGCCATCGCGCAGCACCAGCCAGCGCGGCGCCAGCCGTGCCCACGACTGTCGACCGGTGAGGATCAGCACGGTGGCACCAGCCGCCCCCAGGGTCTCTATGGCCTGGCGCAGCACGCGTGCGCTGTCGCCGTCGGTGACAGCGCCGGGTTCGTCGATCACGACCAGCTGCGGCTGCGTGTACAGCAGGCGCGCCAACGACAGGCCGCGCCACTGGTGCGCCGATGGCTCGAAGGCACCACGCGCAAGCCGCGTATCGAAGCCGGCAGGCAATCGCTCGATCCAGGCGGCCACGCCTGCTGCCGTTGCGGCATCGCCCAGCGCGCGAGTGTCCGCCGTTGAGCCGCAGGCGATCAGTTCGGCGATCGTGCCCTCGGCTGGCGCTGGATCGGCATGCCACCAGCCGCGGCGCGGTGCATCACCCTGCGCCTCGCGCTGGCGCCAGCCCCGGCCGTCGACCAGTACCTGCCCCAGGCCTGGATCGACCAGCCCCAGCAGCAAGCGCCCCAGCGTGGTCTTGCCCGCGGCGGCGGGACCGATCACCGCAATCCGTTCACCTGGCGCGATCTCCAGGTTCAGTCCCTTGAGCAAGGGTTTGGCTGCACCTGGCCAGCCCAGGCTGGCGTCGCTGACGCGCAGCCGCGGCACAGCGGGCGCGCCGGCCCCGCCGGTGGCAGCCGGTGCTGACCAGGCCTGCCCGCCGGCCAAGGCCTGCTGCTGCTGAAGCAGCGCCGCCAGCCGCTGTGCTGCAGGCCAGGCTTCGCGCAGTGGCCGCCAGCCATGCTGCAGGGCTTCCAGCGGCCCGAGCAGGCGGCCGAACAGCATGGTGGCGCCGATCATCACCCCAGGGGTGAGATCGCCGCCGATCACCAACCACGCGCCGGCCGCCAGCAGCAGCGCCTGCAGCACCTGCTTCAAGCCGCGCAACAGCGCAGCAAAGCCCGCGGTGCCTGCTTGCAGTGCGGTGGTGCGCTGCATCCAGCGGTCGCGCAGGCGCTGTGCACGTTGCAGCAACGCGGGCAGCGCGTTGTGGACTCGCCATCCCTCGGCCTGGCGTGGCAATGCTTCCAGGGCCTGTGCCTGATCGATGGCCAGGGCGGTGGCTTCTGCAACGGCACGGCGCTGCAGCGCATCCTGGGTGGCGATCAAGGCCAGTACCAGCAGCACGCCAACGACCGCCACGGCCCCCAGCACCGGGTGCAGCAGCGCCAGTGCTGCCAGCACCAGCGGCAGCCAGGGTGCATCGAACAGCGCCACCAGCGGTGGGCCGCCCAGTGCCTGCCGCAGCAGTTGCAGGTCGCGCGCCGGACCAGACGAGCCGGCCGACGCGGTCGCCGCGTGGCGCAGCACCAGCGGCGACAGGCGCAGATCGAGCTCGGCGGCCAGGTGCTGCAGCAGGCGCTGGCGCGCAGCGTCCAGCGCCACCCAGATGCCCAGTGCGAACAGCGTGACGGCCAGCAACAGCGCCAAGGTATCGCCACTGCGGCTGGCCAGCACACGATCGTAGACCTGGATGGAGAACAGCGCCGGCACCAGCGCCAGCAGGCTGGCCAGCCCACTGAACAGCGCCACCGCGCCCAGTGCGCGCCGCAACACCGGCACGGCATCGACCAAGAGGCGCAACGGTGCGCCTCGGCCCAGCGGGCCTGTCACGGCCGGCAGCGCGCGCGGCGCGACCGGTCAATACGCATTCGGGTCGTCGATGACGCTGAACAGCGTCATCCAGAGGATGCGCAGGTCCAGTGCCAGCGACCAGTTGTTGATGTACTCCAGGTCGTACCGGATGCGGTTGGCCATCTTGTCAGGGGTGCTGGTCTCGCCACGGCAGCCGTTGACCTGCGCCCAGCCGGTGATGCCCGGTCGTACCTTGTGGCGCAGCATGTAGCCCTCGATCTTGCGGCGGTGGGACTCATTCAGCGCCACCGGGTGCGGCCGCGGTCCGACGATGGACATGCGACCCTGCAGCACATTGATGAGTTGTGGCA
The DNA here is from genome assembly GCA_001770815.1 of Burkholderiales bacterium RIFCSPHIGHO2_12_FULL_69_20. Taxonomy (GTDB): domain Bacteria; phylum Pseudomonadota; class Gammaproteobacteria; order Burkholderiales; family Burkholderiaceae_C; genus Pseudaquabacterium. The sequence continues at coordinate 85,826 of MESD01000023.1, forward strand.
GCTCGTCGAGCGAGGTGCGGCGCAGGAAGGCACCGAGTGGCGTGACCCGCGCATCACCCTTTCGGGCCTGGGTGAATGCCGCCTTGCCGTCTTCGGTGACGCTCATCGTGCGGAATTTGTAGACCAGGATCTCGCGACCGTCCAGGCCATACCGCTTTTGCCGGAACAACGCGGGGCCAGGCGACGAGCGCCGAACCGCCAGCGCGATGCCCAGCATCGGCAGCGCCAGCAGCAGCAGCAGCAGGCTGGCGCCAACCAGGTCGAACAGCCGCTTCGACAGGCCCGAGCCCCCGTGGTGCGGGGTATCGACCAGGCTGATCATCGGGATGCCACGGAACACTTCCCAGCGCGCCGACAACAGGCCGAAGGCATCGAAGTTGGGCACGTACATCACCGTCACGGTGGAATCGCGCAGCGCATGGATCAGTGCGCGGATGCGCAACTCGGCGCGCAGTGGCAGCGCGATGAATACGATGTCGAGCTCACCGGCCGTGGCACGGCGCACCAGCTCATCGAGTGTGCCTGCGATCGGCATCTCGCGGATCATCCGGTCGTCGTCGGGGCGCCGGTCGTCGAAGATGCCGACCAGCCTGATACCCATCCAGGTGCTGGCGACCACTTGCTCGACGATCGCCTGTCCGGTCGGATTGGCCCCGACGATGGCTGCCAGCCGATAGTTGGCGCCACCGCGGCGCAATCCGCGCAAGCCCAGCCGCAAGGCGATACGGGCCGACAACATCAGCGCCAGCGTGAGAACCAGCCACACCACCAGCACGCCGCGTGACAACTTGGCCTGTGACTCCAGCAGGAAGGCCAGCACCGCCAGCCCAGTGGCGGCGACCAGCCAGCACCAGGCATTTCGCCGCAATTCGGCGCCCAGCGAAGCCACGCGCCAGGTACGGTACAGCGGCCATTGGCCCGCGGCGATGGTGAACAACGCCACTGCCACCAGCCCGGTGACCATGTCGTCGTCACGCCAGCCGATGCCTTCGGCCAGCTGTGCCAGCCACAGGCCGAGGAAGATCCAGGCCAGATCGACCAGACGGAACAATTCCACCAGCGTGGCACCGTGGCTGTGCACCCAGCCCCGAGACCGGCCCGGGCCGAAGGGGTCAACCATGTTGCGCCGCCCCGGTGCCAACCGGCTTGCCCACCAGCGCCATCACCCAGGGATTAAAACCGGTGCCCCACAGCGCACGAGGCAGGTGGCGCACATAGGCATTGGCCAGGCCTTGCAGCGCGCCGTGCGCCCGACCGAAGCTGAGAAAGCCTTCGACCGATTGCGGCTGCAGCGTGTGCGGCAGGCCGGCCAGGTAGCGCCGCACGTCGGCGTGGTTCCACAGAAAGTAAGCGCCCCAGGTGCGGTGCACCGACAGCCCCACGTGACGCGACAACCAGCGCTCAAGCGCCGACGACTGCGTGTCCAGGTCGTGCGCGGCATCGACCGGGAAGCCCCGGTTGGGGCCGGCCACCAGCATCGCACCACCTGGCCGCACGACGCGGAAGATCTCGCGCAGCCACTGCTGTCGCACCGCGTGGTAATCGGGCCGCCGGTCGGAATGGCCGTTGGTGGTGCCGATGTGCTCAATCACACCTAGCGTGTAGACAAAGTCGATCGCGTTGTCGGCAAACGGCAGCCGCAGTCGGTCGGGATCGATCACGAACATGCGCTCGGCTGACAAATCCAGCCGCTGCCAGTGGCGGTGAAGCCCGGGCAGATCGACCCCGTAGGCCTCAAACCCCTGTTGCTCGAAGGTGCGCACCATGGTGCCGACACCACAACCGACGTCGAGCACGCGCCGCGCACCCAGTGCCCGGGCGCGCGGCATCAGATAGTCCAGGGTCTTGCGGGCGTTCACCGCTTCTTGTGCGGCGGCGTAATCGTCGGTGGTCACATCCGGCGCTGCTGCGGGGTCACCCACCACCAAGCTGCGGTAGCGGCCGTGCCAGCCTCTCACGCCGCTGAAGTCGAGCACCTTGTCCATCGCTTCACCCCCGCCCGAGCACGCGACGTACGGCGGCGATCACGTCGCTGACATCGTTGTCGGACAGCCGCGCCGAAATGGGCAGGCTGACGGTCTGCCGGCCGACGCGCGTGGCCACCGGCGTGGTGTGCGGACCCCAGCCCAGCGTGCGCTCGTAATACGGGTGCTCGGTGACCGACAGGTAGTGCACGCCCACGCCGATGCCCTGGGCCGTCATCGCGTCCAGAAAGCGGTCGCGCGGCAGGCCGCAGACGGCCTCATCGATCAGCAGCGTGTAAAGGTGCAGGCCATGACGCGTGTGCGGCGCTGCAGCGGCCGGGCACACCACCGGCAAGTCGGCGAAGGCCTCGTCGTAGCGCCGCCAGATCTGCTGGCGGCGCTGCCAATAGCGCTCGACCCGACCGAGTTGGCGCAGCCCCAGCGCTGCCTGAAGGTCCATCATGTTGTATTTGAAGCCGGCCTCGACCACCTGGTAGTGCTTGAACCCTTCGTCGCCGAAACGTTTCCAGGCGTCCTTGCTCATGCCGTGCAGGCCCAGCACCTTGATGCGCGCAGCGTCGACCTCGTCGCGAGCAAGCACCATGCCACCCTCACCGGTGATGATGTTCTTCGTGACGTAGAAACTCAGGCAACCAAAGGCGCCAAAGGTACCTGCCGCGCGGCCGCGCCAGGTGGTCTCGATCGCGTGGGCGCAGTCCTCGATCAGTGTCAAACCGTGCCTCGTCGTGATGGCGGTGAGGGCGTCCATGTCACAGGACCGTCCGGCAAAGTGCACCGGCAATACGACCTTGGTGCGGGGCGTGATCGCTGCGTCGATCTGGTTCGGATCGATGTTGAAACTGTCGGGCTCGATGTCGACCAGCACCGGGGTGGCGCCCGTGTGCAGGATGGCGTTGACTGTGGCGCAGAAAGTCATCGGGGTGGTGATCACCTCGTCGCCCGGTCCCACACCGGAGGCGAGCAGCGCCAGATGCAACGCTGCCGTGCACGAGTTCAGGGCCACGGCGTGCGGACTGCCTTTGTAGGCGGCCATCGCGGTCTCGAACTGGGCTACGCGCGGTCCGGTACCAATCCAGCCGCTGCGCAGCGTGGCCACCACCTCGGCGATGTCTTCTTCCTCTATCGCTGGTGCACCAAAGACCAGAAACCGATCCTTGGCCCGGATGGCCTCGCTATTCATCTAGTGTCCCAACCGATGTCTGTGCTGACGGACCCCGGGATGGGCCGTGCAAGCAGGCACTGTAGCCTGCGACCGCCCTGGCGCGTCAACCCCGTACCGGTGGGACGCCCCCCGCATTTTGGGGGGCGCGCGGCGGCGATTGGCTTGTGGTCGGGCGCATCGTTGTCGCCGTGCGCTGTGACCGCAACCGTGCGCTGGCCATGATCTTGTACAGCTGGCGAGCGGCGATTCCAGGCGCCTCGTTACCATCGCGGCTCCATGCCCAGCACCCGCACCGCGCCCGCCGCTTCGTCCATCGCTACGTCCACCAGCACCGATCCGCTGGCCATCCTGCAGCAGGTGTTCGGCTACGGCGCCTTCCGCGGCCAGCAGGGCGCCATCATCGGGCGGGTGTGCGGCGGCGGCGACGCGCTGGTGCTGATGCCCACCGGCGGCGGCAAGAGCCTGTGCTACCAGGTGCCGGCGATCGCCCGCCACCGCGGCGGCCACGGCGTCACGCTGGTGGTCAGCCCGCTGATCGCGCTGATGCACGACCAGGTCGGCGCGCTCGATGAGGCGGGCGTCAAGTCGGCCTTCCTGAACAGCTCGCTCGAAGGCGATGAGGCGCGCCGCGTCGAGCGCGACCTGCTGGCCGGCACGCTGGTGCTGCTGTACGCCGCGCCCGAGCGCATCCTCACGCCGCGCTTCCTGGCGATGCTCGACTCGCTGCACGCGCGTGGGCTGCTCAGCCTGATCGCCATCGACGAGGCGCACTGCGTCAGCCAGTGGGGCCACGATTTCCGCGAAGAGTACCTGGGCCTGTCGCAGCTGCACGAGCGTTTTGCCGACGTGCCGCGCATCGCGTTGACCGCCACCGCCGACGCCCACACCCGCGCCGACATCGTCGAGCGGCTGGCGCTCGAATCGGCCGAGCTGTTCGTCGCCAACTTCGACCGCCCCAACATCCGCTACCAGATCGTCGAGAAGGACGAGCCGCGCAAGCAGCTGCTGCGCTTCCTGCGCGACGAGCACGAGGGCCCAAATGGCATGGACAGCGGCATCGTCTACTGCCAGAGCCGCAAGAAGGTGGAAGAAACCGCCGCCTGGCTGGCCGACGAGGGCCTCAACGCGCTGCCCTACCACGCCGGGCTGGACGCCAACGTCCGTCGCCGCCATCAAGACCGCTTCCTGCGCGAAGAGGGCGTGGTAATGGTCGCCACCATCGCTTTCGGCATGGGCATCGACAAGCCCGACGTGCGCTTCGTGGCGCACCTGGATCTGCCCAAGAACATCGAAGGCTACTACCAGGAGACCGGCCGCGCCGGCCGCGACGGCGCGCCGGCCACCGCCTGGATGGCCTACGGCCTGGCCGACGTGGTCAACCAGCGCCGCATGATCGACGAGGGTGAGGCCAACGATGATTTCAAGCGCCTGCAGCGCGCCAAGCTCGACGCCCTGCTGGCACTGGCCGAGGCGCACGACTGCCGGCGTGTGCGGCTGCTGGCCTACTTCGATGAAGACAGCACCCCTTGTGGCAATTGCGACAACTGCCTGCAGCCGCCGGCGGTGTGGGATGCGACCGACGCCGCGCGCAAGGCGCTGAGCTGCATCTACCGCTTCCACCAGCAAAGCGGCTTCGGCTTTGGCGCGGGCCACCTGATCGACGTGCTGCGCGGCAAGGTCACCGACAAGGTCACGCAGCGGGGCCACGAGCGGCTGTCCACCTTCGGCATCGGCGCCGAGATTGCAGAGCAGCAGTGGCGCGGCGTGCTGCGCCAGCTGATCGCGCTGGGCCATGTGGCCAGCGTGGGCGAGTTCAACACGCTGGAGCTGACCGACAGCGCGCGCGCCGTGCTGCGCGGCGAAGTGCCGGTGATGCTGCGGGTGCCGGCCGATCCGCCGCCGCGCGCGCGCAAGGGCGCGCGCAGCAGCGGCAGCGCCCGCAGCGCGTCGGCCAAGCCGCCGCCGGTGGCGCTGGACGAGCCCGGCCTGGCGCGCTTTGCCGCGCTCAAGGCCTGGCGCGCCGAGGTGGCGCGCGAGCACAAGCTGCCGCCCTACGTGGTGTTCCACGACGCCACGCTGGCCGAGATGGCGCGCGAGGCGCCCGACTCGCTCGATGCGCTGGCCGGCATCAGCGGCGTGGGCGCCAAGAAGCTCGAGGCCTACGGGTCGGAATTGCTGCGGGTGCTGCAGCACACCGTGATCGCCAGCGGCTGAGCGCGGCGCCAGGCGCAGGCGCTGCGCTTCAGTCGCCCTGTGCCGCGGTCTTGAGCGCGGCCATCAGGGCCGGCATCTGCAGCACGGCGTGGCGCACGTCGGGGGTGTCGAGCACACCCTCGCGCTTGAGCGCCGAGACCAGCCGGCTGGCGGTCTCCACCGTCATGCCCAGCATCGAGCCCATCTCCTGGCGTGAGGGCAACCACACCTGGCCGTCGGGCTGGCCGAACTCGCTGAGCTTGAGCAGCAGGCGCAGCATGCGCCAGCGCGCGCTGCCCACGCTCAGCTCGGTGAGCCATTCGTCGGCTTCGTCCAGCGCGGCCTGCCAGCGCTTCATCATGTCGCGCAGCAGTTGCGGTTGTGCGCCGGACAGCTCGTCGAGCAGCACCCGCGGCAGCCGGCACACCTTCACCGGGGTGCAGGCCAGCGCGTCGGCGGCATAGGTCTGGCCCAGCATCGCCTCCATGCCGATCAGGTCACCGGGCCCGGCCAACCGCACGATGCGCCGCCCGCCGCGCTCGTTGCCCCGTTCGAGCCGCACCACGCCTTCGCGCACGGTGAAGGCCGAGGTGCCCGGCGCGTTGGCGGCAAACAGCGGCTGGCCCGGCTCGAAGCGCAGGTCGGGCACGCGGTAGTGGATGTTCTCCAGCGCGGCCGGGTCGAGCACGCCGAACAGCGCCAGGCGCCGCACACCGCACTGGATGCAGACGCGCGCCTGCGGGTTGTAGACGGTGGACGCCGCGGCGGAGTGTTCGTACAGCGGGATCACGGGGCCGGTGGGTGACTTCACCGCCGCAGTATCGCCGCCCGCCCGATGCGGTCAACGCTTGGCCGAGCGCAACCCTCCCGCCGTCGCCGGGCCGGGTCGCTATGATGGTCGGTTGCCCTCGCCGTCCGGACCCGATGCCCCGCCTTGCGCCAGAACCCCCCGTCCCGCTGACACCGGCCGCCTCGCCCGCCTCGCCCGCCCTGAGCGCCCTGAGCGCCCCGAGCGCCCCGAGCGCGCGGGCCGCCGCGCTGCCGGCGGGTGCCACGCATCTGCAGATCCGCGGCGCGCGCACCCACAACCTGAAGAACATCGACCTCGACATCCCCAAGCATGCGCTGGTGGTGATCACCGGGCTGTCGGGCTCGGGCAAGAGCAGCCTGGCCTTCGACACGCTGTATGCCGAGGGTCAGCGGCGTTACGTCGAAAGCCTCAGCGCCTACGCCCGCCAGTTCTTGCAGCTGATGGACAAGCCCGATGTCGACGTGATCGAGGGACTGTCGCCCGCCATCAGCATCGAGCAGAAGGCCACCAGCCACAACCCGCGCTCGACCGTGGGCACGGTCACCGAGATCCACGACTACCTGCGCCTGCTGTATGCCCGCGCCGGCACGCCCTTCTGCCCCGACCATGATCTGCCGCTGCAGGCGCAGAGCGTGGGCCAGATGGTCGACGCGGTGCTGGCGCTGCCTGAGGACACCAAGCTGATGGTGCTGAGCCCGGTGGTGCGCGACCGCAAGGGTGAGTTCACCGAGCTGTTTGCCGACATGCAGGCGCGGGGTTACGTGCGTTTTCGGGTCGACGGCCAGATCGTCGAGGCCAGCGAGCTGCCCGAGCTGAAGAAGAACGAGAAGCATGACGTCGACGTGGTGATCGACCGGCTGAAGGTGCGGCCCGACATCAAGCAGCGGCTGGCCGAGAGCTTCGAGGCCGCGCTGCGCGCCGCCGACGGCAAGGCCATTGCGCTGGAGATGGACACGGGGAAGGAACATCTGTTCTCCAGCAAGTTTGCCTGCCCGGTGTGCAGCTACGCGCTGCCCGAGCTGGAGCCGCGGCTGTTTTCCTTCAACGCGCCGATGGGCGCCTGCCCGCACTGCGACGGCCTGGGCCAGCAGACGGTGTTCGACCCCGAGCGGGTGGTGGCCTTTCCGTCGCTGAGCCTGGCCGGCGGCGCGGTCAAGGGCTGGGACCGGCGCAATGCCTACACCCACTCGATGCTCGAGAGCGTGGCCAAGCACTACGGCTTCGACATCGAGACGCCGTTCGAGGGCTTGCCCAAGCCGGCGCAGCACGCGCTGCTATACGGCTCGGGCAGCGACGACATCGAGTTCGTCTACGAGGCCGAGACGGCCAAGGGCAAGACCCGCAGCGTCAAGCGCTCACACCCCTTCGAAGGGATCATCCCCAACTTCGAGCGGCGCTTCCGCGAGACCGATTCGGTCACCGTGCGCGAAGACCTGGCCCGCTACCAGGCCGCCAAGCCCTGCGGCCACTGCGGCGGCACGCGGCTGCGGCGCGAGGCGCGGCATGTCTTCCTGCTGGGCACCGACCCGGCGGTGCCGCGCCAGGCCATCTACCAGGTCGAGCACGCCACGCTGGCCGAAGCGCTGCACTACTTCGAGTCGCTCACGCTGCAGGGCAGCAAGGCCGAGATCGCCGACAAGGTGGTGCGCGAGATCCGCGCGCGGCTGAAGTTCTTGAACGACGTGGGGCTGAACTACCTCAGCCTGGACCGCAGTGCCGACACGCTGAGCGGCGGCGAGGCCCAGCGCATCCGCCTGGCCAGCCAGATCGGATCCGGGCTAACGGGCGTGATGTACGTGCTCGACGAACCCAGCATCGGCCTGCACCAGCGCGACAACGAGCGCCTGATCGGCACGCTGCGCCACCTGCGGGATCTGGGCAACAGCGTGCTGGTGGTCGAACACGACGAGGACATGATCCGCGCCGCCGACCACGTGATCGACATGGGCCCGGGCGCCGGCGTGCACGGCGGGCGCGTGATCGCCCAGGGCACGCCCGACGAGGTGGCCGCGCACCCCGACAGCCTGACCGGCCGCTACCTGGCGCACACGCTGCGCATCGAGGTGCCGACGAAACGCCACAGCTGGGAGCCCGAGCCCGCCGCCGCGCCGGTGGCCGAGGCGCCGACCAAGAAGGCCAAGGGCGGCCCCCCGGCCTGGCCCAGCTACCAGCAGGCGCCGGCCGCCTGCCTGCGCATCGTCAACGCGCGTGGCAACAACCTGAAGAACGTCACCGCCGAAGTGCCGGTCGGGCTGCTGACCTGCGTCACCGGCGTGTCGGGCTCGGGCAAGAGCACGCTGATCAACGACACGCTCTACACCGCGGTGGCGCGCAAGCTGTACCACGCCCATGCCGAGCCGGCGCCGCACGACGAGATCGAGGGGCTGGAGTCCTTCGACAAGGTGATCAACGTCGACCAGAGCCCGATCGGGCGCACGCCGCGCAGCAACCCGGCCACCTACACCGGGCTGTTCACGCCGATCCGCGAGCTGTTTGCCGAGGTGCCGATGGCGCGCGAGCGGGGCTACGGCGCCGGGCGCTTCAGCTTCAACGTGGGCGCGGCCAGCGGCGGCGGGCGCTGCGAGGCCTGCCAGGGCGACGGCGTGCTGAAGGTGGAGATGCACTTCCTGCCCGACGTCTACGTGCCCTGCGACACCTGCGTGGGCAAGCGCTACAACCGCGAGACGCTGGAGGTGGCCTACAAGGGCCGCAACATCCACGAGGTGCTGGACATGACGGTGGAAGAAGCGCGTGGCTTCTTCGCTGCCGTGCCCACGCTGGCGCGCAAGCTGCAGACCCTGCTGGACGTGGGCCTGGGCTACATCACGCTGGGCCAGAGCGCCACCACGCTGAGCGGCGGCGAGGCGCAGCGGGTGAAGCTGGCACTGGAGCTGAGCAAGCGCGACACCGGCCGCACGCTCTACATCCTGGACGAGCCCACCACCGGCCTGCACTTCGCCGACATCGAGCTGCTGCTGCGCGTGCTGCACCAGCTGCGTGATGCGGGCAACACCATCGTGGTGATCGAGCACAACCTCGACGTCATCAAGACCGCCGACTGGGTGATCGACATGGGCCCCGAAGGTGGCGCCGGCGGCGGCCAGGTGCTGGCGGTGGGCCCGCCCGAGGTCATCGCCGCCTGCGAGGGCAGCCACACCGGGCGGTTCTTGAAGACGCTGCTGGCGGCAGGCTGAACCGCAGGAACGGCCGTTGCCGTCAGGTGCCTGGCAGACCCCGTTGTCCGTCGTTGAACCAGGCGGTGTCGTAGCCCTCAGCGAGAAGAATCGTCTTCAGCGAACACTGGCCCAGGTCATTGAGCCGACGCACGTACTTCACCAGCGTCTGGGCATCTTCCGTCAGGATGTGGGTGATCGACTGGCAGACCGCCTGTGCGATCAGCTTCACATCGTCCTTGACGGCGCCTCGGTCATCGCCAGGGTCGCGCCGCAGGTCGCGCATCAACAGGCCGGCGGTCATGGCATGGTCGATGTTGAACGGCAGCACCTCGAAGTTGCGCAGTGGCAGATCGGTCACGGCCTGCTTGACCTGGAACTCCGACGCCGCAATGGCCGACAGGTACAGCGGCACACCGCGTCGCAAGGCCTCGCGCAGATAGTGGATCGCCGCCTCGTGATGCTTGCGGCTGGGATCGGCCAACGAGATCAGATAGCTCGTGTCGAGCAGGATCGCGCTCAACCCTCGTTCCCCCGCAGGTTGTCCACCCATGCCCCGGCGTCGGGCACGTCACGCCAGGCCTTGGCGCCACGTTGTGTGAGCCGGTCGAGCGCCTTTTCGTCCAGTCGTTGCTCATGCTCGACAAACTCCAGCAGCCGCGCATGGCGGTACTCGCGCGTCATCACGTTGTATTCGGCCGTGATGCGCAGCATCGCGTGTTTGTAGAGACGGTTGGTTTTCTCATCGCGCAAGACCTCGCGCGCCGCCTCCACCAGCAAGGCCTTGCCATCGGGCAGGCGGATGTGGGCATTGGGTCGGGTAGCCCCGCCCATGTCTTCGATCTCGCCGCGAACATAGCGCTCGACCCGTACCCACTGGTCGGCATCGTCGGCCCGGAAGTCGGTGTCGGCGCTGATCACGATGGACGCAGGCAGAAAGCCGGCACTGATCTGCACACGAAGTCGCCGCGCACCACGTGCGGCCTTCTGCCAGCGCTCCACGACAGCCCGGCGCCTGCTGCCTATGCCTTGCAGCTGTTCGCCAGCCGCCAGCCTGCGCAGGTCGGCCAACAAGACCGGGTTGGCGGTGGGCGCCGTTCGCAAGCCGAGCGAGCCTGGCACCACCGCCACGTCCAGCTCGGCCGTGTCCACATCGTTGCCATCGCCACGCAAGAACTCATCCACGTCCTTGGCGAAGCTGCGCAGCACGGCCAGCGGCACCCGGTCCGGCGTGATCTCGTAGCCCGCCGAATCGTCGTGCAGAACAATCAACAGCGCTTGCGCTTCCATGCGCCGGATTCTAGGGATTCAGGGAGAACCCGCATCCGGGCGCACCCTGCGTCGCTGGCGGCCACCCGGTCAACCCGGTGCAGCGGCCAAGGTGGTCAGCGCGGCGTACATCGTGAAGAGAAATGCCACCCGGCGGCCATCGCTGTCCAGCTTGGGTTTGAGCGTCATGCCAACGGGCAGCCGCGCCAGGTAGGCGGCATCCACGGCACGATCGAGTTCCCGGTGCGCCGTCACCAGGTTCGGCGGCATGGTGTTGGGGTCGTACAGGTCGGCCAACGAGGCGTCGGCATGCTCGGCGCGCGCGGCCAGCACCGCATCGGCAGCCGCCACCACGGCCGCGCGCTGGCGCTCGTCGGGCGCCAGCGGCCAGGGAAAGTTGTTGTAGACGATGCCCGCCGAGTAGCGAAAGTCGCTCTTGAGACGGCCGCAGGTGTAGCGCACCCAGGCGTTGTGCATCGTGGAGCTGAGCACGCCGAAGTGGTAGATGCCGGCCTGCGCGATGCACAGGTTGGCGTCGCCGCAGATCACATCGGCCGGCAAGAAGCCCATCGGGATGAAGGCGCGGCGCTCCGAGGAGTGGCGCGGCACCAGCACATAGTCACCACGCGGCTGCCGGTCCTCGCCGAACAGCGAGGCGTAGTCGGCCAGCTTGCGGGTGGCCGCGCGCGTGCTGGCCTCGCGGTAAGCGCGCGTGGCGCTCACCCGGCCAGCCACCTGCGGCAGCTTGCGCAATACATCGGGCGGGCAGCCCACCAGCCACAGGCACCAGCGCGGAATCCGGTTCAGGAACTCGTCGGCACCCAGAAACGGCCGCACCCAGGGCGCGGCCTGCGGCTCGGCCGCCAGCAGCGCGTGCTTCTCGGCGTCGGTCAACAGCAGATGCCCACCGTCGTTGGGCATCGACCCGAAGCTGATCAGCGGCACATCGCCCACCAGCGGCTGCTGGCGTTTGGGCAGCACGACATCGGGTGCGTCGGCCAGGTAGGGGTTGATGTTCTGCGCGCTGATCTCCAGCGGTGCCTTGTCGATCTCGGGGTACTCGAACAGGCGCTTTCGCAGCGGCTTGCCGTCGTCGACCCCGAAGCCGAGGATCACGCAGTGCACCGCCGCACGGCCGGGTGCCTCGTTGGTCCACTTGAAGGTGCGGTGGGCAAAGCGGATGTGCAGGCCGCGGTCGAGCATCCACCGCCACAGCACGCCCACCTGCTCACCCTGAATGATGCTGTTGGTGGAGACGAAGGCGCAGCGCACGGCGCGGCGCTGGGTCGCTTCCAGGGCGTCGGCATCGGCAAACAAGTCGCCCAGCCCGGCCTGTTCTCGCCCGAAGCGAACATCCTTGAAACGCCTGCGGCCGGCCGCGGCCTGGGTGGCAATGCCGTCGAAGCTGTTGGGCACGGTGGTCAGGTAGTTGGCGGCCTTGACATACCAGCCGGCCACGAAATCCAGCACGCCGGCGCCGGCCATGCCCTGGGTCACGGTCGCCAGATCGGCCTTCTGCTCGGCGCGCTGGTGCTGCTTGCCGATGAAGGGCGGGTTGCCCAGGATGAAGCTCAGCCGCCGCGGCGGCACGAAGGCCGCCCAGTCCAGCCGCAGCGCGTTGCCGTGGCGGATGTGCGCGCTCTTGACCAGCGGGATGCGCAGCATCGGCTCGCCGAACTCCTCGCCGGCTTCCACGTTCATCTGGTGGTCGGTCAGCCACATCGCCACCTGGGCGATCTGGGCCGGAAACTCCTCGATCTCGATGCCGTGGAACTGGTCCACGTCGACGCGCAGGAAGTCGAACACATGGCCCACCTGCTGGCCGAAGTGGCTGGCCGCACGCAGCACGTCCAGTTCCAGGCGGCGCAGCTCGCGGTAGGCCACCACCAGGAAGTTGCCGCAGCCGCAGGCCGGATCCAGAAAGGCCAGCGCCTGCAGCTTCTTGTGGAACTCGAACAGCTGGTTCTTGTGGGCCTTGCAGGCCTGCAGTTCGGCCCGAAGCTCATCGAGGAACAGCGGCCCGATCAGGCGCAGGATGTTGGCCTCGCTGGTGTAGTGCGCGCCCAGTTCACGCCGGCGCGCCTTGGCGTCGAGCTCCATCACCTTCTGGAACATGGCGCCAAAGATGGCCGGTGAAATCTGGCCCCACTGGATGCGCGTCAGCGCCAGCAACTGGCGTCGCATGGTGGCGTTGAAGGCCGGCGGTTCCATGCGCTCTTCGAACAGATGGCCGTTGATGTAGGGGAAGGCCGCGTAGTGTTCGGCCAGCGATCGCTGCCGTTCATGGCTGGGCCGGTTGAGCGTGGCAAACAGGGTATCGAGCACGGCACCCAGGTCGGAGCCGTCCTCGCGGCTGTGGAATTCGATCAGGTCCGCAAAGAGATCCTTGGGCTGGAAGATGCCGGTGTCGTCGGCAAACAGGCAGAACAGCAACCGGACCAGAAACACTTCCAGCCGGTGGCCGTCGAAGCCGTCCTGTTTTAGGGCGTCGTGCAGATCACCCACCGCATCGGCGGCGCGCCGATTGATCGGGTCTTCATCGCGCACCCGTTGTTTGCGGTAGCCCGCGATGAAGTGAAACAGGTGAATCCTGCGGGGCAGCTCTTTGAGCTCGAACTTGTGGATGCGGTCTTCATCCAGGTCGTGGAGTTCGAAGTTCCAGAAGTCACTGACCAGGATGTAGCGCGGCAACTCGTCGTCGGTCAGACCGGGAAAGTAGTCGATGGCCTGTCGATAGGCGCGCGTCAGGCTCTTGCCACGGCTCTTCTGCTCGACCAGCAGGGTGCCTTTCCACAGCAGATCGATGTAGCCGTCGCGCTGATCGAGCTTCTTGACCCGTTGCTCGAAACTGGCCACCTTGCGACGCTGCAGGCCGAAGACCTGGAAGAAGGCATCCAGAAAGCTCTTGCCTTCCGCATCCTCGTTCTCGGTGTGCTTCCACTCCCGGGCAAAGTGCTGTGCGCGGTCGCGTATCTCGTTCCAGCTCAGCGGCACGGCTTGCTCCCCAGTGTCACGGACATTTCAACACGCAAGGAAGTGCGGCTTTGCCGTGCAGCGATACAAGGCAGCCCATGAAGCCGCTGCTGGCGCGCTGAAACCTCAAGGCGAGCGCCAGTCGTCGCCCGGCATGATGCGCTTCATGAACGCATCGAACAGCGGCACCGTGAAGGCCGTGTCGCCGTGGTTCGGGCTCCAGACCATGCCCTTGTCGATCAGCTGGGCCCGTGTCGGCCCTAGCGACGTCACCTTGCGCCGCAGCGCTTCGGCGATGTCGCCCGAACGGTGAGGGCCAGGGCCCAACTCGGCCATCGCACGCAGGTAGCGCTTCTCGGCCGGTGTCAGGCGGTCGAAGCGCACCCGGAAGAAGCTCTCGTCCAGTGCCGCGATCGCCTCGACCGACGCCGCCTGCACATCCTCGCGCCGGATCGGCGACTGCCCGGCGCGGTCCCAGGCGTGCTTGGCCCACTCCTGCAGAAAGTACGGGTAGCCCTGGGTCCTGGCCACGATGTCGGCAATCGCCGGCTCGGTGATCTGCACGTTCTGCGCCTGCGCCGGTTTGGCGATCGCCTGGCTGGCCGCGGCGGCGTCGAGCGGACCAACCACCGGGAAGTCGAACAGGCGCTCGGCGTAGGACTTGGCCCGACCCATGCGCCCGGGCAGTTGCGGCAGGCCCGCGCCCACCAGCCCCACCGGCAGGCGGCGCTGGTTGCATCGGTGCAGCGCCGTGATCAGCGCGGCGAGTTCGTCCTCGCGCACGTACTGCAGTTCGTCGATGAACATCACCAGCGCCGTGCCCGCCGCCGCCGCCGCGGCGCCCACGGCCTCCAGCAGCGCCTGCAGATCGTGCTCGAGGTCGCCGTTGTCAGCCAGGCCGGGCTCGGGGTCGAAATCCAGCCCGACCTCGATGTCGTCGTACTTGATCTTCAAGGCCTTGGCAAAACCGGCCAGGGCCCGCAGCGCACGCTGCGCCACCGCCTTTGACTGCTCCATCCGGCTGAGCCGCAGCAGCGCCTGGCGCAATTGCGGCGCCAGCAGCGCAGGCAGCGAGCGCCCTTCCGGCGCCTCGATGCGCAAGGTCTGGATGCCTGCGCCTTCTGCGTCGTCACGCAGGCGGTCCAGCAGCACCGTCTTGCCGACGCCGCGCAGTCCCACCATCAACACGCTCTTGGCCGGCAGGCCCAGGCGCAGGCGTTCGATGGCGATGCGCACCTTCTCGCGCAACTCGCCGCGGCCTGCCAACTCGGGTGGCGGCGTGCCGGCGCCCGGTGAGTAGGGGTTGCGAACGGGGTCCATGCGGCATCTTAGTCGGTTATTAGTAAGTTTATGTTGACTGGATAATTTGCCAAATCAAGGTCAAATCGGCGCCACCGGCTCGGACTTCAGCACGCATTGGAGCGCCTGGCCGACGGCGCGGGCCTTTGTCCAGCAGGTTCAGCCCATGGGCGAGGTTGTTCTCGCGGTGGAAGTCACTGTCGCCGAAGGCTTTGGCGAAGATCTCTTCGGTCAGCACCTGTTGGATCACGCTGCGGCGCCTCACCACCTCGCAGCGCTGGATCAGCACGGCCTGCGTGCTGCCTTCGAAGGCGATGTTGTCCTGCGGGTAGCTGCGCTTGAACCTGGCGGCGATCTCGGCGTCCAGGTCGTCGGTCTCGTCCTGGGCTCCCAGTCGCCGACGGGCACGAGCAGCGCATGCAGCGGCGCGTCAGGCCGCCGCCACCATCACCCGGTCGCGCCCAGCCTGCTTGGCCGCGTAGAGCGCGCGGTCGGCGCGGTCGACGAACTCGGCCGGCGCTTCGTCGGCATCCGGGTTGTCGGGTGCGCTGCGCCGCAGGTACTGCGCCACGCCCAGCGAGACGGTGATGCGCTCGGCCGCGGTGTCGGTGCCCTTGCGGCGGATGCGGCTGGCGGCCACGGTGGCGCGCAGCTTTTCGGCCAGCGCGCGGGCGTCGTTCATCGGCGTGCCCGGCAGCAGCAGCGCGAACTCTTCGCCGCCCACCCGCGCGGCCAGGCTGCCTTCGGGCGACAGCGCCTTCAGCACCTGCGCCACCGCGCGCAGCACCTGGTCGCCGAAGGCATGGCCGTAGTTGTCGTTGACGCGCTTGAAGTGGTCGATGTCGATCATCAGCAGGCTCACCGGCGCGCCCACCGGTGGCAGGCCCAGCACCGCGGCGTCGGCGGCCAGGCTGGTGCCCAGGCGGCGGTCGAAGGCGCGGCGGTTGCCCAGGCCGGTGAGGGCGTCCACCAGGGATTCATGCCGCGCGTGGCGCACCTCGTCGCGCAGGCTGTTGATCTCGCGCTGGCTTTCTTCGAGCTGACGCTGCAGCAGGGCCATCGCGGCCTGCATCTGCTGGGTGTGCTCGCGCAATTCGTCCAGCGCCAGCGGCGGGGCGGGCTGGGCCTCGTCCGGGCTCAGTGCGGCGCTCAGGCGCTGCAGCGTGTGGCCATAACGTGCTGTTTGATCGCCGGCGGCCGCGGCCGAGGCCTGCATGCCGTCGAGCAGGCGGTGCATGCCGTCGGCCACCTGCAACGCGGTGCCGGCATCGGGGTCGGCCAGGTGGCGGCGGTACAGCGCCTCGGTGGCGGCTTCGTCGAGCACGCCGTGCGCGGCCAGGTGGGCATCCAGCGCCTGGTGCAGCGGCGAGTTCAGGTCCGCCACATACGCATACCAGATGGCATAGCTCACCGGGTGCAGCGCCGCCGCCTGCCGCGACATCAGCGGCAAGGCCTTGCGCAGCAACTCGGTGCTGCGTTCCACCGTGTGGTGATACTCCATGGGACTCCTGTATCGGCGCCAAGCCGGTCGACCGACTCACGCTTGGGTGCCTGCTGGACACATCGGCCGACCGGCCTTGGGATTGAGATCTTCCTACAGCGCCGTCGCAAAATTCCGGAAAAAAGTGGCAAGCCATGGCCCCTTGGTCGCGGTCGAAGATCGGGTGAAGGGCGCGCAATCCCGACCGTGGCGCCCGGAAATACGCAACCAAACGGTGTGCGTGTGGCGCGGCCGCAAAAAGCTGCACTACCTCAACCCGGTGCCCCTGCAGGCCCTGCCCGCACGCTGGGTGACCCACACCGCCAGCGAGCATGCCGCCGTGCTGGCCACCTTGCGGCAGGCGATGCAGGAGACCGGCTCATGACCAGGCCTGCCGCGCCCACGCAGGTGCTGTCGTCGCGCTGGCCCGGTGCCCCGGCGCGTGATGGCCAGCCGCTGGCGCTGCAGGTCAGCGAAGCCCTGCCGCCCTGCAGTCTGTCGTTGCACCTGAAGACCGGCGGTTCGGCCAGCTGGCTGTGCCTGTTGATCGCCGAGTGCGATCAGGGCAGCCACCTGCAGACGGGCGACCCGGGCGCGGCTGCGGCACGCGGCATGCCACGCGACGCCGAGCGCGACGCGCTGATGCTCCAGGCCGTGGCCACCGCCCGCCGCGCCTGGGCCAGCGCCGGCAACTGGATGCATCTCGAGCGCGCCGAAGTCCGGCTGGCGCTGTGCCATGCTGCGGCCGGCAACAGCGCTGCCGCGGTCATCCACGCCGGGTTGTGCGTGGCGGGCTCAGCGCTGACTGGCAACAGGCACAGCGAAGGCGCCAGAAACAGCAAGGCCGGCAAACGCCGGCCTTGCATCCTGCTGGTCACCAAGCCCGCGGCGCGGGCCCGGCGGCACATCACTTGAGGTGCGCGTTGATCAGCTTGGTCATCTCGAACATCGAGACCTGCGCTGCCTTGAAGATTTCCTTCAGCTTGGCATCGGCGTTGATCATCGTGCGCTTGGCCGAGTCTTGCAGGCCGTGCTTCTTGATGTACTCCCACACCTTCTTGGTCACCTCGGTGCGCGGCACGGCCTTGTCGCCGATGATGGCGGCCAGCGCAGCGCTGGGCGTCATGGCCTTCATGAAGGCGGCGTTGGGCGTGCGCTTCTTGGCCGCAACCGCCTTCTTGGCGGGGGCTGCCTTCTTCGCCGGCGCGGCGGCCTTCTTGGCAGGCGCTGCCGCCTTCTTGGCCGGAGCCGCCTTCTTCGCCGGGGCGGCCTTCTTGGCCGGGGCTGCCTTCTTTGCAGGAGCCGCCTTCTTGGCCGGGGCGGCCGTCTTCGCAGTTGCCATGTTGATTCTCTCCATCACGTGAGTGGTTGATGTGCCGCGGGCCTGGGTCGAGGGCTGCTTGAACCCCCGTTTCTCTCTCGGCCTTCAGCGGGCGCAATGGTACTGCCAGCCATGGGTGCTGAGAAGCGGTTTTCCCAGGTGAAATGCGCTTTGCACCCGCGTAAAACGCGCTTTTGTAGCCCCCAGGCATCACTGGGGGCGCTCCAAGGCCCTTCAGGGTTTGATCACGGGCCTGTCCGGGCCTGCGCGAGGTGTCTTGCCCCATACCGTCACCCGTACCCTTCGGGTTCGGGTTTCGTGGCCTGCTGGGCGGTGGCAGCGGTATGCTGCGGACCATGAAACTGATCCTTCGATGGTTGCTGCTGGCCGCCGCCCTGCTGCTGGTGGCCAATGTCTATCCCGGCGTGTCGGTCACCAGTTTCGGTTCGGCCCTGGTGGCCGCGCTGGTGCTGGGGCTGCTCAACACACTGGTGCGGCCGCTGCTGGTGCTGCTGACGTTGCCGGTGACGCTGCTCACGCTGGGCTTGTTCCTGTTCGTCATCAATGCGCTGATGTTCTGGTCGGCCGCGGGCGTGCTGAGTGGTTTCAACGTCACCGGCTTCGGTGCGGCGCTGATCGGCTCGGTGATCTACAGCCTGTGCGGCATGGTGATCGATGTGGCCATGGAGCGGCTGTTCAGCCGCTCCGATGCGTGATTGCCAGCGGCTGTTCAGCCGCTCCGATGCCTGATCGTTCCGGCGGCGCCGCTGCAGCGGCAGGTTAGGCGTCTTACTCGGTTGGCTCGCCGCGCGGGCGTTCGCCGGCGCGGCGCTCGTCGGCCACCCGCTGGCGGCGCTGGGCCAGCAGGTCACGCAGCCGGGCGTCGATCACCGAGGCCTCGATGAAGTCGGTGCCGGGCCCGCCGCCCTTGGCCAATTGCTGGCCGGCGCGCAGCCGGTCGATGGCGCCGGGCAGGTTGCCCAGCGCGGCCTGCGATTCGGCCTCGGCCCGCACCGCGCGCAGGCGCTGGCCCTGGCGCGCGGCGGTCTGCGCCAGCGCCAACCAGGCCGATGCATCGTCACGGTGGTCGGCCACCCAGGTCTGCAGCGCCTCGGCGCTGCGCCGCAGCGTGGCCTCGCCGTCTTCGGCCAAGGCCCAGTCG
>MESD01000023.1:104770-108951 GCA_001770815.1 Burkholderiales bacterium RIFCSPHIGHO2_12_FULL_69_20
TCGGCCAGCGGCAGGTGGTCCATCGTGGCGCGGGCGTCGAAATCCTGCAGCTTACGCAGCGCCTGCGCCGATGGGTCCATCAGCACCCGTGCGCGCGCTTGCATCAGCGCGTGCAGCAGTGGCGCCTTCGGCACGGCCAGGGTGTCGGCGCTGGCCTGCACCATCTGGCGCGCCTCGCCGATGCGGTCGACCGTCAGCGGGTGGCTGCGCAGATAGGGGAAGCCGCCGCTGTCGTTGAGCCGGCCGGCGCCGTCGAGCTTGTCGAACATCGATGACATGCCCGCCGGTGCAAAGCCCGCGCCGGTCATCAGCGCCAGGCCGGTGCGGTCGGCCTCGCGCTCCATGTCGCGCGAGAAGTTCAGCTGCGCCTGCGCCATCGCCGCCTGCCCGCCGACGATGGCGGCCTGCGCGGCATCGGCGCTGGAGGCGCGGCTGGCCACCAGCAGGCCCAGCAGCATGGCGGCCAGCCCGAGCGTGCTGTTGCGCGACGACGCGCTGACATTGCGCGCGATGTGGCGCTGGGTGATGTGCGAGAGCTCGTGCGCCAGCACCGAGGCCAGCTCGTCGGGCGCGCTGGTCATCGCGATCAGCCCCAGGTGCACGCCCACGTAGCTGCCCGGCAGCGCAAACGCGTTGACCGAGCGGTCGCGCACCAGGAAGGTCTCGTACGGAAACAGCCGCAGCGTATCGGCGCCGATGTCGCCGTTGCGCTGCGCGGCCACCACCAGCGGCTGCCACAGCGATTGCAGGTAGTCCAGCAACTGCGGGTCGTCCAGGTAGGCCGGATCGCGGCGGATCTCGCGCATGATCTGCTCGCCGATGCGCTTTTCCTGGTTCAGGTTGAACTCGTCGGAGGCCGATTCACCCAGCGCCGGCAGCCGCAGGCTGCCACCCGGTGTGCCCTGGGCCTGGGCCGGCGCCACGGTGCCGCCGGCCAGGCAGGCCGCCAGCAGGGCGCAACCCAGTCGTTGCGACTGGCGACGCGTTGGCCGCGGGCGGGTGCAGGGGGGGTGGGCGGGGGGCGTCAAGCGGGTGTCCGGAGGCGGGTCGCCTATCATCCCACCGCCTCGTTGCCCGCATGTTTCGCAGCCCATGTCCACACCGTCCACGCCTTCTCCTTCACTCGCACCGTCAGCGTCACCGCTGACCCACTTCGATGCCCACGGCCAGGCGCACATGGTGGATGTGGCCGCCAAGGCCGACAGCCACCGCATCGCGCTGGCCACCGGCAGCATCCGCATGCAACCGGCCACGCTGGCGCTGATCACCGGGGGCAGCGCGAAGAAGGGCGACGTCATCGGCATCGCCCGCATCGCCGCCATCCAGGCCGCCAAGCGCACCGCCGAGCTGATCCCGCTGTGCCATCCGTTGCCGCTGACACGGGTGGCGGTGACGTTCCGCATCGACGAGGCGGCCAGCGCCGTGCACATCGAGGTGCAGGCCGAGACGGTGGGCAAGACCGGTGTCGAGATGGAAGCGCTGACCGCCGTGCAGGTGGGCCTGCTGACCATCTACGACATGTGCAAAGCGGCTGATCGGGGCATGGTGATGACCGACGTGCGCCTGCTCGAGAAGCAGGGCGGCAAGTCGGGTCACTGGGTAGCGCCTGCTTAGCCGTCGCGAACAGCGCAAACTGGTTCGACAAGGAGCACTCCATGCGCCCATCCATCCTGGCTCAAGCGGACCTGGCGCCGATCTGCCGTCGGCACGGCATCCGCCGTTTGTCCGTGTTTGGGTCGGTCCTGGCCGGCGTCGCTCGGCCTGACAGCGATGTGGACCTACTGGTTGAGTTCGAGCCCGGGCGCCTGCCGGGATTGCTGGGTATCAGCACCATCGAGATCGAACTCGGCGAGTTGCTGGGCAAGAAAGTCGACCTTCGCACGGCGGCAGACCTGAGCCCGTACTTTCGGGATGAGGTGCTCGGCAGGGCTCGGGTCGCCTATGCAAGCTGAGGATCGCATCCGCTTGCAGCACATGATCGACGCCGCGCAGGCGGCCCTGCAGTTCGTGTCCGGCCGGCAGCGTGTTGACCTGGATGCCGACCAGATGCTGCTCTTCGCGGTCGTGCGGGCAATCGAGATCGTCGGTGAAGCGGCGACCCGGATGTCCATTGAGGCGCGCGATGCGGCACCCGGTGTTCCCTGGGCTGCCATCGTCGGCATGCGCCATCGGATCGTGCATGCCTACTTCAGCATTGACCGTGACATCGTCTGGAACACGGTCATGCTGGAATTGCCGCAACTCTTGCCGATCCTTCAAGCTGCGCTTGCAAGGAAGTAGGCCACTGACGATGGCGACCAGACTCCGCCGGCTGGATGCAAGGGACGGCAAGTCGAGTCACTGGCGCACCGACGACGCCTTGGTGGGCTGAGCGGTAGCACCCGCGGGTGCTGCCTGCTGCCACGGCAGCGTGGCCAGCGCGCGCCAATCGTGCACCGCCTGCGGCGGCTGGCACTGCACACCGCCGGCCCCGCCGGCATTGCAGGCGGCGAAGAACTCGGTGGCATCGGCGTTGCGGAAGTCGCGCAGCCGCTGCGCCACCCAGCGCGCCTCGTCGGTGTGGCCGCTGGCGGCCAGGTGGCCGGTCCAGGCGATCATCAGCCGGGTGTCCAGCAGCGAATGGGTGGCGCGCGCCAGCCCCAGCGCGGTGCTGGCCGGCGGCGTTGGATTGGTGGCGGCGGCGTAATCGGCATGGTGGGCGAACAGCGGGCTCAGCTGACCACGGGCGATGCGGGTGGCCAGCGCGCCGCTGCCGTCGGGGGGCGCGTAGATCACCACCACACGCTGGTAGTCCCACACCGCGAACAGGCCGCCGGCGGCCATCAGCAGGCCAGCGATCAGTCCGGCAGCGCCGCCCGCTCCAGGCACCGGCCCGGCCTCATCAGTGGCGCCGACCGGCAGGCCCAGCACCAGGCCCCAGGCCAGCGCGGCCGGCAGCAGGAAGTAGGCGTACCAGAGCGGGTACTCCACCAGGCTGTGCAGCCCGATCATCAGCACCAGCACCCAGCCGGCGCGCGCCAGCGTGGCCGTCTCGCCCTGGGCACGCCAGGCACGTAGTCCGGCCTGCCACAACGCCACGGCCAGCAGAGCCATCACCAGCAGCGACAGCGGCAGCCCCAGCTCCACCATCAGCTGCAGCGGCAGGTTGTGGGTGTGGTCGAAGAACGCGGTGGCCCGGTTGGCAAAAGCGGTGAGCGACCAGGCGAAGTTGAATTCACCAAAGCCCACGCCGGTCCACGGGTTGGCGGCGATCAGCGCCAGCGCATTGCGCCAGATGTTGGGGCGCGCATTCGGGCTGTCGGCGGCGCCACCCAGCCCGCCCTCGGCGGCCACCCGCGCACCGGCGCCCAGCACCTGTTGGGTGACATCGCCCCACCAGGCCATCGCGCCCCAGGCCAGCGCGTACAGCAGCGGCGTGGCGATCAACCAACCGCGGGCGCTGCGCGACAGACGGCGGTCGGCCACGCCCCACAGCAGCAGCAGCACCAGCCCGACCGCGCCGGTGCGCGAGGCGCTCAGCTCCACCGCAAACACCAGCAGCGGCACCAGCGCGGCCAGCACCGCGCCTGGCAGGCGCTTCAGCTCATGCAGCGCCACGGCCGCCACCAGTGCCCACAGCAGCAGGCTGCACAGGTGGTTGGGCTGGCGCAGGTTGCCCACCGCACGGCCGGCCAGGCCGGAGTGGGCGATCCAGTCGCCATCGGTCCAGCCGGGCGCAAAGACCTGCACCAGCGCCACGGCGCAGCTCAGCACCCCCGACGCCAGCAGCGCCCAGGCCAACGCGGCGAAGGCTTCGGTGCGCCGGGGCCCGCGGGCCGCATCCGCGCCGGCCACCACCATCAGCGCCGCACCCGCCAGCAGGCCGATGGCCTGCGCCGCCAGCGAGCGTGGCAACGTGCCCCAGCCCCACGACGCCAGCGCCGCAGCCGCCACCAGCGCCAACGCAGCGATCAGCGGCAGCGTGGCGCGCGGCCAGCGGCGCGGCGCCAGCACCGCCACCAGCCCGCCCCACAAGACCACGGCCACGCACTGGTTGAGCAGCGTGGCCGAGGGTGGCTGGTGAAACGCCGTCAGCGTGGGCACCACGGCCGCCAGCACGGTGGCAGGCAGCAGCAGCGTGGCGGCGGCGAATCCGTGCCCGTTCTCAGGGATCGGCGGGTGTGCGCTCATGGGCCGCATCA
>MESD01000023.1:108959-116104 GCA_001770815.1 Burkholderiales bacterium RIFCSPHIGHO2_12_FULL_69_20
CCACCCGAAGTTGATCGTCGGACGACAGCCGGCCTCGGGGATGCCGCAGCAAGGCGGTGGGTACGGCCAGGATGTTGGGTGCATCCAGCACCCAGCTCTGGCCGTCCAGCAGCACGGTGAGTTGCGCGCCGCTCAGCAACGGGGTTGCGGCGTCGGCCACCAGCAGCGGCAGGCACCAGCGGGTGCTGGTCAGCACCAGATCGCTCTGGACATCCAGGTAGAGCCGATGGCTGGCGCGTGGATTGGGGTTGAGGTACAGATCGAAGCGCGGCACGGGTCAGCCCGGTGCGGTGTTGTCACCCGCCTGCAGGAACTGCTGCAACTGCTCGGCGGCCGTGCCATCGCGGGCGATGCGCTCGGCATAGGCGTCCAGCCCCGCGCGGTTCTCCAGCGCCCACTGGCTGCAGCCGGCGTAGCCGCCCGGCGGCAGCCAGCCATCGGGCGCCGTCATCAGGGCGGCGGGCGCTGGGCGCACCAGCGCCACGGCGCGCATCGGGATCAGCTCGATCCGCCCATCGGCGTGGAACGTCACGTCGAACAACTGTTTGGCAAAGCGTTTGCCCAGCGAAAGCTGGCCGCTGGCGCCGATTTCCTTCAACATACTGACCTTCCGTTTCATGCGCGGGCCAGATCATGCGGCATGAAATCGAGGGGCGCAAGGGCTGCGGCGGGCGGTAGCTCAGCGCGCCAAAGCAAAACGCCCACCGAGGTGGGCGTTTGGGGGGGCCCGCCAGGGGGCCGGATCACGCGCTGGCGCTAGATCAGTTCTTCACGTAGTTGTTGGTCAGGCAGGCGCCGCTGAAGGCCCAGCTGATGCGCGTCTTATTGGTATCCTCAGTCGGCGTCATGACGCAAGTGTCAGCGGCGACGATGCCCTTGTAGTCGCGGGGGGTCATGGTGATCGCGCCGTCGGTCACCGACACTGCCGCCAGCGCACCGGTCGTCAAGCCCGACACGGCATCCGGCACCGGATCCTTACCGGCGTCGCATTCGGCGAGCGAGTTGTTCATGCTGTAGCAGATCTCGACACCCTTCTTGTGGTTGCCGGCACCGGCGATGACTTCGGTGTAGGCGGCTTTCTTCATGTACGACTGGTACGCCGGCAGGGCCACGGCGGCCAGGATGCCGATGATCGCGACGACGATCATCAGTTCGATGAGGGTGAAACCTTGTTGAACGCGCTTCATGGGAAGTCTCCGTAAGGGGATGGGGTGGGGGGCAGGGACGACAACAACAGTGCAGATGGCGTGCCAGCCCCGTTGGCGGTGGTGCTGGCCCTGGAACCGGACCTTTGTCACGCTTTGCCGGCCACTGCTGCCACGATTGGTCACTCGGCGACGTGGCGGGGTGACGTTTTTGGTCACATCGGCCGCAAAGTGTGCGGGCACCAGCACCTGCCAACGGCACAAGTCTCGCAGCCGCGTCGCTTGCGGATGCAATCACAAAACGCTAGCATCGCTCGGTGAACTCGAAACACCGCAAGACACTGGCGGCCTTGTACGTGCTGCCTACATCGGCGGCTGTCGTTTTTGCAGACATCGAGGCCCTGGTTCGCGCGTTGGGCGGCACCGTTTTCGAGCGCGAAGGGTCCCGGGTCAAGATCGAGTTGAACGGTCAGCAGTGGCGTTGCCACCGACCGCACCCTGGCAAAGAGGCCAAACGCTATCAAGTTGAAGAGGCGCGTGAGTTGCTGTCGCGTGCGGGAGTCCATCCATGAACACTTTGTCCTACAAGGGCTACACCGCGCGCGTGGCGTTCGACGATCGAGACGGCCTGTTTGTCGGCCGCATTCTCGGCATCGGCCCGATCATCAGCTTTGACGGCGAAACAGTGGCTGCGCTGCGGGCCAGCATGGCCGCTGCGGTCGATGACTACTTGCAAGACTGCCAGGCGCAAGGCATCGCGCCCGAGAAGGCCGCCTCCGGCAAACTGATGCTGCGCGTGCCGTCCGAGGTTCACGGCAAGGCGCTGCTGGCGGCGCAAGCGGCGGGCAAGAGCCTCAACCAATGGGCCACCGAGGTATTGCAGCGCGCCGTGAGCGCATAGCCAAATCGTCTGCGGGGCCAGCCTCGGCCCGCCCGCCCCATCGCGTCAGTTGATGGTCATCACCTGCCCAGCCACCAGCGCCTGCACCGCGTGGCGCGCGTCGAGCGCGGCGATCTCGCCCATCACCACGTCCAGCTCTCCCGGCTTGATGTGGGTGATGTACACCTTGGCGCCCTGCGCCAGCTGCTGCAGCTCGCGGCCCAGCGCCGCCGGGTGCAGGTGGCGGCTGACACCCGCGAGTTGATGCTCGTCGTTGCCGAAGGCCGTCTCGATCACCAGGCTGCCGACCCGCAGTGACTGCAGGCGCAGCCACAGCGCGGCGTTGGGCGCGGTGTCGCCCGTGAAGACCCAGGCACCCGCCTCGGCGGTGGTGCCCAGCACCGCAAATCCCACCGCGGGCACGGTGTGCAGCGCGCTCAGCACCTCGATGCGGCGTGCACCGAAGCTCAGCACATCGCCGATCTCGAACGGCTGCAGCGCCAGGATCGGCCGCTCGGCCGACGGCAGGCGGGTGAAGTCGGGCCAGATGGCGCCGTTGAAGAGGTGGCAACGCAGCGCCTCCAGCGTGGCCGGCAGGCCGTGCACGTTGATCGGCGCACGGCCGTGGCGGCGCCGCATCACGCTGTCGGCCAGCAGTGGCACGCCCAGCACATGATCGAGGTGCGAATGGCTGAGCAGGATGTGGTCGATGCGCGCCAGTTCGTCCAGCGTCAGATCGCCCACGCCGGTGCCGGCGTCGATCAGCACATCGTCGTCGAGCAGGAAGGCCGTGGTGCGGCAGCCGGCGGCAATGGAGCCCGAACAGCCGAGGACGCGGATGTGCATGAGGGGGATGGCGCCGTGGGGGCCGGCCGGAGCGGTTGCGGTCACAGGCCGGTGCCGGGGGGTGTCCGGCCTGGGCGCTGCATCGAACCCGGATGGTGCAGGCCCGGCCCCGGGCTGGCAAGCCGGTGCCGGCGGATTTCGGCACGCTGTGTGCGGCGCCGCAGCGGCGTGACTGACGAAGCGTGAAGTCGATCACGCCCCGAGCAGGGCGTGCTGCCGGCCGTTCAACCGTGGATGAACTGCATCTGCGTGCCGGCCAGCTCGATCAGATCGCCGTTGGCCAGCGGTGCCGTCTCGGTGATCAGCGGCACGCCGTTGATGCTGGGGCGCTGGGCGCCTTCGACGTGGGCCAGCACATAGCCCGTGGGCCGGCGGGTGATCGAGGCCACCTGCACGCCGGGCTTGCCGACCGTGGTGACCACCTTGGTCAGCGTGACCGAGCGGCCGGCGGCCGCGCCACTGAGCACCTTGATCGACGCCGCCACCGCCGCATTCGACGCTGCCATGCTGGGCAGGCCCGCCGCCGTCAGGTTGGGGATCGGCGAGGTCTGGCTGTACGGCCTGGGCGGCACGCCGGTGGCGCTGCCGGGCCGCATGATCATGGTCTTCTCGTAGTCGTTGCCCTCTTCGACCAGGTACTTGATCTTGTACTTGCCGATCTCGACCGTGTCGTTGTGGGCCAGCATCTGCTTCTTGATGGCCTTGCCGTTGATGTAGGTGCCGTTGGTGCTGTTGAGGTCTTCGATGAAGACGTCGTTGCCCAGCATCTGCAACACGGCATGCTCGCCGCTGACCGCGAGGTTGTCGATGACGATGTCGTTGTACGGGCGGCGGCCCAGGGTGGTCTTGTCCTTGGTGATCTGCACGTCCTTGATCACCACGCCGTCGAGAGAGACCACCAGCTTGCCCATGCTTGCCCTTTTTGTCTGTCTGACCGCCCCGAGCCGGGGTGGTCGGCGGCTGTCGCAGCGCGACGTGCCCGCTTCAGCGTCCGAACTTCCACCAAGGTCGCGCGGCCCCTGACGGGCCTCCTGCCACGCGCACAAGTACCAGCGCGATATTATCCTTTCCACCGGCCTCGTTGGCGGCATCGATCAGGGCCTGCCCCGCGCTGGCCAGCGAGTCGTTCATCTGCAACAGCCGCGCCATCATCGCGTCGTCGAGCATGTCGGACAGGCCGTCCGAGCACATCAGGTAGATATCGCCGGGCTGCACCTCGTGCAGGTGCGTTTCGAGCAGCACCGTGTCTTCGACGCCGACGGCGCGGGTGACCAGGTTCTTGTTGGCCGAAAACGCCGCCTGCTCGGGGGTGATGAGACCGGCGTCGATCTGCTCTTGCAGCAGCGAGTGGTCCCGCGTGATCTGCGACAGCTGGCTGCCACGCCAGCGGTAGCAGCGTGAATCGCCGACATGGCCCACCCGCAGCTGGCCTTCGCGGAACACCGCCACCACCAGCGTGGTGCCCATGCCGGCGTACTGCGGGTTGGCGTTGGCGGCGTTGAAGATCGCGCGGTTGGCGTTGTCCACGCAGATGTCCATCGCGCGGCGCACTTCGACGTCGCTGGCGCGGTCGGCGGCCTCGGCCAGCCAGCGGCCCAGTTCGGTCTTGATGAAGGAGGTGGCCATGCCGCTGGCCACTTCGCCCGCGTTGTAGCCGCCCATGCCGTCGGCCAGCACTGCCAGGGCAGCGGCCTCGTCGATGGCGACGGAATCCTCGTTGTTGCTGCGCGCGCGGCCGGTGTCGACCGCGTGGAAGAACTCGAAAGTCATGCTGTGCGCTGCAAGGGTGGCGGGCTGGGGCGAAATCGGCTGCCGATTGTGCCTTGGAAGTGCCCGGTCACCGGGGCACGAAACCCCAAGCAATTTACAGGCTGGGCGCCGATGGCGGCGCCATCAGGCGCGCCATCAAGGCGGCCAGCGCGGCCACCTGGCCTGCCCAGGCCGCCAGATCGGCGGGCCGGTCGGCCGGGTCGCGGGCCAGCAAGGCCTCGACAGCGGCCACCGCCGGTGCGGGCAGGTCGGGGCGCAGGCGCGCCAGTGACGCCGGCGGCTGGCGGGCGGTGGCCTGCAGCAGCGCGCCCAGCGTGTCGGCCTCATGCGGGCGCCGGCCCGTCAGCAGCTCGAACAGCATCACCCCCAGCGCATAGGCGTCGCTGGCGGGGGTGGCCGCAGCGCCGGCCAGCAACTCGGGCGCCATGTAGGACGGCGTGCCCAGCGTCATGCCGGTGCGGGTGAGGTTGCCGGCCTGCTCGCGCGCCACACCGAAATCGGCCAGCTTGACCTGACCGCTGGCCAGGTTGACGAGCACGTTGGCCGGTTTCAGATCCCGGTGGATCACGCCCTGGGCATGCGCATGGGCCAGGGCAGCGCCCACACGGGCGCCGATGCGCAGCACCAGGTTCTCGGGCAGCAGCAGGTGGCGCTGGGTGTAGCGGCTCAGGTCGACGCCTCGCACACGTTCCATCGCCAGCCAGGCCTGCCCG
Source organism: Burkholderiales bacterium RIFCSPHIGHO2_12_FULL_69_20 (assembly GCA_001770815.1). Taxonomy (GTDB): domain Bacteria; phylum Pseudomonadota; class Gammaproteobacteria; order Burkholderiales; family Burkholderiaceae_C; genus Pseudaquabacterium. The sequence goes on from MESD01000023.1 coordinate 114,314, forward strand.
GCATCGATGCCGGCCTCGATGATGGCCACGATGTCGGGGTGCTCGAGCCGGCGCGCCAACGCGGCCTCGCGCTGCAGGCGGGCCACCCACTCCTTGCGTTGTGGCGCCGGCAGATCGAGTGGCAGGCTGATCAGCTTGACGGCGACAGTACCCCCGGTGCGCAGATCGACCGCTTCACGAACCTGGGAAGACGCACCATCACCCAGCCGGGCCCCCAGTCGGTAGCGGCCATGCAGCAAGGGCGTCGGGGTGTCGCTGTCGGGCGCCGCTGCCGGCGTTCTGCGCTTGAGTGAAAACCAAGTCACATGGCCTCCTGAAGGGCCCGTCTGAGCGGGCTCGCAGAGACCTTATCACGAGCCTGGCAGCCCTCACTTCACCAGCAACACGGGCACGCTGGCGTTTTCGACCGTGGCCTGGGCCACCGATCCCAGCAGGGCCGCCGTGTGCGTGCCCAGGCCCCGGGTGCCCATCACGATCAGGTTGCAATCCTGGACCTGGGCCAGTTCGGCGATCTTCGGGCCGGGCGCGCCGACGCCTTCATGCACCTGGTAGCGCACGCCGGCGGCGTCCAGCGCGGCACGGGCGCTGGCCAGGGCCGCTTCACTGCGCTCGTGGTGGTACTCGTTCAAGGACTGGGTGTCGACGAAGGAGGCCACATTGCCGGAGATCGGGCGCTGCACGTTGACCAGGTGCAGTGCCAAGGCCTCGGGGGCGCGCAATTCCTGGCGCAGCGCCAGCAGGTGCTGGACCGCGCGTGCAGATGGGTCCGAGCCGTCCACGGCCAGCAGCACGCGCTGCAGGCGGGCCGCAGTCGGCTGGCCGGCGGTCTCGGCCATCGCCGCGACCTTGGCGGGCTTCTGCCGGGCCGCGATCCACTTGCCGAGCGCCAGCACCAGCAGGGCGCCCGCCGCGCCCGCGCCGTAGCGCAGGCTGTCGCTGAGCGGGATCTTCGGCATCTGCGGCAATACGTCCGGGTTGACCAGCGCCGGGTCCGTCACCACCATGGTGCCGGCGATCCAGCCCAGCAACATGCCGCCGGCCGTGATGATCATCGGGTAGCGATCCATCAGCTTGATCACCATCTGGCTGCCCCAGACGATGATGGGGATGCTCACCAGCACGCCGAAGATGACCAGCGCCATGCTGTGGTCGCCCCCCGACGCTTCGGCCGCACCGGCGATGGCGATGACGTTGTCGACGCTCATCACGAAGTCGGCCACGATCACGGTCTTCACCGCACCCCAGAGCTTGTCGCTGCCCTGGATGTTGGCGTGGCCTTCCTCGTGCTCGGGCACCAGCAGCTTCACGCCGATCCAGATCAACAGCAGCGCCCCGACCACCTTGAGGAACGGGATCGCCAGCAAGGTCAGCGCAAAGAAAATCAGCACGATGCGCAGCACGATCGCGCCGGCGGTGCCCCACAGGATGCCCTGGGTGCGCTGGTGCGGCGGCAGCTTTCGGCATGCCAGCGCAATGACCACCGCGTTGTCGCCACCCAGCAGGATGTCGATCATGATGATCTGGCCGACGGCGACCCAGAATTCGGCAGTCCACAACATGTCCATCGCGCAATATCCTCGAAACCTCGATGCGGTCTTGTCTTGGCAATGACCAGTTTAGGAGGCGGGGCCGTGGCGGCGTTGCGTGGAACTACGCATCGCCGCCAGCGGCCCCGCACCATTCAAAGCAAAGCGGGCCGCACAGGGCGGCCCGCGGTCACTTGCCAAGCCGTCTTACAGCAGGGCCTTGAGCAGCCGGCCCATCTCGCTGGGGTTGCGGGTGATGGTGAAG
>MESD01000024.1:0-16709 GCA_001770815.1 Burkholderiales bacterium RIFCSPHIGHO2_12_FULL_69_20
CACCCGCCTCATCTTCCCGCGGCGCGTCGGCCTCCTCTTCCAGCAGCGCGCCCGCCGATGCCGCGGCGCCATCCGCCGGCGGCTGCAACGGCACCGCCGGGTGCAGCGCCGCCTGCGCGGCGGCAGGCGCAGCGTCGTCGGCATCAAAAAATGGCAGCGACAGGTTCACAGAAGAACTGTACGTTCATACAGTCTTTTGGGCAACCACCCCGCGATAGTCGTTGCGCACGCCCGGGCTGTCGGCCTGCCGCCACACCCCGCCGCCCGGGCCGGGGTGAGGCCGGATAATCCGCACTTCACCCAGCGCCCTGCCCGGTGTCGCCGCCCCCTTCATGCCCACCCTGCTGCAGCGCTTCGCCCGCATCACGCCCTACTTTCGCCACAGCCGCCTGGCGGTGGTGGTGGCGTTCGTGGCCTCGCTGATCGGCGCGCTGACCGAGCCGCTGATCCCCGAGCTGATGCGCCCGCTGCTCGACCAGGGTTTTGGCGCCGGCAAGCTGCCGCTGTGGGCGGTGCCGGTGGCCATCGTGGGCATCTTCGCGCTGCGTGGCGCGGCGGGTTTCATCGCGCAGTACGCGCTGTCGTGGGCCGCGCACCGCGGTGTGCAGGATCTGCGCGAGGCGCTGTTCCAGCGCATCCTCACCGCGCAGCCGGCGATGTTTGCCCAGCACTCGGCCAGCAGCCTGACCAACACCCTGGTCTACGAGGTGCAGAACGGCGCGCTGCAGCTGGTCAATTCGCTGCTCACGCTGCTGAAGGATTCGCTCACGCTGCTGGCGTTGCTGGTCTACCTGTTCTGGCTGAACTGGAAGTTGACGCTGTTCGTCGGCGTGCTGTTCCCGGCGGTGGCCTGGCTGATGCGCACCGTGGGCAAGCGGCTGCACCGGCTGGCGCGCGAGGGCCAGGACGCCACCGACGCGCTGGCCTACGTGGTGGAAGAGAACGTGCTGGCCTGGCGCATCGTGCGGCTGCACGGCGCGGCCGGAGCGCAGGCGCGGCGCTTCGCGCAACTGGCCAACACACTGCGCCGGGTGCTGCTGAAGGTGGTGGCCGCCAGCGGCGTGATGACCCCGCTGACCCAGCTGTTCACCGCGGTGGCGCTGTCGGCGGTGATCGTGGTGGCGCTGTGGCAGAGCAGCAGCGGCGGCAGCACGGTGGGCGGCTTCGTGGCCTTCATCACTGCGATGCTGATGCTGGTGGCGCCGGTCAAGCACCTGTCGGACGTGATGGCGCCCATCACCCGCGGCCTGGCCGCGATCGAGCGCGGGCTCGAACTGCTCGACCGCAGCCCGGCCGAGGTGAGCGGCGCGCACCAGACCGACGGCGCCGGCGGCCAGCATGGCCGCGCGCAAGGCCGGCTGGTGCTGCACAACGTGAGCCTGCGCTACGGCGCTGACCAGGCCCCGGCGCTGGACGGCCTGACGCTGCACATCGCCGCCGGCGAGACGGTGGCGCTGGTGGGCCCGTCGGGCGCCGGCAAGTCGTCGTTGATCAACCTGCTGCCGCGCTTTGTCGAGCCCAGCGCCGGGCGCATCACGCTCGACGGCGTGCCGCTGGGCGATTGGCAGGTCGACGAACTGCGCCGCCAGTTTGCGCTGGTGAGCCAGGACGTGGTGATGTTCAACGACAGCATCGCCGCCAACGTGGCGCTGGGGGCCGAGCCCGGGGCCGAGCCGGGTGCCGAGGCCGATGTGCCGCGCATCCGCGCCGCGCTGGCCGGCGCCAACCTGCTGGATTTTGTCGACGGCCTGCCGCAGGGCCTGCACACGGTGATCGGCCACAACGGCAGCCAGCTTTCGGGCGGCCAGCGCCAGCGCCTGGCCATCGCCCGCGCGCTGTACAAGGACGCGCCGATCCTGATCCTCGACGAAGCCACCTCGGCGCTGGACAGCGAGAGCGAGCGCGCGGTGCAGACCGCGCTCGAGCGGCTGATGCACGGCCGCACCACACTGATCATTGCCCACCGCCTGTCCACCATCGAGCATGCCGACCGCATCGTCGTGATGGAGGCCGGCCGCGTGGCCGAGGTAGGCCCGCACGCCGCCCTGCTGGCCCAGGGCGGGCTTTATGCGCGGCTGCATGCCATGCAATTCAGGACATGACCGCACCCCGTACCACCCCAAGGAGACCCCCGATGACCGCCATCAGCCGCTACCCCGTGCCCGAACTCAACGACCTGCCCGACGACCTGCGCGAGCGCATCCTCGGCGTGCAGGAGAAGGCCGGCTTCGTGCCCAACGTGTTCCTGGCGCTGGCGCACCGCCCGGCCGAGTGGCGCGCCTTCATGGCCTACCACGATGCGCTGCTGCTCAAGGACACCGGCACGCTGACCAAGGGCGAGCGCGAGATGATCATCGTCGCCACCTCGGCGGCCAACCAGTGCCTGTACTGCGTGGTGGCGCATGGCGCCATCCTGCGCGTCTACGAGAAAAAGCCGCTGATCGCCGACCAGCTGGCCACCAACTACCGCAAGGCCGACATCACGCCGCGCCAGCGCGCGATGATCGACTTCGCGATGAAGGTGTGCCTGAAGTCGGCCGAGATCGAGGAGGCCGATTTCGTCGCGCTGCGCGCCCACGGCTTCGACGACGAGGACATCTGGGACATCGGCGCCATCACCGCCTTTTTCGGCCTGAGCAACCGCATGGCCAACCTCACCGGCATGCGGCCCAACGATCAATTCTTCCTGATGGGCCGGCTGCCCAAGGCGCCCAAGGCCTGATCGACCGCCTGATCGACCGCGTGATGGACCAACGATGACCGCGATGCACAACGTTGCCGGGCTGTCGCCGGTGGTGGCCGGCGCCTGGCGCCTGGCCGAATGGCAGTGGACACCGCAGCAGCGGCTGGCCTGGATCGAGGGCAATCTCGACATCGGCGTCACCAGCTTCGACCATGCCGACATCTACGGCGGCTACAGCGTCGAGGCCTTGTTCGGCGAGGCGCTGGCGCTGCGCCCGGCGCTGCGCGCACGCATGCAGCTGGTCAGCAAGTGCGGCATCAAGCTGGTGACGCCGGTGCGGCCTGGTCATCGAGTCAAGCACTACGACACCTCGGCGTCGCATGTGCGGGCCTCGGTCGAACAGTCGCTGCAAGCACTGCGCACCGACCACCTCGACCTGCTGCTGATCCATCGGCCCGATGCGCTGACCGACTTCGACGAACTGGCCGATGCCTTCGAGGCATTGCGCCGCGAGGGCAAGGTGCGCTACTTGGGCGTCAGCAACTTCGCGCCGCACCAGCTGGCGCCGCTGCACCGGCGTTTTGCACTGGCCACGCACCAGGTCGAGCTGTCGCCGCTGCACACCGAGGCCCTGCACGACGGCGTGCTCGATCAGTGCCAGGACCTGGGCCTGCGGCCGATGATCTGGTCGCCGCTGGCTGGGGGTCGCATCTTCACCGCCGACGATCAATGCGCACGCCGCCTGCGCGCCACGCTGGAAGCGATGGCCGGTGAACTTTGCGTCAGCGTCACCACGCTGGTCATCGCCTGGGTGCAGCGCCACCCCAGCCAGCCGCTGCCCATCCTGGGATCACGCCGCATCGAGGTGGCGCGCGACGCGATGGCCGCGCTGGCGCTGCGGCTGGAGGCGCAGCAGTGGTGGCGGATCTGGACGGCGGCGGTGGGGCACGAGGTGGCTTGATCCGCACGACCGGCGCCGACAGTGCGCTTGCGCACAGAACCGATCCGGGCGCGGCTCAACAATGAAGCGTTGAAGCCACGATGGCTTCGTTGAAGGAGCAAGACCATGAACACGAGACAAGGCACTGCCGTACTGGTGCTGGCCGCCCTGCTGGCCAGTGGTTGCGAGACGATGAGCGAGCGCGAGCGTGGCACCGCCCAAGGCGCCGGTGTGGGCGCGTTGGCCGGCGCGATCCTGGGTTCGGTCACCGGCGGCAAGGCCGGCTCGGGCGCGGTGATCGGCGGCGCCGTGGGTGCCGTGGCCGGCAACCTGTGGTCCAAGCACATGCAGGACAAGCAGGAAGCCCTGTCGCGCGCCAGCGCCGGCACTGGCATCGAGGTGGCGCGCACCAACGACGACCGGCTGCGCCTGAACGTGCCGGCCGACTTCTCGTTTGCCGTCGGCAGCGCCTCCATCCAGCCGGCCATGCGCCCGGTGCTCGACGAGATCGGCCGCAACCTCGACCGCAACGTGCTGGTGACCATCGTCGGCCACACCGACAGCACCGGCGGCGACGCGCTGAACGAACGGCTGGCCGTCGACCGTGCCTCGGCCGTGCGTGACTACCTGTCGTCACGCGGCGTGGCGACTTCGCGGGTGTCGGTGCAGGGCCGCGGCGCGCGCGAGCCGGTGGCCAGCAACAACACCGACGCCGGTCGTGCCGCCAACCGCCGGGTCGAGATCTTCCTGGCCGACCCCGCGGCCTGATCAGCGGTACACCGCCAGCGCCGCCGCCAGGCGGTGCTGCACCGCTGCCTGCAGGCTGGGCGGCGCCAGCACCCGCACCTGCTCGCCCTGGCGCAGCAGATCCATCACCAGTTCGGTCTGATCGACGTAGGGCAGCGTCAACTCCCAACTGCCGTCGTCCAGCCAGCGTCCCTGCTGCTCGGGGTGCCACTCCTCGCGGCTGATCCACGGCGCGGCCTGCGGGCTGAAGCACAGCACCGCCACCTGGCGTATGCCACCGGCAAAGATGCCGTAGCCGGCGTCCATCTCGGCCTGCACCTGGCGCATCGACACGTCCTTGGCACGGGCCGGCAACACATGCGCCTCCTGCACCGCGTCCAGCGCAAAGCGCAGCAGGCGCTCGCGGCTGTGGCACCAGGCGTCCAGGTACCAGGTGTTCTTGTAGTGCACCAGGCGCTGGGGCGACACCTCGCGCTCGCTCACCTCACCGCGGGCGCGCGTCAGGTAGCGCATGTGCAGCCGGCAGCGGCGCATCAGCGCCTCGCCCATGCGCTCGAAACCCTCGGGCGGCACCGGCCGGCGCAGCGCGCTGATGATCTTCACCCGCTTCATCAGCGCCTGGGCGTCGGTCTCGCCACCCGGGCCCAGCAGCTCGTGGATGCGGTCAAGCAGCGGCTGCAGGTGGCGGTTGAGCGTGCCGTCGGCGTCCAGCCCGGCCAGCAGTTGGTGCGCCATCAGCAGCGAGTACAGCTCGCGCTCGCTGAACCACAGGCCGGGCAGCTGGTGCTTCTCGCCGCGCCACGCGCTGGCGCCGGCGGCGGCCTCGGCAAAGCGGTAGCCGTTGCTGTCGCGGTCGTAGACGATGGGCGCGCCCAGCTGGTCGCGCAGGTACTCCAGGTCGCGCTTCAGGGTGGCGGGCGACACCTCCAGCGCTTCGATGAGCTGCGCAAAGCTCACGCTGCCGCGCTGGCGGATCAGCATCTCGATCTTGTAGAAGCGGGCGGTCTTGGTCATGGCGGGCGGGCAAGCGTTGGCGCGGGTCCGCCAGTCTGCCACGGCAGTGGCTCAGGCACTGAGCCAGCTCGAATCGAAAGAAAAGTGAGCGCTTGAATGAGGTGGCTCACTCTTTGAGCCACCACGCGCAGAGACTGTGTTGGCCGGGATGTCCTGGCGCCTTCACAGCAGGAGTCACCATGGCCCAAGCCGCTTTCGAGTTCAGCCCCGCGACCGATCTGACCGCCGGCAACCGGTCGGCGGATGGGGCCAGTCCCACCGAAACCGCCGAGACCAACGGCCTCGACCGCACCGCCTTCCAGATCGGCTGGGACCATGCGCACCACCGCGTCACCCCGCCGCTGCGCCACCTCGATGGCCTCAACCCGGTGGGCCAGGGCTGGGTGGCCGGCCGTGCCGCCTTCGGCGCACGTTGCCTGCGTGCCACCGCCGCGGTGCGCCAGTGGCTGGCGCTGCGGCTGCAGGCCTGGCAGCAGGGCGCGGTGTTCGAGGAGGTGCAGGTCAACCCCAACTTCCTGGCGCGCATCGACACCGAGCAATGCCCGGTCAACCGCCAGCCGCTGACCTTGTGCGCGGCACTCGACAGCGATGCCACCGTCAGCCGCCTCAACCCGGCAGCCGCTTATGCCGCCGGCAATCTGGCGGTGATCAGCCAGCAGGCGGCAGCGGCCTGGGCGCAGGCCGGTGGCGGCTGCGGTGGCGGCAGCGACTGGCAGGCCGCGATGACGCAGGCCGAGCGCCTGGCCAACGGCGATGACGGCGAAGCCGCCGCCCTGCTCGGTCTCGACCGTGTGGCCTGGCTGCGCCTGGCGGTGCTGGCCAGCTTTGCCACGCCGCTGGCGCATGCCCAGGCCGCGCTGCTGCCGCTGCGGGTGCTGCCGCCCAACCGGGTGCGGGTGATCAACCCGGTGCAGGCGCTGCAGGTGATGCTGACGCTGCAGTTCAGCCAGGCGGGTTATGCGCGCCGGCTGCTGGGCCTGGCCGCGCTGATGCCCAACGGTGAAGCGCGCCAGGCCTTCCAGATCTTCATGCACACGCTGCTGGCGCGGCGCTTGGCGGTGGGCGCCACGCCCACGCCGCTGCAGTTGCGCCAGGCGATGGAGGACACCTGGGGCGATGTGCTGGTCAACCGCCGCTGGCAGCGCCTGGCCACCTGGCTCACGGCGGCCGACTGCGAACAGTTGCTGCAGCGCGCCAGCCAGCGCGGCCTGGTGGTGGGCGGCAGCCGCTGGCTCAGCCGCGAATCCGCCACCGAAGGCTGGGCACTGGATCAGGCCGTGGCCGGCTCCGGCGCGGTCAAGCCGGGCAATACGCGCAGCCGCGGCTCGCAAAAGCTGGCGAGTTGCGCCGGGCTCACCACCTCGGGCTCGCGCCAATAGTGGCGCGCCGCGCTGATGTGGGTGGCCAGGCATTCGAGCACCGGCGAGCCGGGGTCGAACTGGCACAGCACATTGGGGCCGCGCCACAGCGCCGCGGTCGGCTGCTGGCATTGGCCGGCCACCGCCATCGCGCTGGCAATGGCCTGCAGCATCACGTCGATGCGCCACTGCTGGCGCCAGCGCGCCGGCTCGAACAAGCGCCCATCGCCGCCCTTGTAACCCAGGCACAGCAGGCCGTTGCCATGCGCCAGCACCGCATCGGGCTGGGCCTGCAAGCCGCTGGCACGGTAGGTGGCGCGCTGGCCTTCGGGTGCCAGCAGGCGCGCGGCCGCACCCTGCAGGATGGGCAACTGTCGGCCGACAAAATCGGCGCGGGCGTCCACCTCGACCGGATCGAAGAAATACACCCGCACGCGCACGCCCAGCAGGTCGGCTTCGTCGTGCCAGGGTAAGGGGGGCGCGAGGGGCAAGGGGGTGGTGCTCATCAGTTGCTCGCCTTCACCACCAGCGCCCCGGCCGAGCCGTGGCTGGCGGGCGCCGGTGCGGGTTGCGCGGGTTGTACGCGTTGTGCGGGTGGCACGCTCCTGGGCTGCGGTGGCGACAGCAGCGTGGGCGCGGGGGCCCACCAACGCACCGTGGGTGCGCCGAACTGCTGGCGCGCCATGCCCAGCGCGGCCCCCAGCCCCAGCAGGATGACCAGCCCTTTCAGCAGCGTCAGGCGCGCGCTGCTGGGCAGGGCCGGCGCGTCCGGCGTCGAGGCCACCGGCCAGGGGGTGGATGAAGCGGCCAGCAGGGCGGCCGGTGCCGGCGCGGGCCCATGGTCTGCGGCCACGGGTTCGATCAACACCCAACGGATGCCGTCCACCCCGTTGGCGGTGACCTGGCTGGCAATCTGCACATGGATCATGGTCGAGTCGCTGGGCGGGTGCGGTGGCGGTCAGGCGCCGAAGGCGCTGCTGGCGAACTGGCGCGCTGCGGCGACGGGCAGCGCCTGCGGTGCGGCTGTCGGTGCGGCTGTCGGTGTGGATGTCGGTGTGGATGTCGTGGCGACGGTCGTTGCGGCGCGAGGCCCCTGCGCCGGTTCGGGCCGCCGGTCGGCCGCACTGCCGGCACGCGGTGCGCGCTCGGCCGCGGCATTGGCCAGCGTGGCTCGCACCAGGCCGGCCAGGGCCTCGGGCGGCAAGGTCGCAGGGCTGAGCGCGGTTTGATCATGCCGGGCCAGATGCAGGCCGCTGCACACCAGCCCGACCACGAAGCCGACCGCACCGAACAACTGCGCTGCCGCCATCGCCGAAGGCCCCTGCGCATACAGCGCCAGGCCCACCGCCGCCATGCCGCAGGCCGCGCTGGCGCCGCCCATGAACATCGTCAGGGCCAGCCGCTTCATGGCCGCCCCCCAGGTGTTGCCCAGGGTCCGGGCCGGACCCACGCGGGTGCGGCGGTGTGGTGGGCAAGGCAGATCGGCAGCAGGGGGGCGCTCATCCCACTGGCTTTCGGCCGATCGGCCGCCTTCTTGAGCCGCTGGCGCGTGCCGGGCATCGCCCAGCGCGGCCGCTGGCGGATCAACTCACGATATAGGCCGCCGCGGCGGTGGCGATCAATTCACCCTCGTCGTTGTGCAGGCGCATCTGGGTCGACCCCACGCGCCCGCCCAGCCGGGTGATCTCGGCCTCGGCGAGAAAGTACTGGCCCATGCCGGGCCGCAGAAAGTCGACCCGCAGATCGATGGTGCCGATGCGCAGGAAGCGGTGCATCACCTGTGCCGCGGTCTCGTGCGCATGCCGATCACCCAGGCCCACCATCAGCGCGCCGCCGCCCAGCGCGTCGAGCACCGCCGAGATCACCCCGCCGTGCAGCCGCCCGTAGTGGTAATGCCCCACCAGGTCGGGCCGCATGTCGAAGCGCAGCACCAGCCGCGGCAGCAACTGCTGCACCTTCAAGCCCAGCACCTGGTTGAAGGTGATGCGCTGTTCGATCAGCTCGGTCAGTTCGGCGTCGAGCCGGGTCTGCTCTTCGGCGCTGCGGCGCGGCGGCGTGGTCTGGGTCATGCGGCGAGCATAGCGCCGCCCACCGTGCGCCTGGTTGACCCGGCTCGGCCCGAAGGCCGCGCACGCCTGCCTATGATTCGAGCCTCGATCCGCCCTGCAGGACCCTCATGACCAACGACTCGCGACTCCTCACCCGCCGGCGCCTGGTGCTGGCCCTGGCCTTGGTGGCCTGCGCCTGCACCCAGGCCCAGCGCGGTGATGCGGCCCCGCGCGCCATCACGCCGCGCGGTGCGCTGGCCGCCGACGAGTTGGCCAACATCGACGTGTTCAAGCGCCTGTCGCCGTCGGTGGTGCACATCACCACGCTGGCCACCGAGCGCGACTTCTTCAACCGCCCCGTGCAGCAGGTGCCACGCGGCACCGGCACCGGCTTCATCTGGGACCACAGCGGCCACATCGTCACCAATTTCCACGTCATCCAGGAAGGCACCGGCGCCCGCGTGACGCTGGCCGACCAGAGCAGTTGGCCGGCCAGGCTGGTGGGCGCCTTCCCCGACCGCGACCTGGCGGTGCTGAAGATCGAGGCGCCGGCCAACAAGCTGCCAGCCATCCCGCTGGGCACCAGCCGCGACCTGCAGGTGGGGCAGAAGGTGTTTGCCATCGGCAACCCGTTCGGGCTGGACCAGACCCTGACCACCGGCATCGTCAGCGCACTCAACCGCGAGATCGAATCCTTCAACAACCGCAGCATCCGCGGCGTGATCCAGACCGACGCGGCGATCAACCCCGGCAATTCGGGCGGCCCGCTGCTCGATTCGGCCGGCCGGCTGATCGGCGTGAACACGCAGATCGCCAGCCCCAGCGGCGCCTCGGCCGGCATCGGCTTTGCCATCCCGGCCGACGAGGTGAACCGCGTCGTGCCGCGGCTGATCCGCGATGGCCGCATCACCCGCCCGGCGCTGGGCATCGCCGCCGCCAGCGAAGGCGTGCAGCGCGCGCTGCGCCTGCCCGAGGGCGTGGCGCTGGTGCAGGTGACGCCCGGCGGGCCGGCCGCGCGCGCCGGGCTGCGTGCCTTTGCCCGCGAGCGCGACGGCAGCATCCGGGCCGGCGACGTGATCACCGCCCTCAACGACGAGCCGGTGGCCAGCCTGGACGACATGCTCACGCTGCTGGAGAAACGCCAGCCCGGCGAGACCGTCACGCTGTCGCTGTGGCGCGGTGGCGCCAAGCGCAAGCAGGCGGTGGTGCTGGCCGGCGGCGAATAGCCCGCCCTGCGCCGCGACCTTCACCACGATTGTCAAAACGCAAGGACGGACCTGCAATCGCATTCGAGGATGCGCCCATGGACACCAAGAAACACATCCTGATCCTGCAAGGCCACCCCGATCCGGCCGGTGGTCATCTGTGCCATGCGCTGGCCCAGGCCTATGCCGACGGCGCGCGCGAAGCCGGCCACTCGGTGGAGAACGTCGACATCGCCCGACTCGACTTTCCGCTGCTGCGCAGCCAGGTCGAATGGGAAACCGGCGCCCTGCCGGCGGTGCTGGGGCCGGCGCAGCAGGCCATCCACCAGGCCCAGCACCTGGTGTTGTTCTTCCCGCTGTGGCTGGGCGACATGCCGGCGCTGGTGAAGGGCTTTCTCGAGCAGGTGGCGCGGCCGGGTTTTGCGTTTCGCAGGTCGGACGACGAGCCCTTCACTGCCAAGGGCCTGGCCGGCCGATCGGCGCGGCTGGTGGTGACCATGGGCATGCCGGCGCTGGTCTACCGGTTCTTCTTCCGCGCCCACAGCGTCAAGTCGCTGGAGCGCAACGTGCTGGGCTTCGTCGGCTTTGCGCCGGTGCACGAGACGCTGATCGGCCTGGTCGACAAGCTGGGCCCCGACGGCGTGGCCGACTGGCAAGCCAAGCTGCGCAAGCTGGGGCGCAACGCCGACTGATGGGCAGGCCGGCGCGTCGGTGTGGCAACTGCTGTGTCCGCTGCCTGCTCGGTTACCATGCCGGCGCCCATTTCATCCCCTATCCGGCGCCCGGCCGACCCCCACCATGCAAGTTGTCTGCCTCGACCTCGAAGGCGTGCTGATCCCTGAAATCTGGATCGCGTTTGCCGACCGCACCGGCATCGCCGAATTCCGCCGCACCACCCGCGAGGAGCCCGACTACGACAAGCTGATGGGCTACCGGCTGGGCCTGCTGCGCCAGCACGGCCTGAAGCTGGCCGACATCCAGGCGGTGATCGGCGGCATGGCGCCGATGGACGGCGCCAAGGACTTTCTCGACGACCTGCGCACACGCTTCCAGGTGATCATCCTGTCGGACACCTTCTACGAGTTTGCCGATCCGATGATGCGGCAGCTGGGCCGCCCCACCCTGTTCTGCCACAAGCTGGTGATCGATGGCGACGGCTTCGTGGCCGACTACCAACTGCGCCAGCCGAACCAGAAGTTCCACGCGGTCACCGCGCTGAAGAGCCTGAACTACCAGGTGATCGCGGCCGGCGACTCGTACAACGACACCGGCATGCTGGGCGCGGCCGATGCAGGCTTCTTCATCCACCCGCCCGAGAGCATCGTGGCGCAGTTTCCGCAGTACCCGGTCAACCGCAGCTATGCCGAGCTGAAGGCCAGCATCGACGGTGCCGCGGCGCGGCTGCTGCCGGCCTGAATCTGCACCGAGGGGGGCGCCGGCACGCCGCAGTGCACGGCGCGCTCACCAACAGGCCGGTGGCTCAGCCGGCCAGCCGCACGCAGTCAACGGCCCAGGTCACGCGTGCTCAGCACGCAGCGCCCGGTCCGGCACACCGCGCCGGGGTCGGGCACGATGCTGCAGGTCGACATCATGCCGGTGGCTTCGAAGCGACGGCGCTGCAGATCGGCCAGCTGGGCTGACCAGGCCTGCAGTTGATCAGCGCGGCCGGTGGTGGTGGACCAGGCCATCCAGCGCGCCGGCCCGCCGCAGGCCTTGGCGCCGATCGGCAAAGTACGGCACTGCGTGCTGCTGCTGCAGGGCGCGCCGCCCACCTCGGCGTCGATGCGTGCCAGCAGCGCTGCCTCGCCCGCCAGGCTGGCAGAGGCTGATTTGGCCGGCAGCGGCTGGGCCTGGCAGGCCGATACCAGCAGCACAGCGGCCACCCACACGGCGATCCCCGCCGCCATCCCCGCGCCAGGGTATGTGGGCCGGCGCGTGGCGCCGGGGCGGGGTGCGAGAGGGAGGCGAGTACGGGTCATCATCGGTGCGATCGCTGCCGCGGGCCGCGGCGAGAGGCCGTGATCTTGCCTCAGCCGTGTAGCGCGCGGGTTGTGCATGAGCGGCCAGATGCCCCAGCGCGCACGCCGGTGCGGCTTGCAAGGCATCATCCACACCCATGATTCCCTTGTCCGTCCTCGATCTCGCCCCCATCGTCGAAGGCAGCACCGCTGCCGAATCGCTGCGCCACACGCTCGATCTGGCCCAGCATGCCGAAGCCTGGGGCTACCGTCGCTACTGGCTGGCCGAGCACCACAACATGGACGGCGTGGCCTGCAGCGCCACCGCGGTGCTGGTGGGTCATGTGGCCGGCGGCACCAAGACCATCCGCGTCGGCTCGGGCGGCGTGATGCTGCCCAACCACGCGCCGCTGGTGATCGCCGAGCAGTTCGGCACGCTGGCCACGCTGTACCCCGGCCGCATCGACCTGGGCCTGGGCCGGGCACCGGGCACCGACCAGATGACCGCCCGCGCACTGCGCCAGCACCTGGACCGCCACGAAGACGCCTTCCCGCAGGACGTGGTCGAGCTGCAGAGCTACCTGGCAGATCCCGATCCGGCGCAGCCGGGCCAGCCGGTGCGCGCCATCCCCGGCATGGGCACCCAGGTGCCGATCTGGCTGCTGGGCAGCAGCACCTACAGCGCGCAGCTGGCGGCCTACCTGGGCCTGCCGTTTGCCTTTGCCTCGCACTTTGCGCCCGAGATGCTGCTGCAGGCGCTGGACATCTACCGCCGCACCTACCGGCCCAGCGACGCGTGGCCCAAGCCGCATGCGATGGTCGGCATCAACGTGGTGGCGGCCGACACCGACGAGCAGGCGGCGTGGCTATTCACCTCGATCCAGCAGCGCTTTCTGGGCATGCAGCGGGGGCAGCGCGGTCCGCTGCCGCGCCCGATCGACCCGGTGGTGATGGAAACGCTGTGGAACCCGCGCGAGAAGGCCGGCGTGCAGCGCATGCTGACCTGCACCGCGGTGGGCGGCCCGGCCACGCTGCGCCAGCAACTGGCGGCGATCGTCGAGCAGACCGGCGCCGACGAACTGATCGCCGCCGGCGCGATCCACGACCACGCCGCGCGGCTGCACTCGTACGAGTTGCTGGCCGCGGTCGGCCGTTCGCTCTGATCAGCCGAGTGCCTTGCGGGCGTTGCCGAACATGCGCATCCACGGGCTGCGCGCCGACACATCATTGCTGGTCCAGCTCATCTGCACGTTGCGGAACACCCGCTCGGGGTGCGGCATCAGCACGGTGAAGCGGCCGTCGGCGGTGGTCACCGAGGTCAATCCGCCCGGACTGCCGTTGGGGTTGAAGGGGTAGGCCTCGGTGGCGTCGCCATGGTGGTCGACGAAGCGCATCGCTGAGCTGACCTGCGCCGCATCACCGCGCTGCGAGAAGTCGGCATAACCTTCACCGTGGGCGACGGCAATCGGCAGCCGGCTGCCGGCCATGCCGGTGAAGAACAGCGACGGGCTCTCCAGCACCTCGACCAGGCTCAGCCGGGCCTCGAACTGCTCGCTCTTGTTGCGGGTGAAGCGCGGCCAGGCCTGGGTGCCGGGGATGATGGTGGCCAGCGCGGCCATCATCTGGCAGCCGTTGCACACGCCCAGCGCCAGCACGTCGGGCCGCTGGAAGAAGGCCGCAAACTGCTCGGCCAGCGCCGGGTTGAACAGGATCGAGCGCGCCCAGCCTTCACCCGCGCCCAGCGTGTCGCCGTAGCTGAAGCCGCCGCAGGCCACCAGCGCCTGGAATTGATCCAGCCGCGCGCGGCCGGCCTGCAGGTCGCTCATGTGCACGTCGAAGGTGTCGAAGCCGGCCAGCGCCATCGCATAGCTCATCTCCACCTGCGAGTTGACGCCCTGCTCGCGCAGGATGGCGATCTTCGGCCGCGCCAGGTTCAGGAAGGGCGCAGCCACGTCCTGGGTGGCGTCGAACGTCAGGTGCTGGTGCAGGCCGGGGTCGCGCAGCGCGCCGGCGGCCTCGTGCTCGGCATCGGCACAGGCCGGGTTGTCGCGCAAGCGGGCGATGCGCCAGCTCACCGTGTCCCAGGCCTGCTGCAGTTCGCGCAGCGGGGCGCTGAACTGCGCCTTGGCATCACGCCACACCTCGACCACGCCGGTGTGATTGGCCTTGCCGATGACGTGGCTGTGGCGTGACAGGCCGTGCGCGCGCAGCACGCCCATCACCGCATCGCGCTCGAGGCGCGGCACCTGGATCAGCGCGCCCAGTTCCTCGTTGAACAAGGCCTTCAACGTCAGCTCGTTGCGGCGCTCGCCGATCTGCGTGGCCCAGTTCTTCGAGTCGCCCATCTCGGCGCGGCTGTCGCTGATGCCGTCGCCTTCGGTCACCAGCAGGTCGACGTTCAAGCTCAGGCCGCGCTGGCCGGCAAAGGCCATCTCGCAGGCCGCCGCCCACAGGCCGCCGTCGCTGCGGTCGTGGTAGGCCAGCAGCTTTCCTTCGCTGCGCAGCTGGTTGATCGCGGCCACCAGCGCCTTCAGCTGCGCGGGGTCGTCCAGGTCGGGCGGCACGTCGCCGAACTGGCCGATCACCTGCGCCAGCATCGAACCGGCCATGCGGTTGCGGCCCGCGCCCAGGTCGATCAGGATCAACGTGGTGTCGGCGCCATCGGCCAAGGTCTTGAGCTGCGGCGTCAGCGTGCCGCGCACGTCGTCCAGTGTGGCGAAGGCGGTGACGATCAGGCTGACCGGCGCGGTGACCTGCTTCGCGCCCTCGGCATCGGTCCATTTGGTGCGCATCGACAGGCTGTCCTTGCCCACCGGGATGCCGATGCCGAGCGCTGGGCACAACTCCATGCCCACGGCCTTGACGGTGTCGTACAGCGCCGCGTCCTCGCCCGGCTCGCCGCAGGCGGCCATCCAGTTGGCACTGAGCTTGATGCGCGAGAGTTCGATGGGCGCGGCCAGCAGGTTGGTGATGGCCTCGCCCACCGCCATGCGGCCGCTGGCGGGGGCGTCGAGTGCTGCCAGCGGCGTGCGCTCGCCCAGGCTCATCGCCTCGCCGCGAAAGCCGGCGAAGTCGGCCAGCGTCACCGCGCAATCGGCCACCGGCACCTGCCAGGGGCCGACCATCGGATCGCGGTGGCTCAAGCCACCCACCGTGCGGTCGCCGATGGTGATCAGGAAGCGCTTGCTGGCCACCGTGGGGTGGCGCAGAACGGCCAGCGCCACCTCGGCCAGCTTCACGCCGGTGAGGTCCAGCGGCGGCTCGCTGCGCACCACGCGGGCCACGTCGCGGTGCATCTTGGGCGGCTTGCCCAGCAGCACCTGCATCGGCATGTCGATCACGCGCTCGCCACCGGGGCCGTCTTCGAGGATCAGTTCGGGCGCGTCGGTGGCCACACCGACCACCGCAAACGGGCAGCGCTCACGCGCGCACATCTGCTCGAACAGCGGCAGCAGGTCGGGGTCGATCGCCAGCGTGTAGCGCTCCTGGCTCTCGTTGCACCAGATCTCCTTCGGCGCCAGGCCGGATTCTTCCAACGGCACGCGGCGCAGGTCGAAGGTGGCGCCCTTGCCGGCACCGTCCACCAGCTCGGGGAAGGCATTGCTGATACCGCCGGCGCCCACGTCGTGGATGGCGACGATCGGGTTCGTGTCGCCCAGACTCCAGCAGTGGTTGATGACCTCCTGCGCGCGGCGCTGGATCTCGGGGTTGCCGCGCTGCACGCTGTCGAAATCCAGCGCCGCGGTGTTGGTGCCCGCGGCCATCGAGCTGGCGGCGCCGCCGCCCATGCCGATGCGCATGCCCGGCCCGCCCAGCTGCACCAGCAGCGTGCCGGCGGCAAACGGCAGCTTGTGGGTCTGGCCGGCGCTGATCGTGCCCAGGCCGCCGGCAATCATGATCGGCTTGTGATAACCCCGCTGCACGCCGGCCACGCGCTGCTCGAACACGCGGAAGTAGCCGGCCAGGTTGGGTCGGCCGAACTCGTTGTTGAAGGCCGCGCCGCCCAGCGGGCCGTCGACCATGATCTGCAGCGCGCTGGCGATGTGCTCGGGCTTGCCGATGGGGTGTGCCTCCCAGGGTTCAGCCAGCCCCGGCAGGTGCAGGTGGCCGACCGAAAAGCCGGTCAGCCCCGCCTTGGGCTTGGCACCGCGGCCGGTGGCGCCTTCGTCGCGGATCTCACCGCCGGCGCCGGTCGCGGCGCCCGGGAACGGGCTGATCGCGGTGGGGTGGTTGTGCGTCTCCACCTTCATCAGCACATGGGCGATCTCGTCGCGCGCACCGTAGGGAGGGGCGTTGGTGAAGCCCGAGCTTGTGGATTCAGGCAACCAGCGCTGCACCGGCCCGCCCTCCATCACCGCCGAGTTGTCGCTGTAGGCCACGATGCTGTGCTGGGGCGACAGCTTCTCGGTGTTGCGGATCATGCCGAACATGCTCAGCGGCTGGCGCTGGCCGTCGATGGTGAAATCGGCGTTGAAGATCTTGTGGCGGCAGTGCTCGCTGTTGGCCTGCGCGAACATCATCAGCTCGACATCGCTGGGGTTGCGGCCCAGCCGGGTGAAGGCGTCGACCAGGTAGTCAATCTCGTCGCCCGACAGCGCCAGGCCAAACTCGGTGTTGGCGGCCACCAGCGCCGTCTTCCCCCCACTCGTGCCGGCGTCCAGCACGTCGACATGCGCCAGCGGCTCGGCGGCCTGCTCGTCGAACAGGTGGCGCGCTGCGTCGCGCTCAAAGGCCACGCTCTCGGTCATGCGGTCGT
>MESD01000024.1:16742-35767 GCA_001770815.1 Burkholderiales bacterium RIFCSPHIGHO2_12_FULL_69_20
CGGTCAGCGGCTTGGCGGCCGACCCGGTCACACTCGCCAGCAGGCCCGAGACCAGTCCGGTCTTCAGCAGCAACCGGTACTCGGTCACCCGCTCCACCCGGTGCAACGCCAGGCCACAGTTGCGGGCAATGTCGGTGGCCTTGCTGGCCCAGGGCGACACGGTGCCCAGCCGCGGCATCACCACCACCAAGGCACCTTCGTCGCCACCGGCATGGGCATCGCCGTAGCGCAGCAGGCCGGCCAGCTTGTCGCCATCGAGCGCCGCACCCGGCTCGCCCAGCACCCAGTGCCCATGGCGCGCCACCACGCCGGTGATGCGCGGGCACACGGCCTGCAGCTGCGGCAGCAAGGCCTGCGCTCGAAAGGCCGAGAGCGCATTGCCGCCCTCGAAGAACATCACAGGGGAGGCGGTATTCGAGTGGGCGTGCGGGTGGGCATGCAGCATGGCGGACCGGGGCTCGGGGCGGCCCGGGCCTGCGATCAGGGCACGCAGGCGGGCCATGCCCGTGAAAACCCGGCATTCTACTTTGCGATGGGATAATTCACGGATGGCCATCACCCTCAAGACCACCCCCGCCGAGATCGCCGGCATGCGCACTGCCGGCCGCCTGGCCTCCGAAGTGCTGGACATGCTGACCGCGCACGTCGTGCCCGGCATCACCACCGACGCCCTCGACAAGCTGGCGCACGACCACATCGTCAACGTGCAGGGCGGCATCCCCGCGCCGCTGAACTAC
This sequence comes from Burkholderiales bacterium RIFCSPHIGHO2_12_FULL_69_20, assembly GCA_001770815.1. GTDB lineage: Bacteria > Pseudomonadota > Gammaproteobacteria > Burkholderiales > Burkholderiaceae_C > Pseudaquabacterium. Next base: position 17,480 of record MESD01000024.1, read on the forward strand.
GCGCCGCCCGGCTACGTGCCCTACCCCAAGTCGATCTGCACCTCGATCAACCACCAGGTGTGCCACGGCATCCCCAACGACAAGCCGCTGAAGAACGGCGACATCGTCAACATCGACGTCACCGTGATCAAGGACGGCTGGCATGGCGACACCAGCCGCATGTACATCGTCGGCGAGGGCTCGATCGCCGCCAAGCGGCTGTGCGCCATCACCTACGACGCCATGTGGAAGGGCATCGCCAAGGTCAAGCCCGGCGCCCGACTGGGTGACATCGGCCACGCGATCCAGATGTTTGCCGAGCACCAGGGCTTCTCGATCGTGCGCGAGTTCTGCGGCCACGGCATCGGCAACAAGTTCCACGAAGAGCCGCAGGTGCTGCACTACGGCCGCCCCGGCACGCTGGAAGAACTGGTGCCCGGCATGATCTTCACGATCGAGCCGATGATCAACGCCGGCCGGCGCGAGATCCGTGAGCTGGGCGACGGCTGGACCATCGTCACCAAAGACCGGTCGTTGTCGGCGCAGTGGGAGCACACCGTGCTGGTCACCGACACCGGCTACGAGGTGCTGACGGTGTCGGCCGGCACACCTGCGCCGCCGGCCTTCGTCAACGCGGCGTGAATCTCCGGCTGGCATCGGCCATGAGCACCGAGGCTCCAGCCGCGCCGGGCTTGCCCGCGCCGCCCGCGCTGGATCTGCCGGCGCTGCGCGCGCAGTTTCGCGACGGCAAGCGCGCGCTGATCGACCACTTCATGCAGGGCCGGGCCAGCGCACCGGCGGCCACCCGGCTGATCAAGGCGCTGACGCGCCATGTCGATGCCACGCTCACCCTGCTGTGGGGCCAGTGCGCGATGCCGGCCAACGCGGCGCTGGTGGCGGTGGGCGGTTATGGCCGCGGTGAGTTGCTGCCCTACAGCGACATCGACGTGCTGCTGCTGCTGCCCGACGATGCCGAGGTGCAGGCCGGCAGCGCGCTGAAGGCCACCCTCGAATCCTTCATCACCGCCTGCTGGGACATCGGGCTGGAGATCGGCTCGTCGGTGCGCACGCTGGCCGAGTGTGTGCTCGAAGCGCGCGGCGACCAGACGGTGCAGACGGCGCTGCTCGAATCGCGCCTGGTGTGCGGCGCACGCAAGCTGTGCGCCGCCTTCCAGCGCGAGACCGCGGTGCTGATGGACGCCAAGGCCTTCCTGCGCGCCAAGACGCTCGAATTGCAGCAGCGCCACACCAAGTACGAGGACACCCCTTACGCGCTGGAGCCCAACTGCAAGGAAAGCCCCGGCGGCCTGCGCGACCTGCAGGTGGTGATCTGGGTGGCGCGCGCTGCCGGGCTGGGCCGCAGCTGGGCCGAACTGGCCGCCAACGGGCTGATCACGCCGTTCGAGGTCAAGCAGCTGCAGCGCAACGAAGGCACGCTGCGGCTGATCCGCGCCCGCCTGCATGCCGTGGCCGGCCGCCGCGAAGACCGGCTGGTGTTCGACCTGCAGACCGCCGTGGCCGAGAGCTTCGGTTACCAGAGCACGCGGGCGCAGCGCTCGTCCGAGGTGCTGATGCACCGCTACTACTGGGCGGCCAAGGCGGTGACCCAGCTCAACCAGATCCTGATGCTCAACATCGAGGAGCGCATCAACGCCAGCGAGGCCGCGCCGATGCGGCAGATCAACGCGCGCTTCCTGGATCGCGCCGGCATGCTGGAGGTGGTGCGGGACGATCTCTACACCGAGAACCCGCACGCCATCCTCGAGACCTTCCTGGTCTTTCAGCAGACGCCGGGCATCAAGGGCTTCTCGGCGCGCACGCTGCGCGCGCTGTACAACGCACGCGACGCGATGGACACGGCTTTCCGCCACGACCCCCTCAACCGCGAGCTGTTCATGGACATCCTGCGCCAGCCGCAGGGCATCACGCATGCGTTCCGGCTGCTCAACCAGACCTCGGTGCTGGGCCGCTACCTGTGGGTGTTCCGCCGCATCGTCGGGCGCATGCAGCACGACCTGTTCCATGTTTACACCGTCGACCAGCACATCCTGATGGTGCTGCGCAACGTGCGCCGCTTCTTCATCCCCGAGCATGCGCACGAGTACCCGTTCTGCTCGCAGCTGGCCAGCGAGTGGGACAAGCCCTGGGCGCTGTACGTGGCCGCGCTGTTCCACGACGTGGCCAAGGGCCGCGGCGGCGACCACAGCGCGCTGGGCGCGGTGGAGGTGCGCCGCTTCTGCCGCGACCACGGCATGGCCCGCGACGACACCAGCCTGATCGAGTTCCTGGTGCGACACCACCTGACCATGAGCACGGTGGCGCAAAAGGAAGACCTGTCCGACCCGGACGTGATCCGCGCCTTTGCCGACAAGGTGGGCAGCGTGCGGCGGCTGACCGCGCTGTACCTGCTGACGGTGGCTGACATCCGCGGCACCAGCCCCAAGGTGTGGAACGCCTGGAAGGGCAAGCTGCTGGAAGACCTGTACCGCTACACGCTGCGTGCGCTGGGCGGAGCCCAGCCCAACCTGGCCGCCGACCTGGAGGCGCGCAAACAAGAGGCCCGGCAGCTGCTGGCGCTGCACAGCGCATTGCCCGGCACCGAAGGCCCGCTGTGGCAGACGCTGGAGCTGAGCTACTTTGCCCGCCACGATGCCAGCGAGATCGCCTGGCATGCCCGCTCGCTGTGGCGCCACATCGCCACGCCCGAGCCGGTGGTGCGTGCCCGCCCCTCGCCCATCGGCGACGGCCTGCAGGTGCTGGTCTACGCGCCCGACCAGTCCGATCTGTTCGTGCGCATCTGCGGTTATTTCGACGGCGCCGGCTTCTCGATCCAGGACGCCAAGGTGCACACCAGCCGCACCGGCTTTGCGCTGGACACCTTCCAGGTGGTTCATCCGCAATGCGAGGCCGCCGACCAGAGCAGTTACCGCGACCTGATCTCGCTGGTCGAGAACCAACTTGCGCTGGCGCTGGCCAGCACCGATGCGCTGCCCATGCCCAGCCGCGGCCGGGTGTCGCGGCGCGTCAAGTCGTTCCCGATCACGCCGCGCGTGTCGCTGCGGCCCGATGAGCGCGCCCAGCGCTGGCTGCTGTCGGTCAGCACCAGCGACCGCTCGGGCCTGCTTTACGGCATCGCCCGGGTGCTGGCGCAACATGGCATCAACCTGCAACTGGCCAAGGTCAGCACACTGGGCGAGCGGGTGGAAGACACCTTCCTGGTCGACGGCCCCGAACTGCAGCAGACCCGCGCGCAGTTGCAGATCGAGAGTGAATTGCTCGACGCCGCTGCGCCGCTGGCGCCAACCCCAGCGCGCTGACGGCATGCCCCTGCGCAACATCACCGCGGCCGAGGCCGCCGCCGATCTGTCGGCCTTCGATGCCGTCATCGACGCCCGCTCGCCGGCCGAGTTTGCGCTCGACCACCTGCCCGGTGCGATCAACTGGCCGGTGCTCGACGACGCGCAGCGGCGCATCGTCGGCACGCTGTACGTGCAGACCTCGGCACTCGAGGCGCGCAAGCTGGGCGCGGTGATGGTGGCGCGCAACGTGGCCGAGCACCTCGAGCGCTGGATCGCCGACAAGCCACGCGACTGGCAGCCCCTGGTGTATTGCTGGCGCGGCGGGCAGCGCTCGGGCGCGCTGGCCTGGTTCCTCGAACAGATCGGCTTTCGCACCGCCAAGCTGGCGGGTGGCTACAAGGGCTTTCGCGCGGTGGTGCTGAAAGACCTGGCGGCCTGGCCGGCGCGCTTCGATTTCCGCGTGCTGGCCGGGCGCACCGGCAGCGGCAAGACGCGGCTGCTGCAGGCACTGGCCGAACAGGGCGCGCAGGTGCTCGATCTCGAAGGCCTGGCCTGCCACCGTGGCTCGATCCTGGGCAACCTGCCCGGCCAGCCGCAGCCCAGCCAGAAGCAGTTCGACAACCGGCTGTGGCAGGCGCTGCGCCAGCTCGATGCCAGCCGCCCGGTGTTCGTCGAGAGCGAGAGCAAGAAGATCGGCCGCCTGCAACTGCCCGATGCGCTGATCGCCCACATGCATGCCCACGGCCGGGTGCTGCGCGTGGAGATGCCTGACGCCGCACGGGTGCAACTGCTGCTGGAGGACTACGGCTTCTTCGCCGACGACGCCGAGGCCTTCTGCCGGCTGCTCGACGGCCTGGTCACGCTGCGTGGCCGCGAGACGGTGGGCCGCTGGCAGGCGCTGGCCCGCGCCGGGCAATGGGCCGAAGTCTTCGCCCAGCTGATGCACGAGCACTACGACCCGCTGTACCTGCGTTCGATGGACCGCCATTACAGCGGCTTGTCCAGCGCCGATGCGCTGCGGCTGGCCGACGGCGGGCCGGATGCGCTGCGCCAGGCGGCGCAGGCACTGCTGGCCTGAGCACCGCCATCAGCCTGCCAACGCCACGGCCTGCTTTGCCTTCGATCAAGCCCGGCGCCCCGCGCCACCCCCATCATCCGACCCTGGCCTGAATCCATGCGCGAAAGCCCTGCCCTCATCGAATCACGCGCCTTCGGCGTGCGCAACATCCCGCTGCTGCGACCGCTGGGCTGGCTGGCGCGTGGCTGGCGCGACCTGATGCGCTGCCCACTGCCGGGCCTGCTGCACGGGCTGCTGCTGGCCACCTTTGGCGGTGCGCTGATCGTGCTGGCGCACCGCCAGTTCTGGCTGCTGTCGGGCGCCTTCACCGGCTTTCTGCTGGTGGCGCCGGTGGCGGCCACCGGGCTGTATGCCGTCAGCCGCGCGCTCGAAAAAGGCCAGCGTGCCGACCTGGCCGTGGCCGTGGCCGCCTGGAAGCCCGAGCGCCGGCTCGTCACCTTCGGCCTGCTGCTGGCGCTGGCGGGCACCGGCTGGGTGCTGACCTCGGCCTCGTTGATCACCGGTTTCGCGCCCGCGCCAGTGTCCACGCCGATCGACTTTCTGCGCGTGGTGGTGCTCAACGAGCAATCGCCGCTCTTCGAGATCTGGCTGGCGATGGGCGCCTTCCTGGCCGCGCCGGTGTTTGCCAGCAGCGTGGTGGCGATCCCGCTGCTGCTCGATCGCCAGGTCAGCGTGCTGGCGGCCGTGCTCACCAGCTGGCGCGTGGTGCAGGCGCACCCGCTGCCGATGGCGCTGTGGGCCGCGCTGCTGATGGGCCTCACCGTGCTGGGCATGGCCACCGCGCTGATCGGGCTGGTGGTCATCGCGCCGTGGCTGGCGCATGCCAGCTGGCATGCCTACCGCGACCTGGTCAGCACCGCCGGCCTGGCCGAGTTGCCCTGAGCGACGACGGCACCCACGATGTTCGGCTTCGACGAAGAGCAGATCGCCTGGTTCGGCCTCACCTTCGGGGTGAGCGCCTTCATGCTCTACATGGTGTTCATCATCTTCCAGCTGGCACGCGAGTCGAAGGCCGGCCGGCTGGGCACCTTCGTGCTGTTCCTGGCGCTGGGCTTCGGCCTGCTGGGCTTTGTGGCCAAGGGGGTCATCAAGTACTTCCTGGCCGGGGTGACCGAATGAGCGCGGCCACGGTGATCAAGCGCCAACGGGCCGAGCCAGAGCCTGGCCGCGAAGGGCCGACGGCAGACCGCCACAGCTGGTTCGAGGACGCGCAGGGCCTGGCCATCGGCACCCTGTTTGTCGCGATGGGCCTGGTGCTGCTGCGCCACGCCGGGCTGCTGACCGGCGGCACCGCCGGCATCGCGCTGGTGCTGCACTACGCCACCGGCTGGCGCTTCGGCGTGCTGTTCTTCGCGCTGAACCTGCCGTTCTACTGGCTGGCCTGGCGCCGGCTGGGGCCACGCTTCACGCTCAAGACCTTTGCCGCGGTGGCGTTGCTGGCGGCGTTGTCCGAGGCGCTGCCGCAATGGCTGCAACTGGGCGCGGTGGCGCCGCTGTTCGCCGCGCTGGGCGGCGGGCTGCTGATCGGCACCGGCTTCATCATCCTGTTCCGCCACCAGGCCAGCCTGGGCGGGCTGAACGTGCTGGTGCTGTGGCTGCAGCAGCGCTTTGGCTGGCGCGCCGGCTGGGTGCAGATGGGCATCGACTGCAGCATCCTGCTGTGCGCCCTGCCCTGGCTGACGCTGAAGCAGGGTGCGCTGTCGGTACTGGCCGCGGTGGCGATGAACTTCGCGCTGGCCATCAACCACAAGCCGGGGCGCTACACGGCGTTCTGAGCGTGGCCAAAGAAAACGGCCCCGCAGGGCCGTTTCGGGAAGTGCGCCAGGCGCTCAACCCATGTGCAGACCGCCGTTGCAGCTGAAGTCGGCACCGGTGGTGAAGCCCGAATCCTCGCCCGCCAGCCAGGCGCAGATCGAGCCGATCTCGTCGGGCGTGCCCAGGCGCTTGACCGGGATCGTGGCGACGATCTTCTCCAGCACCTCGGGCTTGATCGCGCGGACCATGTCGGTGCCGATGTAGCCGGGGCTGACGGTGTTGACCGTCACGCCCTTGCTGGCCATTTCTTGCGCCAGAGCCATCGTGAAGCCGTGCATGCCGGCCTTGGCGGCCGAGTAGTTGGTCTGGCCCGACTGGCCTTTCTCGCCGTTGACCGAGCTGATCTGGATGATGCGGCCCCAGCCCTTCTCGACCATGCCCGGCACCACTTGCTTGGTGACGTTGAACATGCTGTTGAGGTTGGTGTCGATGACGGCCTTCCAGTCTTCGGGCGTCATCTTCAGGAACATGCGGTCGCGGGTGATGCCGGCGTTGTTGACCAGCACGTCGATCGGGCCATGCTCGGCCACCGCCTTGGTGAAGGCCTCGACCGTCGACTCCCAGTCGGCCACGTTGCCGACCGAGGCATAGAAGTTGTAGCCCAGCGCCTTCTGCTCGTCGAGCCACTTGACGAAGTCACGGCTGGGGCCGCAGCCGGCGATGACCTTGAAACCGTCCTTGTGCAGGCGCTGGCAGATGGCAGTGCCGATGCCGCCCATGCCGCCCGTGACGTACGCTACTTTTTGACTCATGTTCTCGCTCCTTTGGTGTGGATGATGCGGCCCGGTGGGGTGCTGATCGCAGGGTCGCCCGAAGCCGCTTGGCCGTCAATCGGGTTCGCCCTGCCCGGGCTCTCTGGACTTGACGCGTTTGCCGCGGACTAACGTTCGATCGTCAGGGCCACGCCCATGCCGCCGCCGATGCACAGCGAGGCGATGCCCTTCTTGGCGTCGCGCTTGATCATCTCGTGCAGCAGGGTGACCAGGATGCGGCAGCCGGACGCGCCGATCGGGTGGCCGATGGCGATGGCGCCACCGTTGACGTTGACCTTGCTGGTGTCCCAGCCCATTTCCTTGTGCACCGCACAGGCCTGGGCGGCGAAGGCCTCGTTGATCTCCAGCAGGTCGAGGTCAGCGGGGCTCCAGCCGGCGCGGGCCAGCGCCTTGCGCGCTGCGGGCACCGGGCCCATGCCCATGATCTTGGGGTCGAGGCCGGCGCTGGCGTAGCTGGCGATGCGCCCCAGGGGCTTGAGGCCCAGCGCAGCCGCCTTGGCGGCCGTCATCAGCATCACCGCGGCAGCGCCGTCGTTCAGGCCCGAGGCGTTGCCGGCGGTCACCGAACCGGCCTTGTCGAAAGCAGGCCGCAGGCCGGCCAGCGCGTCGGCGTTGGTCTTCTTGTTGATGAACTCGTCGGCGGTGAAGTTGATCGGATCGCCCTTCTTCTGCGCGATCGACACCGGCACGATCTCGTCGTTGAAGCGGCCGGCCTCTTGGGCTGCGGCGGCCTTCATCTGGCTGGCCAGCGCCAGTGCGTCCTGCTGTTCGCGGGTGATGCCGTACTGCTTGGCCACGTTCTCGGCGGTGATGCCCATGTGGTACTGGTTGTACACATCCCACAGGCCGTCGGTGATCATGGTGTCGATCAGCTTCCAGTCGCCCATGCGCTGGCCATCGCGGCTGCCGGGCAGCACGTGCGGCGCGGCGCTCATGTTCTCTTGCCCGCCGGCGATGATGATCTCGCTGTCGCCGTCACGGATGGCCTGGGCGGCCAGCATCACCGCCTTCAGGCCCGAGCCGCAGACCTTGTTGATGGTCATGGCCGGCACTTCCAGCGGCAGGCCGCTCTTGACCACCGACTGGCGCGCCGGGTTCTGGCCCGAGCCGGCGGTGAGCACCTGGCCCAGGATCACTTCGTTGATCTGCTCGCCGGCCAGCCCGCTGCGCTCGAGCAGCGCGCGGATCACGGTGGCGCCCAACTCGGGCGCGGCAATCTTGGCCAGGGTGCCGCCGAACTTGCCGACCGCGGTGCGGGCGGCGGCGACGATGACGATGTCAGTGCTCATGGAAGTGTCTCCGGATGGAATGTGGAACGGACTGATGCGGTCTGATGCCGAATGGGCCGGCAGGTTCAGGCCTTCTGCTTGACGTAGCGACCCGGGGCCGGCTCGATCACCTTGTGGCTGCGGTTGCCATAAGCCTTGGGCGCGGGCACCAGCTTGCCACCGTGCTTGGCCAGCCAGCCCGACCACACCGGCCACCAGCTGCCGGGCTGCTCGGTGGCGGTCTTGAACCAGTCGTCGGCAGCGGCCGGCAACTGGCTGTTGACCCAGTGGCTGCGCTTGTTCTTGCTCGCCGGGTTGATCACGCCGGCGATGTGGCCCGAGGCGCCCAGCACGAAGGTCTTGTCCTTCACGCCCTTGAGCACGCCGGTGGAGCCGTAGGCCGCCTTCCAGGGCACGATGTGGTCCTCGCGCGAGCCGTAGATGAAGGTGGGCGTCTGGATCTTGCTCAGGTCGAGCGGCTTGCCGCACACCGTCACCGCATTGGGCTGGCGCAGCGCGTTGGTCAGGTAGGTGTTGCGCAGGTACCAGCAGAACATCGGGCCCGGCAGGTTGGTCGAGTCGCCGTTCCAGTACAGCAGGTCGAACGGCGGCGGCGCCTCGCCCTTCAGGTAGTTGCCGACGACGTAGTTCCACACCAGGTCGTTCGGGCGCAGGAAGCTGAAGGTGGTGGCCAGTTCGCTGCCCTTGAGCAGGCCGGGGCCGTTGGGCGCCTCGGCGCCGATGGTGCGCTCGCGCAGCTTGACGGCCGCCTCGTCGATGAACACGTCGAGGATGCCGGTGTCGCTGAAGTCGAGCAGCGTGGTCAGCAGCGTCATCGACTTGGCGGGCGTCTCGCCCCGCCCGGCCAGCACCGCCAGCGCAGTCGACAGGATGGTGCCGCCCACGCAGAAGCCCAGCGTGTTGAGTTTTTCGGCGCCGGTGATGTCCTGCACCTCGGCGATGGCGCGCAGCGCACCGTGCTCGATGTAGTCGTCCCAGGTCTTGTCGACCAGGCTGGCATCAGGGTTGCGCCAGCTGACCACGAACACGCGGTGGCCTTGCGCCACGGTGTAAGCGATCACCGAGTTGTCGGGCTGCAGGTCGAGGATGTAGTACTTGTTGATGCAGGGCGGCACGAACAGCATCGGCAGTTCATGCACCTTGGCGGTCGTCGGCTTGTACTCGATCAGCTGGAACAGCTGATTCTCGAACACCACCGCGCCTTCGCTGGTGGCCACGTTGCGGCCCACCTCGAACACGCTCTCGTCGGTCTGCGACATGCGGCCCTGCTCGATGTCCTTCATCAGCAGCTTCATGCCCTGGCCGATGCTCTCGCCGCGCGTCTCAACCGCCTTGGCCAGCGCCTCGGGGTTGGTGGCCAGGTAGTTGGCCGGGCTGGCGGCGTCCACCCATTGCTGCACCGCGAAGCGGATGCGCGCCTTGGTCTTGGGGTCGCCCTGCACGCTGTCAGCCATCTGCATCAGGGTGCGAGCGTTCAGCAGGTAGGTCTGTGCGGCCATCGCGGCCACCGGGTTCTTGGCCCAGGCATCGGCGGCAAAGCGCTTGTCGCCGGGCGGCGGCGTCGTGGTGCCTTCGGTCTGGAACGCGGTCAGCGCGTTGTTCCACATCGCCGTGGCCTGGGTGACGTAGTCGCTCTGCAACTTGCTCAGCGCGTCCATCGGCAGCTTCAGGCCCGACAGGGTCTTCATCGACTCGGTCATCGCCTCGCCCATGGCTTGCACGTTGGCTTGAGCGGTCTGCCCAATCTGGTCGAGGGCTGGTACCGGTTTTTTCATGCTTGTCTCCGACGGTGGCAGGCGGTGCGATGGTCGCGCCTGTGCGATGCTGTGCACCAGTTCACGTTGTACGGTGATTAGCTTACCGCATGATGACTTCAATTTTCAATAAGCGATATTGCGTATCGCGATACGAAATGCACATCGTCCCCATCGCCTGGATGTTCGTCGTGATCCTGATGTCCCTGGCCGAAGCCACCTCGACCCAGGGCACGCTATTGGGCGCGTTCTTCACCTTCGTGCTGTACGGCCTGCTGCCGTTGTCGATCGTGATGTACCTGCTGGGGACGCCCGGCCGGCACCGCGCCCGTCAACGTGCCGAAGCACTGTCGGCGCAAAACTCAGCGCGCGCGCAAGGCGATGCCGGCGGCCATGCGGCCGGTGCGGCCATCCCGCCGGAACGAGAAGAAGCGTGAGCCGTTGTCCACGGTGCACCATTCGGCGCCGCTGACCTGCCTCACGCCCAACATCGCCAGCCGCCGCCGCGCCAGCGCCACCAGGTTGGCGCGCCAGCGCAGACTGCCGTCGGCGCGCGGGCTGAGGCGGAACAGGTCTTCATCGGGCTGCGCCGGATCGACGCCGAAGGCCTGCAGCACCTCAGCGCCCACCTCGAAGGCACGCGCCCCGATGCAGGGCCCCAGCCAGGCCAGCAGCTGATCGGGCGCGCCATCGGCGGCCTGGCACAGCGCGGCCACGGTGTGGTCGATCACGCCCCCCGCCAGCCCGCGCCAGCCGGCATGGGCAGCGCCCACCGCGCGGCCATCGGCGCTGCACAGCAGCACCGGCAGGCAATCGGCCACCAGCACCGTGCAGGCGATGCCCGGCTCGGTGCAGATGCTGGCGTCGGCGCGTGGCAATGCCGCGCCGGGCGCCAGATGATCGACCGTCAGGCGCACGACGTCGGCGCCATGCACCTGGTTCAGCCACACCGGCTGCGCGCTCAGCGCCACCGTGAAACGGTGCTGGTTCTCGGCCACGGCAGCGGGGTCGTCCATGCCCTCGCCGCCCAGAACGGATGGCCGCAGGTTGAGGCTGTCGAACGGCGCTGTGCTGACGCCGCCCGCACGGCTGCTCATCAGCGCGGTGATGGTGGCAGGTGCGGCCCACGCGGGGCGGATCGCGCCGGCCAGCAGGTCGTTCAATGGGCCATCCGGCGGCTCAGGCCGCATCCGGACAGGCCGAGGGCTGTGTCTTGGAAAAGGCCTCCAATTGCATGCAGGCCTCGAACACGCGCATCACCTGCGGCACATGGTCGGTGCGGCATTCAAAGCGCTGGGCGTTGAAGATCTGCGGCACCAGCGTGATGTCGGCCAGCGTCGGCACATCGCCGTGGCAGTAGCGCGCCGGCTGCGCGGCCAGCTGGCGCTCCACCGCCTCCAGCCCGCTTTCCACCCAGTGGCGGTACCAGCGGTTCTTGTCGTCCTCGCTCAACTTGAGGTCGTGGGTGAGGTAACGCAGCACGCGCAGGTTGTTCAGCGGGTGGATCTCGCAGGCGATGTCTTGGGCGATGGCGCGCACGCGGGCCCGGCCCAGTGCATCGGCCGGCAGCAGCGGCGGCTGCGGGTGGGTCTCGTCCAGGTACTCGATGATCGCCAGCGACTGGGTGAGCTTGGCGTCGCCATCCTGCAGCAGCGGCACCAGGCGCGAGGTGGCCATCGCCGTGTAGGTCTCGTCCAGATGCTCGCGGCGCACCAGGTGCACGGGGATGTAGTCGTACTCCAGCCCCTTGAGGGCCAGCGCGATGCGCACGCGGTATGACGCCGACGAGCGGAAGTAGTTGTAGAGCTTCATGAGACCTCCGTGGACCGGACCTACTTGATCCGCACCTTCAACGTGCCCAGGCCTTCGATGAAGCCTTCCAGCAGATCCCCCGACACCACCGCGCCCACGCCGGCCGGCGTGCCGGTGTAGATCAGGTCGCCGGGCTGCAGCGTCCAGGCCTTGGACAGGGTTTCGATGGTCTCGGCCACGTTCCAGATCAGCTCGCTCAGGTCACCCTTCTGGCGCACCGCGCCGTTGACCGACACGGTGATGGCACCTTTGGTGAGTTCGCCGGTGCGGGCGATCGGCTGCAGCGGGGCGATCGGCGCCGATTCATCGAAGGCCTTGCCGATGCACCAGGGGCGACCCTGCTTCTTCATGTCGTTCTGCAGATCGCGGCGCGTCATGTCCAGGCCCACGGCATAACCCCAGATGTGGCGGGCAGCGTCGGCCGCGGCGATGTTGCGCCCGCCGGTGGCTATGGCCACCACCAGCTCGATCTCGTGGTGCAGGTTGGCGGTGAGCGGCGGGTAGGCCATCTCGCCGATGGCGCCATCGGCCACCGGCAGCACCGCGTCGGCGGGCTTCAGGAAGAAGAACGGCGGCTCGCGGCCGGTGAAGCCCATCTCCTGCGCATGCTCGGCGTAGTTGCGGCCCACGCAATAGATGCGGTGCACCGGAAACAGGCCACCACCGGCGACGGGCACGGCGGGTGTTGCGGGCGGGGTGAAGACGAAGCTCATGGTGGCTGGCAGGCAGGGTTGAATGGCGGGTGCCGGGCATGATGCCATGGGCTGCCGCTACACTTTTGCGCATGATCGAGATGCGCCGTATCAAGCACTGCCGCGAATGCGGGTCGGCCGTGGCCTACCGCATGCCCGACGACGACAACCGCGAGCGCGCCGTCTGCCCGGCCTGCACCACCATCCACTACGAGAACCCGATCAACGTGGTGGGCACGGTACCGGTATGGGGTGAGCAGGTGCTGCTGTGCAAGCGCGCGATCGAACCGCGTCACGGCTTCTGGACGCTGCCGGCCGGCTTCATGGAACTGGGCGAGACGGTGGCCGACGGCGCGATCCGCGAGACGGTGGAAGAAGCCGGTGCCAAGATCGAACTGCAGGAGCTGTTCACCGTGATGAGCGTGGTGCGCGTCGGCCAGGTGCACCTGTTCTACCGCGCCCGCATGACCGACACCTCACTCGACCCCGGCCCCGAGACACTGGAAGCGCGGCTGTTCCACGAGCACGAGGTGCCGTGGGACGAGATCGCCTTCCGCACGGTGCGCGAGACGCTGCAGCACTACTTTGCCTGCCGCAAGGCCGGCCAGTACACGCTGCACTGCAGCAGCATCGGGTAGCGGACAGCGGCGCGCGCGCGGCGGCCGGTCACAGCTTCTCAGGCGGTCAGCGCCATCTCGGCCACCAGTGCCGGCCCGGTGGCGGCATCGAAGCCCAGCCGCCACAGCACGTCCAGGTCGTCGACCGAGCGCACGCCTTCGGCCGTGACCTGCAAGCCCACCGCCTGCACCAGCTTGACCAGGCCCTGCAGGTAGCGGCGCGCATCACCCGCATCGGCACTGGCGATGCCGTTGACGAAGCGACGGTCGATGCGCACGCAGTCCAGCCCCAGATCGATCAGCCGCGGGATGCGCGCCAGCGCCTCGCCGGCATGCTCCAGCCCCAGCATCACGCCCAGCGGCCGCCAGCGGCGCGAGACCTCGCGCACCAACATCGGCCGCTCCAGCGCCAGCGCTTCGGGCAGGTCGATCCACAGACGGCAGGCCGCATGCGGTGCGGCCTCCAGCCGGCGCGACACCGCGGCGATGAACTCCACCGATTCCAGCGATTGCCCGGCCACGTTGACGCAGCGCGCCTGTCCGTCGCGTGCGATGGCTTCCAGCGCCAGCGCCACCGCCTTCTCATCAACCGCCGCGCACAGCCGGCTGCGGGTGGCCAGCGCCAGCCAGCGCGCGGCCGGTTCCAGCGAGCCGTTGGTCTGCAATTGCACCCGCAGCGGGCAATCCAGGTGCAGTTGCCGGCCATCACCCGTGCGCACCGGGTAGGCCGCCAAGGCCACCTGCCCCTTAACCAGCGCGCGGGCGATGCGGCGCTGCCACGAGGCCTCGCCCTGCGGCAGCGCATCGTCGATCAAGGGCAGATCGAGTTCGGGCGTGACGGCTGGCGTGCCGCCGTCGGCCTCGGCGCGGGCCAGCGCCGCATCGGCCAGCGCCAGCGCCTGGGTGCCATTCATCGGCAGGCTCAGTTCCACCACACCGGCATCCACAGCGGCCAGCGCATCGATGCCGGCAACCGGCAGGCGCAGCGCCTGCACCAGCGTGGCGGCGGTCTCGAAGGCCATGCCACCCACCGGCAGCAGCAACGCGAAGTCTGCCCCGTTGAGCCGGCCGGCGCAGCAGCGCGCGATGCGGTCGGGGTAGGCATGCAGGGCCTGGCCCAGGGCCTGCAGCACGCGGTCGGCGCCGGCGTGGCCGATGCGCTGGTTCATGCCCTGCAGATCACGCACACGCAGCAGCAGCAGGCCGGCTTCGACCGGCTCGTCGCCGTTGCACAACAGCGCGTCGAGCATGGCAGTGAAGTGGCGCCGGTTCGCCAGCCCGGTCAGCGGGTCGCTGTGGGCCTGCTGGCGCAGGGCTTCGAGCTGCTCGGCCTGCGCGTCGAACAGCGCCTGCTGGCGTGCGGCCAGCGTGTGCAGCGCCGCGGCCACCGGTTGCAACACCGCCGTGACGGCCCGCCCGGGGGCGTCGCCAGGCTGGGTTGCCCGGGCTTGTCCGAGGAGCGTCAATTGCTCGGCCAGCAGCACGGCCACCCCGTCGCTGACGCGCCGACGCGCCAGCACCGCCCCCACCACGCCGCCCGCCAGCACCAGTGCGCCGCCAGCCAGGCCGATCACGCCCCACCCCACCATGGCCGCGGCGGTGACCAGGCCCAGCGCACCCAACAGCAGCGCCTGCACCGGCGGCTGGTGCCATCGGGTGGGCGCGTCGGGCGACGGCAGCGAAGGATCGTCGGGCATGGGGGCGGCGTGCCAGGACGGCACGCAGGTCGGCGGGAATCGGATGAAGTGGGGCATGGCGAAGGTTGGGCAGGCGCCTTCCTCCCAGGTTGTCGACCTCGCACGCGTCAACTTGAGCGCGGGCGGCCGTGCTGCCCGGCCAAAAATGAAGCCCCTGTCGACGCTGCGAACAGGGGCTTGGGTGGAACCACCGCGGCCGGCAGTGGCCGGCCGGCGATGCCGCGCCTCAGCGCCGCGCGGGCGGCAGATCGGTGCAGCTGCCGTGTGCCACCTCGGCGGCCATGCCGATGCTCTCGCCCAGCGTGGGATGCGGGTGGATGGTTTTGCCGATGTCGACCGCGTCGGCGCCCATCTCGATGGCCAGCGCCACCTCGCCGATCATGTCGCCGGCATGGGTGCCGACGATGCCGCCGCCCAGGATCTTGCCGTGGCCATGCGCTTCGGGCGAGTCGTCGAACAGCAGCTTGGTGAAGCCCTCATCGCGGCCGTTGGCGATCGCCCGGCCCGAGGCCGTCCACGGGAACAGGCCCTTCTTGACCTTGATGCCACGCGCCTTGGCCTCGTCCTCGGTCAGGCCGACCCAGGCCACCTCGGGGTCGGTGTAGGCCACGCTGGGGATCACGCGGGCGTCGAACTGCGCCTTGCTCAAGGCGGAATCGCCGTTGGCGGTGCCGGCGGCCACCTCGGCCGCCACATGCGCCTCGTGCACCGCCTTGTGCGCCAACATCGGCTGGCCCACCACGTCGCCGATGGCAAAGATGTGCGGCACGTTGGTGCGCATCTGCACGTCGACCGGGATGAAGCCGCGGTCCGTCACCACGACGCCGGCCTTGTCGGCGGCGATCTTCTTGCCGTTGGGCGTGCGGCCCACGGCCTGCAGCACCAGGTCGTACAGGCCTTCGCTCTGCTTGCCGTCCAGGCCTTCGAACTTGACGCGGATGCCGTCGGCAGTCGCCTCGGCCGCCACCGTCTTGGTCTTGAGCAGGATGTTGTCGAAGCGCGGCGCGTTCAGTTTCTGCCACACCTTGACCAGATCCCGGTCGGCACCCTGCATCAGGCCGTCGAGCATCTCCACCACGTCGAGCCGGGCGCCCAGCGTGGCGTACACCGTGCCCATCTCCAGCCCGATGATGCCGCCGCCGACGACCAGCATCTTCTTCGGCGCCTGGCGCAACTGCAGCGCGCCGGTGCTGTCGACGATGCGCGGGTCGTCCGGCAGGAAGGGCAGCCGCACGGCCTGCGAACCGGCGGCGATGATGCACTGCTTGAACTTGATGGTCTGCGACTTGCCCGTCTTGGCCTGGCCGTCGCCGGTGGTCTCTTCCACCACCACGTGGTGCGGGTCGGCAAAGCTGCCGTAGCCGCGCACCACCGTCAACTTGCGCATCTTGGCCATCGCCGCCAGGCCACCAGTGAGCTTGCCCACCACCTTGTTCTTGTGGCCCAGCAGCTTGGGCAGGTCCACCACGGGTTCGGCGAAGCTGACACCCAGGTCGGCGAAGTGCTTGACCTCGTCCATCACGCTGGCCACGTGCAGCAGCGCCTTGCTGGGGATGCAGCCGACGTTCAGGCACACGCCACCCAGCTGGGCGTAGCGTTCGACGATCACCGTCTTCAGGCCCAGGTCGGCCGCGCGGAACGCCGCCGAATAACCGCCCGGGCCGGCACCCAGCACCAGCAGGTCGCATTCGAGATCGGCGCCGCCGGCGTAGCTGGAAGGCTGGGGAGCCGCCGCCGCGGCCACGGTGGCGGCAGCCTGCGCAGCGGCCGGCGTCGCTGTTGCCGCGGCGGCCGGCGCGCTCGGCGCAGGCGCCGCTGCACCGGCTGCCGCCTCCAGCGTCAGGATCAGCGTGCCCTGGTTGACCTTGTCACCCAGCGCCAGCTTCAGTTCCTTGACGACCCCGGCGTGGCTGGACGGGATCTCCATCGAGGCCTTGTCGCTTTCCACCGTCACCAGGCTTTGCTCGACGGCGATGGTGTCGCCGGGCTTGACCAGGATCTCGATCACCGCGACGTCCTTGAAGTCGCCGATGTCGGGCACGTTCACATCGATCAGCGCCATGTGGGCCTCCGAGTCTTGTTGGGCTTGAGGTTGACCGTCACAGCACGATGCGCCGGAAGTCGGCCAGCAGGCTGGCGAAGTACACGTTGAAGCGTGCGGCGGCGGCACCATCGATGACGCGGTGGTCCCAGCTCAGGCTCAGCGGCAGGATCAGGCGCGGCGCGAACTGCCGGCCGTCCCAGCGCGGCTCGAGGCTGCTCTTGCACACGCCCATGATGGCCACCTCGGGCGCGTTGATGATCGGCGTGAAGTAACGCCCGCCGATGCCGCCCAGGCTGCTGATCGAGAAGCAGCCGCCGCTCATGTCGGCCGGGCCCAGCTTGCCGTCGCGCGCCTTCTTGGCCAGCTCACCCATCTCGGTACTGATCTGGAAGATGCCCTTCTTGTCGGCGTCCTTGATCACCGGCACCACCAGGCCGTTGGGCGTGTCGGCGGCAAAACCGATGTGGAAGTAGCTCTTCAGCACCAACTGGTCGCCGTCGAGCGATGCGTTGAACTGCGGAAACTTCTTCAGCGCCGCCACCGCCGCCTTGATCATGAAGGCCAGCATCGTGACCTTGATGCCCGACTTCTCGTTCTCCTTGTTGGTCGCCACGCGGAAGGCTTCCAGCTCGGTGATGTCGGCGTCGTCGTGGTTGGTGACGTGCGGAATGATCACCCAGTTGCGGTGCAGGTTGGCGCCGCTGATCTTCTGGATGCGCGACAAATCCTTGCGCTCGATCGGGCCGAACTTGGCGAAATCCACCTTGGGCCAGGGCAGCAGGCCGGGGAAGGCCTCGCCGCCGCCGGCCGCGGCGGACGCCGGCGCCTTGGCCGCTTGTGCTGCCGTCTGCGCGGCGGTGCTTACCGCGCCGGCCATCACGCCCTTGACGAAGCCCTGCACATCGGCCTGGTTGATGCGGCCCTTGGGGCCGGAGCCGGCCACCTCGGCCAGCGGCACGCCCAACTCACGCGCCAGCCGGCGGATCGACGGCGAGGCGTGCGGCAGCGCCGCCTTCGGCGCGGTGGGCTCGTGGGCGGGCACCGCAGCGGCGGGAGCCGCGGCCGGCGCCGCGGCAACAGCCGCCGTGGCCACCACCGCAGGCGCTGCTGCCGCTGCTGCGGCGGCCGGCGCGGCCGGTGCCGCCACGGTGCCTTCCAGCACCACCACCAGCGCGCCCTTGGCCACCTTGTCGCCCAGCTTGACCTTGACCTCCCTGACCACGCCGGCGTGGCTGGACGGGATCTCCATCGATGCCTTGTCGCTCTCCACCGTGATCAGGCTCTGCTCGATCTTGATGGTGTCGCCGGGCTTGACCATCACCTCGATGACGGCCACCTCGTCGAAATCGCCGATGTCGGGCACCAGCACCTCGATCAGCCCGGTGGCGGCGGCCGGTGCGGCCACTGCCGCCGCGGCGGGTGCCGCAGCAGCAGGGGCA
>MESD01000024.1:35784-77054 GCA_001770815.1 Burkholderiales bacterium RIFCSPHIGHO2_12_FULL_69_20
GACCACGCCGGCGTGCGACGACGGGATCTCCATCGACGCCTTGTCGCTCTCCACCGTGACCAGGCTCTGATCGACGGCCACGGTGTCACCCACCGCCACCATCAACTCGATCACCGCCACGTCCTTGAAGTCGCCGATGTCGGGGACCTTGACTTCTACCAATGCCATGTGTTGTCTCCGGTGCCGGTGTCAGGCGTACAGCGGGTTGATCTTGTCGGCGTTCAAGCCGTACTGCTGGATCGCCTCGGCCACCTGGGCCATCGGCAGCACGCCGTCGTCGGCCAGCGCCTTCAGCGCGGCCACCACGATGTAGTGGCGGTTGATCTCGAAGTGCTCACGCAGCTTGCTGCGGAAGTCGCTGCGGCCGAAGCCGTCGGTGCCCAGCACCTTGTAGGTCCGCCCCTTGGGCATGCAGGCGCGAATCTGCTCGCCAAAGGCCTTCATGTAGTCGGTCGAGCAGATCACCGGGCCGGCGTGGGCGCCGAGCTGCTGCGCGACGAAGGGCACACGCGGTGTCTCGGTCGGGTGCAGCAGGTTGTGGCGCTCGGCGTCCTGGCCATCGCGCGCCAGCTCGTTGAAGCTGGGGCAGCTCCAGACGTTGGCCGCCACGCCCCAGTCGGCCTCCAGCAACTGCCTGGCGGCGATCGATTCGCGCAGGATGGTGCCCGAGCCCAGCAGGTTGACCTGCGGCTGATCGGCCTGGGCGCCGGATTCCTGCAGCAGGTACATGCCCTTGATGATCTGCGCCTCGGTGCCGGATTGGAGGCCGGGCATGGCGTAGTTCTCGTTGAGCAGGGTGATGTAGTAGTAGACGTTCTCCTGCTGCTCGACCATGCGCTTGAGGCCGTGCTGCATGATCACGCCGACCTCGTGCGCGAAGGTCGGGTCGTAGGCCACACAGTTGGGGATGGTGCCGGCCAGGATGTGGCTGTGGCCGTCCTCGTGCTGCAGGCCCTCGCCGTTGAGCGTGGTGCGCCCCGAGGTGCCGCCCAGCAGGAAGCCACGCGCCTGCATGTCGCCCGCCGCCCAGGCCAGATCACCGATGCGCTGGAAGCCGAACATCGAGTAGTAGACGTAGAACGGCACCATGATGCGGTTGCTGGTGCTGTAGCTGGTGGCCGCGGCGATCCAGCTGGCCATGCCGCCGGCCTCGTTGATGCCTTCCTGCAGGATCTGGCCGGCCTTGTCCTCCTTGTAGTACATCACCTGGTCCTTGTCGACCGGGGTGTAGAGCTGGCCCAGCGGGTTGTAGATGCCCACCTGGCGGAACAGCCCTTCCATGCCGAAGGTGCGGGCCTCGTCGACGAGGATGGGCACCACGCGCGCGCCCAGCGCCTTGTCGCGCAGCAGCTGCGTCAGGAAGCGCACGTAGGCCTGCGTGGTGGAGATCTCGCGGCCCTCGGCGGTGGGCTCGGTCACCGACTTGAAGGTCTCCAGCGACGGCACCGTGAAGCTCTCGTCGGCGCGCGTGCGGCGCTGCGGCAGGTAGCCACCCAGCGCCTGGCGGCGCTCGTGCAGGTAGCGCATCTCGGGCGTGTCGTCGGCCGGCTTGTAGAACGGCAGCTTGGGCAGCTCACTGTCGGGGATCGGCAGGTTGAAGCGGTCGCGGAACTCGCGGATGTCCTCGTCGGTGAGCTTCTTGGTCTGGTGCACAGCCATCTTGCCCTGGCCCGATTTGCCCATGCCGAAGCCCTTGATGGTCTTGATCAGCAGCACCGTGGGCTGGCCCTTGTGGTTGACCGCGCGGTGGTAGGCGGCATACACCTTCTGCGGGTCGTGGCCGCCGCGGCGCAGTTGCCAGATGTCGTCGTCGCTCATCTTGGCCACCATCTCCAGCGTGCGCGGATCGCGGCCGAAGAAGTGCTTGCGCACGTAGGCGCCGTCGTTGGCCTTGAAGGCCTGGTAATCGCCGTCGGGCGTGTCCATCATGATCTTGCGCAGCGCACCGTCCTTGTCGCGCGCCAGCAGCGGGTCCCAGTTGCTGCCCCAGACCAGCTTGATGACGTTCCAGCCCGCGCCGCGGAACTCCCCCTCGAGCTCCTGCACGATCTTGCCGTTGCCGCGCACCGGGCCGTCCAGGCGCTGCAGGTTGCAGTTGATGACGAAGATCAGGTTGTCGAGGTTCTCGCGCGCGGCCAGGCCGATCGCGCCCAGCGATTCGGGCTCGTCCATCTCGCCGTCGCCACAGAATACCCAGACCTTGCGGGCGCTGGTGTCGGCAATGCCGCGGGCGTGCAGGTACTTCAGGAAGCGCGCCTGATAAATCGACATCAGCGGGCCCAGGCCCATCGACACGGTGGGGAACTGCCAGAACCCGGGCATCAGCTTGGGGTGCGGGTAGCTCGACAGGCCCTTGCCGTCGACCTCCTGGCGGAAGTTCAGCAACTGCTCCTCGGTCAGCCGGCCTTCCATGTAGGCGCGGGCATAGATGCCGGGCGAGACATGGCCCTGGAAGTAGATGCAGTCACCGCCGTGGCTGCCGCCGGTGGCGCTGTCGTCGGCATGCCAGAAGTGGTTGAAACCGGCGCCGAACATGTGTGCCAGCGAGGCAAACGAACCGATGTGCCCACCCAGGTCGCCGCCGTCCTCGGGATGGTGGCGGTTGGCCTTGACCACCATCGCCATCGCGTTCCAGCGCATGTAGGCGCGCAGGCGCTCCTCGATCTCGATGTTGCCGGGGCAGCGCTCTTCCTGGTCCACCGGGATGGTGTTGACGTAGGCGGTGTTGGCCGAGAACGGCTGGTCGATGCCGCTCTGGCGCGCCTCGTCGATCAGCCGCTCCAGCAGGAAGTGCGCCCGCCCGGGCCCTTCGGCGTGGATCACCGCATCCAGCGCCTCCAGCCATTCCCGCGTTTCCTGGGCGTCGGTGTCAAACAGGTCGTTGCCGGCGGCGCCTGGCAGGGTTTCGGGCAGTACGGACATCGGTTGTCTCCTCGTTCCGGGGGGTTGTTGGGTCGTGGGTCGGTCGAACGGCGCGCAGTTTGGCACAAACCCATGTCAATTTCAAATAGCGCGAGTTGATTTCATATTGTGATAAACGAAAGTCGATGCCAACTTCGCTGGTGTCAGCGACAGATCAGCGCCCACGCTCGGGATAATCGGCGCAATGACGTCTCTTTCCCCGCCGCCCACGCCGGTCGGCCCCGCCTCGGGCCAGCGCCGGTTGCTGGGCCGCTGGTGGCGCCGGCAATCACCGGCCCGCCAGGATCGTTTTGCCACGCTGGGGCCGCTGGCGTCGGTGCTGCTGTTTCTGGCCGCCATCATTTCGGCCTTCTGGTACCTGCGCAATGAGGAACTGGAGCGTGAGGCCGAAGCCGTCAAGCGCGACACCGAGATCGCCCAGCAGCAGATCCGCCTGCGCCTGATCGAGAACCAGGAGCAACTGGTGCGCATGGCCCGCGAGTTCGTCACCCGCGAGCTCGACGCCAGCGACTTCACGCCCCAGGCCAGCGGCTTCGTCAGCGACCGGCCCGAGATCACCCAGTTCGTCTGGCTGGGCGCCGACCGGCAGATCCGCGGCCGCTACTCGGCCCAGGCCGAGCGCGAGGACAGCGCCGCCTCGGGCCCGCTGCTGCCGGCGCCCGCCACGGTGCGCACCGAGACCGAATGGGCCTTCATCGCCGCGCGTGATCTGCGCCAGCCGATCTATTCACGCACCTACAAGGACCGGCACGGCGCGATGGTCTTCCAGGTGCATGTGCCGATGCTGCACCGCGGCCAGTTCTCGGGCGCGCTGGTGGCCGATTACTCGGTCGACGTGCTGATGCGCCACTTCGTGCCCACCGAGGTGACCCGGCGCCACAACATCGCGGTGATCGACGAGCGCGAGCAGACCATCGCCAGCAGCGTGCTGCCGATGCCCGGCGGCGCGCAGCAGCGCGCACCCATCCTGCACGACGTGCCGCTGGCGCCGGCGGCCAACGGCCTGGTGCTGCGTGGCAGCGGCTACCGCACCTCGGTGGGCCTGATCGGCAACACCCTGTTCTGGATGGTGGTGGCGCTGTCGGTGCTGACGCTGTGGATGCTGCTGGGCACCTGGCGCCATGTGCGCCGGCGGGCGCAGATCCAGGGCGAACTGGTGCAGGAGACCAACTTCCGCCGGGCGATGGAGAACTCCATGCTCACCGGCATGCGGGCGATGGACATCGAGGGCCGCGTCACCTACGTCAACCCGGCCTTCTGCGCGATGACCGGCTTCACCGAGCACGAGCTGATCGGCCGCCTGCCGCCCTACCCCTACTGGCCGGCCGACCGCATCGACGAGAACAGCCGCTTGCTGCAGCAGGAGCTGCAGGGCCGCAGCCCGGCCGGTGGCATCGAGGTCAAGGTGATGCGCAAGAACGGCACGCTGTTCGATGCGCGCATGTACGTCTCGCCGCTGGTCGATTCACGCGGACACCAGACCGGCTGGATGACCAGCATGACCAACATCACCGAGGCCAAACGCATACGCGACCAGCTGTCGGCCTCGCACGAGCGTTTCACCACCGTGCTCGAAGGGCTGGAGGCCGCGGTGTCGGTGCTGTCGGTGCAGCAGGGTGAGCTGCTGTTTGCCAACCGCAGCTACCGGCTGTGGTTCGGCGCCGATGCCGGTGGCCATGCGCTGCTGGCCAGCGGCACCGCACCCAACCTGCCGCTGGATGTGAGCGGCCACGACGACGAGGACGGCCTGTCCGGCCTGCCCACGCAAGAGCTGACCAACATCGGCGCCAACCCGCGCGAGGTGTATGCCGCCGCGCTGGACAAGTGGTTCGACGTGCGCGCGCGCTACCTGCAATGGACCGACGGCCGGCTGGCGCAGATGCTGATCGCCACCGACGTGACCGCCCGCCGCCGCGCCGAAGAGCTGGCCGAGCAGCAGGCCGAGAAGGCGCAGGTCTCCAGCCGGCTGATCACCATGGGCGAGATGGCCAGCTCAGTGGCGCACGAGCTGAACCAGCCGCTCACCGCGATCACCAACTACTGCAACGGCATGATCAGCCGCGTGAAGGCCGACGCCATCGACCACGATGCGCTGCTGGCCGCGCTGGGCAAGACCGCGCGCCAGGCCGAGCGGGCCGGCCAGATCATCCACCGCATCCGCGCCTTCGTGAAAAAGAGCGAGCCGCAGCGCCAGCCCTCGCAGGCCAGCAACATCGTCGAGGAGGCGGTCGAGCTGGCCAGCATCGAGCTGCGCCGGCGCAACGTGGCCATCCACCATTACGTGGCCCAGCGCCTGCCCGACATCCACTGCGACCCGATCCTGATCGAGCAGGTGCTGCTGAACCTGCTGAAGAACGGCGCCGAGGCGATCGACAGCGCCAAGTTGCCGGCCTCACGCCGCCACATCGAGCTGCGCGTGATCCCGCGCCACACCCCCGATGAAGGGGGTGTCATCGAGTTCAGCGTCACCGACATGGGCCCGGGCCTGCCCGACGAAGTGATCGCCCGGCTCTACGAGGCCTTCTTCTCGACCAAGGCCGAGGGCATGGGCATCGGACTGTCGCTGTGCCGCTCGATCATCGAGAGCCACCGCGGCCGGATCAAGGCCCAGAACCTCTACAATGGCACGTTGATTACAGGGTGTCGGTTCGCCTTCACCCTGCCGGTCGAAACCACCGCGCGGCACGAGGAGACAACGCTGGCCCATCGCCCCGATGACACAGCGCTCGACGCCGAAGTCCGTCACAACCGCACCCCTGCCGCCTGAACCCACCCATGAGCCTGATCCCGAAGAAAGGCACGGTCTATGTCGTCGACGATGACGAAGCCGTGCGCGATTCCCTGCAATGGTTGCTCGAAGGCAAGGACTACCGCGTCAAGTGCTTCGATTCGGCCGAGTCCTTCCTCTCCCGCTTCGACCCCCGCGAGGTGGCCTGCCTGATCGCCGACATCCGCATGGACGGCATGAGCGGGCTCGAATTGCAAGACCGTTTGCTCGAGCGCAAGAGCCCGCTGCCGGTGGTCTTCATCACCGGCCACGGTGATGTGCCGATGGCCGTGACGACGATGAAGAAGGGCGCGATGGACTTCATCGAGAAGCCCTTCAAGGAAGACGAGCTGATCGGCCTGGTCGAACGCATGCTCGACCAGGCGCGCAGCGCCTTCAGCCAGCACCAGGAGCAGGCCAGCCGCGATGCGCTGCTGTCACGCCTGACCACGCGTGAGGCGCAGGTGCTCGAGCGCATCGTCGCCGGCCGCCTGAACAAGCAGATCGCCGACGACCTGGGCATCAGCATCAAGACGGTCGAGGCGCACCGCGCCAACATCATGGAAAAGCTGAACGCCAACACCGTGGCCGATCTGCTGAAGATCGCGCTCGGCGCCAACACCCCCGCCAAGTCCTGATCCGCGCCATTCCCGCCAAGGCCGCTGCCACCCAGCGGCCTTCTTTGTTTTGGAGACCCGTTCCATGCCCGCCCAACTGATCAACGGCACCGCCCTGTCGCAGCAGATCCGCACCGAGGTGGCGGCCCGCGCCGCCGCCCTCGCCGCGCGTGGCATCCAACCCGGCCTGGCCGTCATCCTGGTGGGCGAAGACCCGGCGTCGGCGGTGTACGTGCGCAACAAGGTCAAGGCCTGCGCCGAGACCGGGCTGCATTCGGTGCTGGAAAAGTACGATGCCAGCTTCGGCGAGGCCGAGCTGCTGGCGCGCATCCGCGCGCTCAATGACGACCCGGCGATCCACGGCATCCTGGTGCAGATGCCGCTGCCCAAGCACATCAATCCGCAGCGCGTCATCGAGACCATCTCCACCGCGAAGGACGTCGATGGCTACTCGGTGCAGAGCGCCGGTGATTTGATGGCCGGTCTGCCGGGCTTTCGCCCCTGCACGCCCTACGGCTGCATGAAGCTGATCGAATCCACCGGCGTGCCGCTCAAGGGCAAGCATGCGGTGGTGATCGGCCGCAGCAACACCGTGGGCAAGCCGATGGCGCTGCTGCTGCTGGCCGCCAATGCCACGGTCACCATCTGCCACAGCGCCACGCCCGATCTGGGCCTGTTCACGCGCCAGGCGGATGTGGTGGTGGCCGCGGTGGGCCGGCGCAACACGCTGACCGCCGGCATGGTCAAGCCCGGCGCCATCGTCATCGACGTGGGCATGAACCGCAACGACGAAGGCAAGCTCTGCGGCGACGTCGACTTCGCCGGCGTCAGCCCGATTGCCGGCTGGATCACCCCGGTGCCCGGCGGCGTCGGCCCGATGACGATCACCATGCTGCTGGTCAATACGCTTGAATCAGCGGAACGCGGCGCCACCTGAAGGGCTCCATGCCCTGCACGCTCAAGCCTGTGCCGCCCCGACCGAAAGCCGCTACATGACCAATCCGCTGTTGTCCACCGCCGCCCTGCCCGAGTTCGCCGCGATCCGGCCCGAGCACCTCACGCCGGCGCTCGACGTGCTGCTGCCCGAGGCCGATGCCGCGCTCGAGCGCGCTGTCGGCGCCACGGTGGCCGCCGACTACGACGTCCTGTCAGCCGTGCTCGACGTGCCGCTGGAGCGGCTGTCGCGCGCCTGGGGCGCCGCCAACCACCTCAACGCGGTGGCCAACACGCCCGAGCTGCGCGAGGCCTACAACGCCAACCTGGGGCGCGTCACCGAGTTCCACACCCGGCTGGGCGCGGACGAACGGCTCTATGCCAAGTACAAGGCAGTGGCCACCGGGCCGGCCGCGGCCACGCTGTCGCCCGCACGCACCCAGGCGCTGGCGCATGCAATGCGTGACTTCGTGCTGTCGGGGGCCGAGTTGCACGGCGAGGCCAAGGCGCGCTTTGCGGCCATCCAGGAGCGCAGTGCCGAACTGGCGCAGCAGTTCAGCGAGCATGTGCTCGACGCCACCGATGGCTTCACCCTCTACGCCACGGCCGAGCAGATGGCCGGCGTGCCGGCCGATGTGTGCCAGCAAACGCGCGAGGCCGCCGAGGCTGAAGGCCGCAGCGGCCACAAGCTCACGCTGCACATCCCGGTCTACCTGCCGGTGATGCAGTACGCCACCGACCGCGCGCTGCGCGAGCAGCTCTACCGCGCCTACAGCACCCGCGCCAGCGAGTTCGGCCCGGCCGAGCGCGACAACTCGGCGCTGATGCGCGAGTTGCTGCAACTGCGCGCCGAAGAGGCCGCGCTGCTGGGTCAGCCCAGCTATGCCGACCTGTCACTGGTGGCCAAGATGGCCGAATCGCCGGCGCAGGTGATGGGCTTCCTGCGCGACCTGGCGCAACGCGCCCGCCCGCATGCCGAGCGTGACCTGGCCGAGTTGCGCGCCTTCGCCGCCGAGCAGCTGGGCCTGCCCGACCTGCAGGCCTGGGACCAGGCCTTCGCGGCCGAGAAGCTCAAGGAGGCGCGCTACGCCTTCAGCGAGCAGGCGGTCAAGCAGTACTTCACCGAGCCCAAGGTGCTGGAAGGCCTGTTCCACATCGTCGAGACCCTGTTCGACGTGCGCATCCGCCCCGACACCGCCGAGGTGTGGCACGACAGCGTGCGCTTCTTCCGCATCGAGAGAACCGCCACTAGCGGCAGCGGCGACGCAGCGCCCCAGCTGGTGGGCCAGTTCTACCTCGACCTGTATGCCCGCCCCGGCAAGCGACCGGGCGCCTGGATGAACGATGTGCGCGGCCGCTGGCAGCGCCCCGACGGCCAAGGCCTGCAGACGCCGGTGGCGCACCTGGTGTGCAATTTCTCGTCGCCCGTGGGCGGCAAGCCCGCGCTGCTGACGCATGACGACGTGATCACGCTGTTCCACGAGTTCGGCCATGGCCTGCACCACATGCTGACCCAGGTCGACGAACTGGCCGTGGCCGGTATCTCGGGCGTCGAATGGGATGCGGTGGAATTGCCCAGCCAGTTCATGGAGAACTTCTGCTGGGAATGGGCCGTGCTGTCGCGCCTGACCGCCCATGTCGACACCGGCGAGCCGCTGCCGCGTGAGCTGTTCGACCGCATGATCGCCGCGCGCAATTTCCAGAGCGGCCTGCAGACGCTGCGCCAGATCGAGTTCTCGCTGTTCGACATGCGCCTGCATGCCGAGGCCGACGCCCATGCCCGGGTGCAGGCGGTGGTCGACGAGGTGCGCGCCGAAGTGGCCGTCAACCCGCCGCCCGCCTTCAACCGCTTCCAGCACAGCTTCTCGCACATCTTTGCCGGCGGTTACTCGGCCGGCTACTACAGCTACAAATGGGCCGAGGTACTCTCGGCCGATGCATTTGCCGCATTCGAGGAACAAGGCGTCTTCAACCCCGAGGTGGGCCTGCGTTTTCGCCAGGAGATCCTCGAGGCCGGCGGCAGCCGCCCGGCGATGGATAGCTTCAAGGCCTTCCGTGGCCGCGAACCCAGCATCGACGCGCTGCTGCGCCACCAGGGCATGGCCTGACGCCGGTGCGGCGATGGGCAGCCTGCGGTCCCGGGTTATCGGCTAGATTCATGCCCATGCAACCGACTCGCTCGCACCCGGCCCCTGCCGTGCTTCTGGCCCTGTTGCTGGCCGCTGGGGCCAGCCATGCGCAGTACAAGGTGGTGGGTCCCGATGGCCGCATCACCTACACCGACCGGCCGGTGGCCGCCGAGCCGGGTGCCCAGGTGCAGGCGCTGCGCCGTGATGCCAGCCCGGCCAGCAGCGCGCCCTTGCTGCCCCTCGAACTGCGCGAGCCGGTGGCCCGCTTTCCGGTCACCCTGTTCACCAGCAGCGATTGCCCGCCCTGCGACAGCGGCCGCAAGCTGCTGCAGCAGCGTGGGGTGCCCTACAGCGAGCGCCTGGTGTCCAGCGACGACGACATCGCTGCGCTGCAACGCCTGAGCGGCGGACGCACCGTGCCCGCGTTGACCGTGGGCAGCCAGGCCTTGCGCGGCTTCCAGGATGCCGACTGGCAAGGAACGCTCGACCTGGCGGGTTACCCGAAGACGTCCAGGCTGCCACGCGGCTGGGCGCCGCCGCCGCCCGCGCCGCTGGTGACGCGGTCGCCTGAACCGGCCGCGCCGGCGCAGCGGGCACCGGCCGAACCCCCACCGCAAACCCCCGCGGCCGCGGGCTCGGGCGGCATCCGGTTCTGAGCCTGCGCAGGCGCTAACCATGCGCAGGCTGTACCGCGCAGCGCGGTCAGCCGGCCGGTGGCAGCGGGTGGGTATCGACTGGCGTGGCAAATACGCGCGCCAGGCCCTTCACCGCCCAGCTGCCGCCGCCCACCGCGGCGCCCATCAGCCAGAACACGGCAGCCGGCCCCAAGGCGGTGCCGGCCAAGCCGAAGGCCAGCGGCATCACGCTGCTGGAGAAGTTGATCGTCATCGAGCGGAACGCGATCGCCTCGCCGTGGCGGTTGGGCGGCGTCAGGTGGTGCAGCGTGCTCATGATCATCGGCTGCACCGCCCCCAGTGCCAGGCCCAGCAGCGTGGCGCAGCCGGCCATCAGCCAGGGCGTGGCGGCAAACGGGTAGAGGGCGAAGACGCCGGCCGTCATCACCATCGCCGCGCGCAGCACCGTCACCTCCTTGAGCCGGTGTGCCAGCAGCGGCACGATGAAGCGCACCACGGTGATCGCCGCGGTGAAGATGCCCAGCACCAGGCCGATGGTGGACGCGCTATAGCCGCGGGCATGGCCCAGCACCGGCACCGCAAAGCTGTGCACGTCCCAGCTGGCCGACAGCAGCCAGTTGATGAACAGCAGGCGCTTGAGGCCCGGCGTGGCCAGCAGGTCCCAGCGGCTGGCACCGGGCAGGCGCGGTGCGGCGGCGGCCGGCCGTGGCTGCACCGGCACCAGGCGCATCACCGCCACGGCCACCAGCGGCATCGCCAGCAGCAGCCCATAGGCGGCCGCAAAGCCAGCGGCATCGATCATCAGGCCGGCCGCCACCGGGCCCACCACGTTGGCCATCGAGAACGCCATGCCCAGCCAGCTGAAGATGCGCAGCCGCTCGGTGCTGTCGCCGCCCAGCTGGCCGGCGGTGCGCAGCACCACGATCACGCCCACGTTGGTGCCCGCGCCCGAGGCCGCCGCGCCCACACACTGCAGCGTGAACTGCGCCCAGCCACTCAGCCAGCAGGCGGCCAGCGCGCAACTCACGCCCACCAGCGTCAACACCACCGCCAGCCGCTGCGGCCGGTGGTAGCCGTGGCGGTCGGCCATGCGGCCGGCGGGCAGTGCGATCAGCGCCGGCAGCGCCGCAAACAGCGCCAGCAGCACGCCCACCGACCAGGCGCTGTGGCCTTCCTTCAGCGCCTGCAGCGGCGTGGCCATGCGCTGGCCGGCCATCGCCGCATGCAGCGCGATCTGGCCGACGATCAGCAGCGGCAGCAGCCGCGCGGTGCTCAGCGGCTGCGGCGTCGCTGAACTCATGCGCCGCGCCCGCGCGCAGCGGCCGCATCGGCGTCGGCCGCCGCATCGTCAGCGTCGTCCGCGGCATCGGCCAGCAGGCCCGGCAGCAGTTGCTGCACCCGGTGCTCGGGCAGCGATTCCACGGTGCGCAGCTGGCGCGCCATCGCCCGGGTGCGGGTGGCCGCCTGGTCGATGGTGTTGCTGGCCTCGTCGAGCTTCTTCTTGGTCTTGGCCAGCACGTCGCCGAACTTGCCGAACTCGGTCTTGACGGCGCCCAGCACCTCCCAGACTTCGGCGCTGCGCTGCTCCAGCGCCAGCGTGCGAAAGCCCATCTGCAGGCTGGTCAGCGTGGCCAGCAGGGTGGTGGGCCCGGCCAGGGTGACCTTGTGCTCGCGCTGCAGCGCCTCCATCAGGCCGGGGCGGCGCAGCGCCTCGGCGTACAGGCTCTCGGTGGGCACGAACAGGATGCCGAAATCGGTGGTGTGCGGCGCGGCGATGTACTTCTCGCGGATGCTGCGCGCTTCCAGCCGCAGCCGGTTCTCGATGGCTTTGCCGGCGGCCTCGACGGCCGGCGCATCGGCGCGCTCTTGCGCATCGAGCAGGCGCTCGTAGTCCTCGCGCGGAAACTTGGCGTCGATCGGCAGCCACAGCGGCGGGCCGCCCTCCTTCCCATGCCGGCCCGGCAGCCGGATCGCAAACTCGACCCGCGCGCCGCTGCCCGGCACCGTCTCCACGTTGCGGGCGTACTGCTCGGGCGTGAACACCTGCTCCAGCAGGCCGGCCAGCTGCACCTCGCCGTAGATGCCACGGCTCTTCACGTTGGTCAGCACGCGGTTCAGCGAGCCGACATCGCGCGCCAGCGTCTGCATCTCGCCCAGGCCCTTGTGCACCTGCTCCAGCCGCTCGGCCACCTGCTTGAAGCTCTCGCCCAGGCGCTGCTCCAGCGTGGCGTGCAGTTTCTCGTCGACGGTGGCACGCATCTGCTCGAGCTTGGCCTCGTTGCCCTGCTGCAGCAGGGTGAGCCGGCCTTCCACCAACTGGCGCACCTCGGCCAGCCGGCGCTCGTTGCTCTCGCTCAGCGCCTTGAGCTGCTCGGTGAGCGTGGCGCCCACGCGCTGCAAGGCCTCGTTCGACTGGCTGCCGAAGCGCTGCAGCGCCTCGCTGGACTGCAGGCCGAAGCGCTGCAGCGCCTCGGTGGTGCTGTCGGCCTGGCGGCGCATCGCGCCGTCCTGGGCCTCGCGCGCGGCCAGGCCCTGCGCCACCAGTTGTGCGGTGGCCTGCTGCAGCGATTGCGCCACCAGCTGCTGCATCGACGCCAGCTGGGTGCGGAAGGTGTCGATCTGCTCGTTCTGGGTGCGGGCGACGTCGCCGTTCTGCGTCAGCAGCGTCTGCTGCACCGTGGCCAGCGTGGTCGACAACTCTTGCCGGCCGGCGCGTGCGCTGTCCTGCAGTTCGGCGCGCAGCTCACGGGCGGCGTGTTCGGCCTGCTCGCGCAGCGACACCGAGAGCGTCTGGGCCAGCGCCTGCAGCGGCGCCGCAATCGCCGGGCTGACGGCCTGGCCCATGGCCTGCCGCTGCGCCTCGGCGGCCTCGGCGGGATCGACCGCGCGCGGCAGCCGCCACCACAGCAACAGCACGGCCAGCAGCACCAGAGCGTTCAGCACCAGCAGTGCCGGCATCCACCATTCAGTCATGCGGCCGATTGTCTCAGGCGCTGCCGGGCGGACGCTGTCGTGTCAAGCACAACGGGCGTGCAGCCTTGCGGCCGCACGCCCGTTGCTCAAGACGGCTGGTTCGACTACGCCTGCGCCACGTTGGCGGCGGTGAAGGGCATGCGCCGCAAGCGCTTGCCGGTGGCCGCGAACATCGCGTTGCCCACCGCCGGCCCCACCAGCGCGGTGGCCGGCTCGCCGATGCCGCCCGGCTTCTCGCGGCTCTGCACCAGCGTGATGTCGATCAACGGCGCCTCGTTGTTGCGCATCACGCGGAAGCTGTCGAAGTTGAACTGCTGCACGCGGCCCTTGTCGACGGTGATCTCGCCCCACAGCGCACCCGACAGCCCGAAGATCACGCTGGACTGGATCTGCGCCTCCACCGTGTCGGGGTTGACCATCGCGCCCAGGTCGGCCACCACGGTGACCTTGTGCACCACCGGCACGCCGTCCTTCATCGAGATCTCGGCCACCTGCGCCATGTAGGTGTCGTAGCCCTCCATCAGCGCCACGCCACGGAAGCGCCCGGCCGCCGCCGGCGTGCCCCAGCCGGACTTGTCGGCCGCCTGCTTGAGCACGCTGATCATGCGCGGATGCTTGTCGAGCAGCGCCATGCGGTAGGCCACCGGATCGGTGCCGGCCGCGGCGGCGCATTCGTCGATGAAGGTCTCGTTGGCGAAGGCGTTCATGTTGTGGCTGACCGCGCGCCAGTAGCCCACGCGGATGCCTGCATCGTGCTTGACCACGTCGTGCCGCGCCGCCGGGATGTCGTAGAGCGGCACACCCGCCTCGGTCATCAGCGCATCAGGTGCTTCGGGCGGCAGATTGAACGCCCGGGCCGTCACCGACTGCGAGGCCACGCGCCAGGTCAGCGCCGCGGGCTTGCCATCGGCGCCCAGCGCGGCGGCCAGCTGGTGCACCGCCATCGGCCGGTAGAAGTCGTGCTGCATGTCGTCCTCGCGCGACCAGATCAGCTTGACCGGCTTGTTCGGCACGGCCTTGGCGATCTGCGCGGCCTGCAGGATGTAGTCGAAGTCGATGCGCCGGCCGAAGCCACCGCCGAGGAAGGTGTTCTCCACCGCCACGTTCTCGACCTTCAGTTCCAGCATCTTGGCCACCGCGCCCTGCACCGCATCGGGCCACTGGGTGGAGCCGATCAGCCGGATGCGGTCACCCTCGTAATGCGCGGTGAAGTTCATCGGCTCCATCGGCGCATGCGACAGGTTCTGCGTCAGGTACTCGGCGCGCACCACCTTGGAAGCGGCTGCCACCAGCGCATCGGCGTCACCCTCCTTCTTCAGCCCGATCGGCTTGCCGCTGGCCAGCGCGGCGCGGGTGCCGTCGAACATGGCCTGGGTGGTGAGGTTGGCATTGGCACCCTCGTCCCACTGCACGCTGAGCAGTTCACGCGCCTTCACCGCATGCCAGTAGGTGTCTGCCACCACGGCGATGCCGTCGGGGATCTGCACCACGTCGACCACGCCCTTGGCGGCCTTGGCCTTGCTGGCATCGAAGCTCTTGACCTTGCCGCCCTGCACCGGCGACATCGCGATCGACGCGTACACCATGCCCGGCAGCCGGGTGTCGATGCTGAACTTGGCACTGCCGTTGACCTTGGCCGGCGTGTCCAGCCGAGTGGTGCGCTTGCCGACAATGCGGAACTGGCTGGGATCTTTCATCGCCGGCTTCTCGGGCACCGGGATGCGCGAGGCGTCGTCGGCCAGCTGGCCATAGGTGGCGCGCTGGCCCCTCTTGGGGCCGATGACCACGCCGTTTTCGGCCTTCAGCGTGGACGCATCGGCGTTCCAGCGGTTGGCGGCGGCGGTGATCAGCATCTCGCGCACCTGGGCACCGGCCAGGCGCAGCTTGTCGTAGCCCTCACGCACCGATGTGGAGCCGCCGGTGAGTTGCAGGCCGTAGATCAACGCGTTGCCATACACCTTGCCCGGGGGCGCAAACGCCACCTTGACCTTCTGGATGTCGACGTTGAGCTCTTCGGCCACCAGCATCGGCATCGAGGTGTAGACGCCCTGGCCCATCTCGGCACGCGCCGAGATCAGCGTGATGGTGTTGTCGTCGGCGATGTGCACCCAGGCGCTGGGCGTGTGCATCAGGCCGGCGGCCTGGGCCGGGCCGCCCAGCGGCAGCGTGAAGCCGACCATCAGGCCACCGCTGAAGGTGGCCGAGGTCTTGAGGAAGCCGCGGCGGCTGGTGCTTGGGATGGCGCTGGCGGTGCTGTTGGTCTTGGTCATGGTCATGTTCCCCCTCAGGCCTTGGCGCCACGCATCTCGGCGGCGGCGGTCTTGATGGCCGCGCGCACCCGCACATAGGTGCCGCAGCGGCAGACGTTGCCCTTCATGGCCTCGTCGATCTCGGCATCGCTGGGGTTCTTGTTGCTGGCCAGCAGCGCGGCCGCGCTCATCAGCTGGCCGCTCTGGCAGTAGCCGCACTGCGGCACGTCGTGCTTGATCCAGGCCTTCTGCAGCGGGTGGCTGTTGTTGCGGGAAAGCCCCTCCACCGTCGACACCAGCCGCTCGGACACCCGCGACAGCGGCGTCGAGCACGAGCGGATGGGCTCGCCATCCAGATGCACCGTGCAGGCGCCGCACAGCTTGGCGCCGCAGCCGAACTTGGTGCCGGTGAGGCCGATCTCGTCACGGATCACCCACAGCAGCGGGGTGTCGGGTTCCGACGTGGCCTGCACGGCCTTGCCGTTGATCTTGAACTTCGTGCTCACGGGGTCTCCTCGTAGTGATAACCCGGCGCGTCGATGGCGCGGGCAGCGCCGATGGTGGCGGCGCGCGCTGGCCGGCAACGAGAGGGCAAACCCGAGCGCCTGGCCATTGGCCAGTGCGTCAAACAGGAGCAGGCCCGTTGGCCGGGCCATGCCGCGGGCCGCGGCCGCTCAGGCGCGCAGCGGCAGCACCTCGGGGTTCAGCGCGGTGGGCGGTCGGCCGGCATCGGCGCCCTGCCCCAGCACCGCCATCAGGTTGCGGGCAGCCAGCTCAGCCATCGCCCGGCGCGTGGGCAGGCTGGCGCTGGCGATGTGCGGCGTGAGCACCACGTTGGGCACGCCCAGCAGACCTGGGTGCACCGCTGGTTCACCCTCGAACACGTCCAGCCCCGCCGCGGCGATGCGGCGCTCGCGCAGCGCCACGGCCAGCGCCGCGTCGTCGACCACGCCGCCGCGGGCGATGTTGGTCAGTGTGGCGGTGGGCTTCATCAATGCCAGCTCGGCCGCGCCCACCAGGTGGTGCGAGGCCGGGCTGTAGGGCACCACGATCACCAGGTGGTCGGCGCGCTGCAGCAGCTGATCCTTGCCCACCCACGACGCGCCCAGCTGCTGCTCGATGGCGGCATCGAGCCGGCTGCGGTTGTGATAGAGCACCGGCATGCCGAAGCCCAGCGCGCCGCGCCGCGCGATGGCCTGGCCGATGCGCCCCATGCCCAGCACGCCCAGCGTGGCGCCATGCACGTCGGCACCGGCGAACAGGTCGTAGGACCAATGCGTCCAGCGCCCGGCACGCAGGAAATGCTCGCTCTCGGTGATGCGGCGGGCGGTGGCCATCATCAGCGCAAAGCCGAAATCGGCGGTGGTCTCGGTCAGCACGTCGGGCGCGTTGCTGACCAGCACACCGGCCGCGGTGCAGGCCGGCAGATCGATGTTGTTGTAGCCCACCGCCATGCTGCACACCGCGCGCAACGTGGGGCAGGCGGCCAGCAGCGCAGCGTCGATGCGTTCGGTGCCGGCCACGAGCACCCCGGCGTGGCCTTGCAGCCGGGCGATCAGCTCAGGCTGCGACCAGGCGTCGTCGCCCGGGTTGTCGTGCACCACGAAATGGCTGCGCAGGCGCTCGACGATGTCGGGGAAGACGGCGCGGGCGACCAGAACGCGGGGCTTCATGGCAAGGACCTCGATGTTGCGATGGGCCGCGACCATACCCGGGCCGCAGGCGCGCCAATGGCATGGTAATCACCGGGTGCCAATGGGTGGGCCGCGCATTCAGCTGAACGTAAAGTGGGCACCCCTACAATCGCGCTCGCTCTGCATTTCCCGCTGCCAAACCACCGCCACGACATGCTCCACGCCGCCAGCGCTTTCCTGGTGCTGTTCGCCTTCTGGCTGCTGCTCTCAGGTTATTTCACCGCCTTTCTGATCGGGGCG
The DNA here is from genome assembly GCA_001770815.1 of Burkholderiales bacterium RIFCSPHIGHO2_12_FULL_69_20. Taxonomy (GTDB): domain Bacteria; phylum Pseudomonadota; class Gammaproteobacteria; order Burkholderiales; family Burkholderiaceae_C; genus Pseudaquabacterium. The sequence goes on from MESD01000024.1 coordinate 52,944, forward strand.
GGTGCGGGCTGTGCATTGGCCGTGGTGCTGTTCTCGCGCCGCATGGCGCTGATCGATCCAGAAAGCCACCCGGTGCATCTGGGCCCGCGCCTGCTGCTGTACTGGGCCTGGCTGCTCAAGGAGATCGTCAAGTCGGCCTGGGATGTCAGCCGCATCATCGCCAGCCCGCGCCTGCCGATCAGCCCCACGATGGTGAGCTTCAAGCCGACCCAGCGCTCCAGCGTCGGCCTGGTGATTCACGCCAACTCGATCACCCTGACCCCCGGCACGATCACGGTCGAGGCCGAGCCCGGCCGCTTCCTGGTGCACGCGCTCACGCGCGCCGGCGCCGAAGGTGCGGCCGGCGGCGACATGGACGCACGCGTCAGCGCCTGCGAGCACCGTTCATGATGTTTGCCGCCGCTGCGCTGGCCCTGCTGGTCACGCTGGTGCTCGCGGTCTTGCGCGCGGCGCTGGGGCCGACGGTGTTCGACCGGGCCCAGGCCGCCAACACCATCGGCACGGTGGCGATGCTGCTGCTGGCGGTGATCGGCTTCCTCACCGGGCGGCCCGAATTCCTGGACCTGGCCATCACCTACGGCCTGCTCAACGTGATCGGCACGATCGCCGTGCTGAAGTTCTTCCGCAACGGCAACCTGGGTGATGCCGGGCTGGACCCCTCCGGCCCCCCCCCGCGATGAGCGCGCCGCTGACCATGGTCATCGATCTGCTGAGTTGGGCCTGCCTTCTGGCGGGCAGCGGCTTCTGCATTCTGGGTGCGGTGGGGCTGCTGCGCATGCCCGATTTCTACACCCGCGTGCACGCGGCCAGCGTGGTCGACACGCTGGGTGCCGGCCTGATCCTGCTGGGCCTGCTGCTGCAGGGCGGCTGGACGCTGGTGAGCGCCAAGCTGGCGATGATCGGCCTGCTGTTGCTGTTCGCCAGCCCCACGGCCACCCACGCGCTGGCCCGGGCAGCGCTGGAGCGGGGCCTCAAGCCGCTGCTGGCCAACGAGGAGAAGCCATCATCGAAGCCCTGATCATCAACGTCCTGCTCACCCTGATGGCGGTCGTCGTCGTATTGCTGGCGCGCAGCCGCAACCTGTTCGGCGTGGTCCTGCTGGGTGGCGTCTACAGTTTTCTGACCGCCACCGTGCTGGTGGCGCTGGACGCGGTCGACGTGGCGATGACCGAGGCCTCGGTCGGTGCCGGCATCTCGACCGTGCTGTTCCTGGGGGCGCTGCACCTGTGCAAGAGCGAAGACGCCCGGCCGGCGCGCAGGCCCTGGCCTGCACTGGCGCTGTCGGTGGCCGTTGGCGCGGTGCTGGTGTACGGCGCCCAGGGCTTGCCCGCGTTCTCTGATCCCGCCTCGGCGATCCACCAGCATGTGGTGCCGCGCTACCTGAACGACGCGCCCAAGGAAACCGGCGTGCCCAACATCGTCACCGCGGTGCTGGCCAGTTACCGCGGCTTCGACACCTTCGGCGAGACCACCGTGGTGTTCACCGCCGGTGCCGGCGTGGTCGCGCTGCTGCGCCGCCGGCGACCGGGACGCAAGCCATGAGGCACGACCTGATCCTGCGGGTGGTGGCCAAGCTGCTGATCCCGTTCATCCTGCTGTTCGCGCTGTACGTGCAGTTCCATGGCGACTTCGGCCCCGGCGGCGGCTTCCAGGCCGGCGTGATTGCCGCCGCCGCGGTGATCTTCTACGCGCTGATCTTCGGCCTGGCCGACGCCCGCCGCGTGGTGCCCGAACCGCTGGTCGAATCGATGATGGCCATCGGCGTGCTGGTCTACGGCGGGGTCGGCGTGATCGGCCTGTTGCTGGGCGGCCAGTTCCTCGACTACTTCGTGCTCGATCACGATCCGGTGCACGGCCAGCACCGCGGCATCTTCTGGGTCGAGGTCGGCGTGGCGATCACCGTCTCGGGCGTGATGCTGAAGATCTTCTACATGTTCGCCGACCGCGGCCGGATCGACGAATCATGAGCAGCGCGGCGTCGGCAAGCGCCTTCAGCCACTACAGCTACCTGGTCACCGTGTTCCTGATGGTCGCGGGCCTGTACATCGTGATTGCCTGCGGCAACCTGATCAAGAAGCTGGTCGGCCTGGGCATCTTCCAGACCTCGGTCTACTTTCTCTACATCGTGCCGGGCAAGGTCGTGGGAGGCACTGCGCCGATCGTCAGCGACGCGTTCAAGGTTTATTCGAACCCGCTGCCGCATGTGCTGATCCTGACCGCGATCGTCGTCGGGGTGGCCACGCTGGCGCTCGGGCTGGCGCTGACGGTGCGCATCCGCGAGGCCTACGACACGATCGAGGAAGGCGACATCCTGGCTGCCGACGAGCCCGACCGCCGCGCGGTGGGCAGCAGCGCCCCATGAGCTGGACTGCCCACCTGCCTGCGCTGCAGGTCATCGTGCCCTTGCTGGCAGCACCGCTGACGGTGCTGCTGCGCCGGCGCGAGCCGGCCTTCGTGGTGGCGTTGGCGGCCAGCTGGTTTGCATTCGGCGTGGCGCTGGCGCTGTGGTGGCAGGTCGGTCACGGCGGCACCATCTCCTATGCCATCGGCAACTGGCCGCCGCCCTGGGGCATCGAGTACCGGGTCGATCGGCTGGCGTCGTTCATGCTCGTGCTGGTGGCGGGCATCTCGGCGGTGGTGCTGCCTTATTCGCGCCGCACGATCGAAACCGAGGTGCCGCCGTCGCAGCACTACCTGTTCTACACGATGTGGTTGTTGTGCCTGACCGGGCTGCTGGGCATCGCGATCACCGGCGACGCCTTCAACATCTTCGTCTTCCTCGAGATCTCGTCGCTGTCGACTTACGTGCTGATCGCGCTGGGGCGCGACCGCCGCGCGCTGCTGGCCTCGTACCAGTACCTGATCATGGGCACCATCGGCGCCACCTTCATCGTCATCGGCATCGGCCTGCTCTACCTGATGACCGGCACGCTGAACATCGCCGACATGGGCCGGCGCATCGCCACCGTGCAGGGCACGCGGCCGGTGCTGGCGGCGCTGGCCTTCCTGACCGTGGGCATCTCGCTGAAGCTGGCGCTGTTTCCGCTGCACCAATGGCTGCCCAACGCCTACGCCTATGCGCCCTCGGCGGTGGCGGCCTTCCTGGCGGCCACCGCCACCAAGGTGGCGGTCTACGTGCTGCTGCGCTTCTATTTCTCAGTGTTCGGCGAGTCGGCGGTGTTCGCGCGCCTGCCGATGGAAGCGGCGATGCTGCTGCTGGCGCTGGCCGGCATGTTCGCGGCCTCGACCATCGCGATCCTGCAGACCGACCTGAAGCGGCTGTTTGCCTACTCCAGCGTGGCGCAGATCGGCTACATCGTGCTGGGTCTGTCGTTCGATTCGACCACCGGCCTCACCGCCACCCTCGTGCACCTGGTCAACCACGGCGTGACCAAGGGCGCGATCTTCATGCTGCTGGGCGGCGTGGCACTGGCCATGGGCGGCACCAGCCTGGCGCGGGTGCAGGGGCTGGGCAAGCGCATGCCACTGACCAGCCTGGGCATCGTGCTGTGCGGGCTGTCGCTGATCGGCGTGCCCGGTACCGCCGGCTTTGTCAGCAAGTGGTTCCTGATCCTGGCGGCCCTTGAGAAGGGGCAGTGGTGGCTGGTGTTCCTGATCGTCGGCTCGTCGTTGCTGGCGCTGGCCTATGTCTGGCGCTTTGTCGAGACGGCCTATTTTCGCGAGCCACGCGCCGACACCGCCGACGCCCGTGAAGCACCGCTGAGCCTGCTGCTGCCCGCGGCCGTGCTGGTCGCGGCCACGCTGTGGTTCGGCTTGGACACCTCGTTCACCGTCGGCACGGCCCAGCAGGCGGCCGCGGCGCTGCTCGGAGGTGGCCGCTGATGCTGCAAGCCGAGCACGCCGTGCTGGCGGCGATGGCCGTGCCCGCCAGCGGCGCACTGCTGATCGCGCTGGCCGGGCGCTGGCCCAACCTGCGCGAAGCCATCACCCTGGCCACTGCGGCACTGCTGCTGGCCGTCGTGCTGGGCTTGCTGCCCGATGTGCTGGCCGGCGCGCGCCCCGCGGTGACCCTGGGCGCCGTGCTGCCGGGGCTGTCGATCGCCTTCAGCGTCGAGCCGCTGGGCATGCTGTTCGCGCTGATCGCCTCGGGCCTGTGGATCGTCAACTCGCTCTACTCCATCGGCTACCTGCGCGCCAATGGCGAGCACAAGCAGACCCGGTTCTTCGTCTGCTTCGCCCTGTCGCTGGCCGCCACCATGGGCATTGCCTTCGCCGGCAACCTGTTCACGCTGTTTGTCTTCTATGAACTGCTCACCCTGCTGACCTACCCGCTGGTCACCCACCACGGTACCGACAAGGCGCGCGCCGGTGGGCGGCTTTACCTGGGCCTGCTGATGGGCACCTCGGTGGTCTTCCTGCTGCCGGCGCTGGTGTTCATCTGGCACACCACCGGCACCACCGACTTCACCGCCGGCGGCATCCTGGCCGGCAAGCTCGGCCACGCCGGGCTGGCCGCGCTGCTGGCACTGTGCGTGTTCGGCATCGGCAAGGCCGCGCTGATGCCCTTCCACCGCTGGCTGCCGGCGGCCATGGTGGCGCCCACGCCAGTGTCGGCGCTGCTGCACGCGGTGGCGGTGGTCAAGGCCGGCGTGTTCAGCGTGGTCAAGGTGATCCTCTACATCTTCGGGCTCGACACGCTGGCCCAGGCGGGCCTGCACGGCGCGGCCGACTGGCTGGTGGTGGTGGCCGGCTTCACCATCGTGGCCGCCTCCATCGTCGCGCTGGGGGCCGACAACCTGAAGCGCCGGCTGGCCTACTCCACCATCAGCCAGCTGGCCTACGTGTTGATGGCCGCGGCCCTGCTGGCGCCGCTGTCGGTGGTGGGCGCGGTGCTGCACATCGCCGCTCATGCGCTGGGCAAGATCACGCTGTTCTTCGCGGCCGGATCGATCTACACCGCGGCGCACAAGACCGAAGTCAGCCAGCTCGACGGCATTGGCCGGCGCATGCCCTGGACGATGGCTGCCTTCTCGATCGGCGCGCTTTCGATGATCGGCCTGCCACCGGCGGCCGGCTTCGTCTCCAAGTGGTACATGCTGTCGGGTGCCATGGCCACGCAGCATTGGCTGGCGGTGGGGGTCATCGTGCTGAGCACGCTGCTCAACGCTGGCTACTTCCTGCCCATCATCTACCGCGCCTTCTTTGTCAAGCCGGCGGCCGAGGCGCATGAACACGGCCATGGCGAAGCGCCGCTGCCGATGGTCATCGCCCTGACGCTGACCGCCACCGGCACGCTGCTGATGTTCTTCCTGCCCGACCTGCCACTGGCGCTGGCGCGGCAGCTGCCCGGCCTGGGAGGATGACAACCATGAACGATCCCACCCATGACCACTGGCTGGACCGCCCGGCCAACGTCAAGCGCCTGTGGCGCGGCTTCCTCGTCGTGCTGGTGCTCACTGTGGCGGCAGAAGGGCTGGTGCACCTGCACCCGCATTTCGAGATCGAGTCGGTGTTCGGCTTCAACGCCTGGTTCGGATTCGGCGCCTGCGCCGCGATGATCGTCGTCGCCAAGGGCCTGGCGCTGCTGCTCAAGCGGCCCGACGGTTACTACGGCAAGTCCGATGACTGAGCTCGTATTCCATCCCGGCCTGGTGCTGATCGTCGGCGCCCTGCTGCTGGCACCGCTGCGCGGCGCGCTGCGTTCGGCCGCGGTGGTGGCGCTGCCGCTGGCGGCGCTGGCGCTGGTCTGGCAGGTGCCCGACGGCGCGGCCTGGCAGCTGCGCTGGCTGGACTACACGCTGACGCCGCTGCAGGGCGACAAGCTGTCGCGGCTGTTCGCCACCATCTTCGCGCTGATGGCCGCCGGTGGTGGCCTGTTCGCGCTGGGCCAGAAGAGCCGGGTCGAGGTGCCGGCCGCCTTCGTCTACGCCGGCTCGGCGATCGGCGTGGCGCTGGCCGGCGACCTGGTCACCGTGTTCGTGTTCTGGGAGCTGATGGCCGTGGGCTCGACGCTGGTGCTGTGGAGCCAGGGCAGCGGCACCTCGTACCGCGCGGCGCGCCGCTACCTGATGGTGCACCTGCTGGGCGGCGTGGTGCTGTTTGCCGGCATCACCGGCCACATCGCGCAGACCGGCAACGTCGCCTTCACCCGCATGGCGCCCGATTCACTGGCCCAGGTGCTGATCCTGATCGGCTTCCTGATCAACGCCGGGGCACCGCCGCTGTCGGCCTGGCTGCCCGACGCCTACCCCGAGGCGTCGTGGAGCGGCACCGTCTTCCTGTCGGCCTTCACCACCAAGACAGCGGTCTATGTGCTGATCCGCGGCTTTCCCGGCACCGAGCTGCTGATCTGGGTCGGCCTGTTCATGGTGTTCTACGGCATCGTCTACGCGCTGCTCGAGAACGACATGCGGCGCATCCTGGCGTATTCGATCGTCAACCAGGTCGGCTTCATGATCGCCGGCATCGGCATCGGCACCGAGATGGCGCTCAATGGCGCCGCGGCCCACGCCTTCACCCACATCATCTACAAGGCGCTGCTGCTGATGTCGGCCGGCTCGGTGCTGATGATGACCGGCCGGCGCAAGTGCTCCGAGCTGGGCGGGCTGTTCCACACCATGCCGCTGACCACCGTCTGCGGCACCATCGGCGCGCTGGCGATCTCGTCGTTCCCGCTGACCTCGGGCTTCGTCTCGAAATCGATGGTCTCGCAGGCCGCCGCCGACGGCCACCTGCTGGCGGTGTGGCTGGCGCTCACCGCCGCGTCGGCCGGCGTGTTCCTGCATGCCGGCATCAAGTTCCCGTGGTTCGTGTTCTTCCAGAAGGATTCGGGCCTGCGCCCGGCCGAGCCACCGGCGTCCATGCAGTGGGCGATGGTGGTGTTCGCCGCGCTGTGCATCGGGTTGGGGGTGTGGGCGCAGCCGCTGTACGCGCTGCTGCCCTATGCCGTGAAGTACGAGCCCTACACCTGGGGCCATGTGGTCACCCAGCTGCAGCTGCTGCTGTTCTCGGGGCTGGCGTTCTTCGTGATGCTGCCCTACCTGAAGCGCACGCTGACCATCACGCTCGACACCGACTGGCTCTGGCGCCGCCTGGGTGCCGCTGCGGCTCAAGCCGTCACGCGGACGGTGAACCAGGGCCGCAAGGCCTTCGATGCCAGCTGGAGCCACACGGTGACCACGCTGATGGCCGCAGCTGAACGCCGCTACGGGCCGGACAGCCGCATGGCCCGCCCTTGGTCGACCGGCACGATGGCCTTCGCCGTGCTGGTGCTGCTGCTGGGCTACCTGCTGCTTTACTACCTGTAGGTCCGGCACCAGGTGGGCCGCGGCGGTCAGCGCCTGGCAGAGCCGGCCTGCCACTGCTGCCACGCCGCCTGCGCCAGCCGCACGGTGTGCAGCTGCACCGCCACGGTGGTGTGGATGTCGCGACCGTAGCCGCCGGCCATGGTCACCGCCACCGGCACGGCGCGCCGGCGCAGGTAGCTGAACACCCGCTGATCCCGCTCGGCCAGGCCTTCGCTGCTGAGCTGCAGGCGCCCCAGCCGGTCGCCCTCGTGCGGATCGGCGCCGGCCAGGTAGAAGGCCAGGCCGGGCGCATCACCTGCGCTGCACTGCCGCTGCCAGGCCAGGTCCAGCGCGGCATCCAGCGCCTGCAGGTAGGGTGCGTCGGCGCAGCCGTCGGGCAAATCCACATCGAGGTCGCTGGCCTCCTTGCGGAACGGAAAGTTCTTGGCGCCGTGCAGCGACAGGGTGAACACGCTGGCGTCGTCGCGCAGGATCGCCGCGGTGCCGTTGCCCTGGTGCACGTCCAGATCGATCACCCACACCCGCAACCCGCGACGGTGGCGGCGGAACACCTCGGCCTGCATCAGCCGCGCGGCGACCGCCACGTCGTTGAACACGCAAAAACCCGATCCCTTGTCGGCATAGGCGTGGTGGGTGCCGCCGGCCAGGTGCACCGCCACGCCCTCGGCCAGCGCGGCGCGCGCCGCGGCGATGGTGGCCCCCACCGAGCGCAGGCTGCGCGCCACCATGCGCTCGCTCCAGGGGAAGCCGATCTCGCGCTGCGCCGCCGCACCCAGCGTGCCCTGCAGCACCGCGGCGATGTAGTCGGGCGTGTGCGCCAGCGCCAGTTCACCCTCGCTGGCGGGCGGCGCCTCGGTCACCGCCAGGCCGCTGCATTCGGCCTCCACCCGGTCGCGCAGCAACTGGTACTTGGGCATCGGGAAACGGTGCCCCGGCGGCAGATCGACCGAAAAACGATGGTTGCTGAACACCTGCATGGTTGGCAATTCTGTTCGGCGCCAGGCCGACACCCCTAGTTTGTTGCACCGCAGCAAAAAGTGCTTGCAATCCGCTTGTTGGTGTTTATACTAGGCTCCATGTTGCAGTGCAGCATGACTGACGACCCCAGATTCCCTGTCATCACCAACCTATTGGAGTTCACCATGACCTTCCTGACCCCGGACCAATTCGCCGCCGCCAACAAGGCCAACCTCGAAACCCTGTTCGGCCTGACGAACAAGGCCTTCGAAGGCGTGGAAAAGCTCGTCGAGCTGAACCTGCAAGTCGCCAAGGCCACCCTGGCCGAGTCGGCCGAAAACGCCAAGGCAACCCTGTCGGTCAAGGACGCGCAAGAGCTGCTGGCCCTGCAAGCCAGCCTGCTGCAGCCGTCGGCCGAGAAGGCCGCTGCCTACAGCCGTCATCTGTATGACATCGCCCAGTCGACCACCAGCGAGTTCACCAAGACCGCTGAAGCCCAGATGGCCGAAATGCAGAAGAGCTTTGCCTCCGTCGTCGACGGCGCCCTGAAGAACGCCCCGGCCGGCAGCGAGAACGCTGTCACCCTGGTGAAGTCGGCCATCAGCGCCGCCAACAACGCGTTCGAATCGGTGCAGAAGGCTGCCAAGCAAGCCACCGACATGGCCGAAGCCAACTTCACCGCCGTGACCAACACCGCGATGAAGGCCGGCCAAGCCGCCGTCAAGTCGGCCAAGCGCGCCGCCTGATCCAGCGCCAATCGAGGTGACTGGCCCGGCGGAACTTCCGCCCGGTCGATCGCCTCACACCGGCTGCCGCGGCGTGCCGCAGCAGTTGCGAGAGTTGTCTCCTCGGTACCTGTCGAAATTGATTTCACGGTACCTTGAGCCCAGTGGCTTGCCACTGGGCTTTTTTCGTTTGCGGACGGCCTTGGCGCCGTCAATGCGTTGTCAATGCGTCATTGCCGCCAGCCGCTGGCGCAACGCAGGCAGGCCAGCCAGCGCAGCCGCGCGCCCGGCGTCGATCGCCCGCTTGCGCGCGCTGAAATCAGCGCTGGACACGCCGTTCAGCCGCGGGCGCCACACCACGTCGGCGTCCTTCAGCTCGAACTGGTTGATGCTGCGGCCCATGATGGCAAAGGTCTGCAGCAGCATCTTGAACGGATCGCCGGTGGCATTGCCATCGGGCGGCGACGAGATGTCCACCGCGATCACCAGTTCGGCGCCCATCTGGCGCGCAAAACGCACCGGCACCGGCGACACCAGGCCGCCATCGACATATTCGCGCGTGCCGATGCGCACCGGCTGAAACACCGCCGGCACCGCGCTCGAGGCACGCACCGCCGTGCCCACGTCGCCGCGCCGGAACAGCACCGCGGCGCCGCTGTCGAGGTCGGTGGCCACGATGCCCAGCGGCAGCGGCAGCTGCTCGATGGCGCGGCCGCCGGTGTGCTCGCGCACATAGCGCGCCAACGCCTCGCCACGGATCAGCCCGCGGCCCGGGAACGACCAGTCGGTGATCGCCGATTCGTCCATCGCCAGCGCCAGCCGAGCCAGCTCGGCGCCCGGCCGGCCCGCGGCATAGAGCGACGCCACCAGGCTGCCAGCCGAGGTGCCCACCACCAGATCGGGCTTGATGCCGGCTTCTTCCAGCACCTGGATCACGCCGATGTGGGCAAAACCACGCGCCGCGCCACCGCCCAACGCCAGGCCGATGCGCGGCGCAGTCGGTGGTTTGGGCGGGATGGGCGGCGCCGGCGGCGGCGCTGGAGGCGGTGCCGGCGTGGCGGGGGGCGTTGTCTGGCAGGCCGCCAGCCCGGCGGCCACCGCCAGCGCCAGCAGGCTGCGGCAGCCTTGTCGTCGATTCATCGGGCGATTGTAGGAACTCGCTGCTGCCAGCGAACTTCTTTATTCTCCAGAAGCATTAGCAGACAACTAATCAATCCTTCCGGTTTGTAGGACGCCTCTCTACAGTCGCGCACTTCGCTGCGGCATGTTGCTTTGCAGCATGACTGGGTCACTTCATGGATTGGATTGCGATTGCCAGCGGCTTCGGCATCGGCGCCATCGTCGGCTTGACCGGCGTGGGCGGCGGTTCGCTGATGACGCCGCTGCTGATCAGCGTGTTCAAGCTGCACCCCGCGCTGGCCATCGGCACCGATCTGTGGTTTGCCGCGGTCACCAAATCGGGCGGCGCCTGGGCGCACCACCGCCATGGCCATGTCGACCGCCGCATCGCCGGGCTGATGCTGGCCGGCAGCATCCCGGCCTCACTGGCCACCGTGGCGCTGATGCACTTCACCGGCGTCACCCAGGGCTGGGCCGGCGCGTTGACCTTCTCGCTGGGCATCGCGCTGCTGCTGACCGCGGTGGTGGTGGCCTACAAGCAGGCCTGGCATGCGCTGGGCCTGAAGCTCGAGCGCTGGTTGCCCGAGCGCCGCAAGACTGTGCTGACCATCGCCTCGGGTGTGCTGCTGGGCGTGCTGGTCTCGCTCAGCTCGATCGGCGCGGGTGCCGTGGGCGCCACGCTGATCCTGCTGCTGTACCCGCGCCTGCCGGCGCACCGGCTGGTGGGCACCGACATCGCCCATGCCGTGCCGCTGACGCTGGTGGCCGGCATCGGCCATGCCACGTTGGGCCACGTCGACTGGTCGCTGCTGATGTGGCTGCTGATGGGCTCGCTGCCCGGCATCTGGCTGGGTGCCCAGCTCACCAGAACCATGCCCGAGCGGGCGGTGCGCGCGCTGCTGTGCGTGTCGCTCGTGGCCGCCGGCCTCAAGGTCATCCACTGATTTTTTCCCTTCGCTGACACGATGTACGCCTACACCGATTTCGACCGCCAGTTCGTGCACGCCCGTGCCGCGCAGTTCCGTGACCAGCTCGAGCGCCACCTGGCCGGCGAGCTGCCCGACGAGGATTTCCGCGCGCTGCGCCTGCAGAACGGCTGGTACGTGCAACGCCATGCGCCAATGCTGCGGGTGGCCGTGCCCTACGGTGCGCTCAGCGCACGCCAGCTGCACACGCTGGCCGACATCGCGCGTGACTTCGACCAGGGCTGGGGCCACTTCACCACGCGCCAGAACCTGCAGTACAACTGGATCCCGCTGACCAAGGCGGCCGACGTGATGGACCGCCTGGCCGCGGTCGACATGCACGGCATCCAGACCAGCGGCAACTGCATCCGCAACATCACCAGCGACGCGCTGGCCGGCGTGGCCGCCGACGAGCTGGTCGACCCACGCCCCTACTGCGAGGTGATGCGCCAGTGGAGCACGCTGCACCCCGAGTTCGCCTTTCTGCCGCGCAAGTTCAAGATCGCGGTGTCGGGCGCCACCGAGGACCGCGCGGCCATCGGCTGGCACGACGTGGGCCTGCAGCTGAAGAAGAACGAGGGTGGCGCGATCGGCTTCCAGGTGCTGGTGGGCGGTGGCATGGGCCGCACACCGATCATCGCCAGCGTGATCCGCGAGTTCCTGCCCTGGAACCAGATCCTCTGCTACCTCGAAGCCATCGTGCGCGTCTACAACCGCTATGGCCGGCGCGACAACGCCTACAAGGCGCGCATCAAGATCCTGGTCAAGGCCGAGGGTCAGCAGTACTTCGACGCGGTCGAGGCCGAGTTCAGCCGCATCCTGGCCGAAGACGTGGGCGCCGGCCTGCAGCTGATCCCGCAGGCCGAATTCGACCGCATCGCCGCCAGCTTCGTGCGGCCGGCCGGCGTGGTGCCGGCGGCCTCGGTGCCCACGGCCGCCGATGCCTCGCTGGCCCAGGACGGCACGTCCTTGGCATTCAGCCGTTGGCTGCAGCGCAACGTGCATGCCCACCAGGTGCCGGGCTACCGGGCGGTGACGCTGTCGCTCAAGCGCGCCGGCCAGCCGCCGGGCGATGTCACCGCCGCGCAGATGGACGCCGCCGCCGCATTGGCCGAGCGCTACAGCCACGCCGAGCTGCGCGTCAGCCACGACCAGAACCTGGTGCTGCCCTGGGTGCGCCAGGACGACCTGCCGGCGCTGTTCGAGGCCGCGCGCGTGGCCGGCTTTGCCACGCCCAACATCGGCCTGATCACCGACATGATCAACTGCCCGGGCGGTGACTTCTGCGCGCTGGCCAACGCCCGCAGCATCCCGGTGGCCGCGGCCATCACCGAGCGCTTTGCCGACCTCGACGAGGTTGATGACATCGGCGACATCGACCTGCACATCAGCGGCTGCATCAACAGCTGCGGCCACCACCACAGCGGGCACATCGGCATCCTCGGCGTCGACAAGGACGGCAGCGAGTGGTACCAGGTGTCGCTGGGTGGCTCGGACGGCAGCAACATCAGCGGCGCGGCCGTGGCCGGCAAGGTGATCGGCCCGTCGTTCGGCGCCGACGAGGTGCCCGACGTGATCGAGGCCGTGATCGAGGTCTACCGCTCCAACCGCCAAAGCGGCGAGCGCTTCATCGACACCCTGCGCCGCCTGGGGCTGGCGCCCTTCAAGGCCGCCGCCGATGCGCAGCGCCAGCTCACCGCGGCCCACTGAACCGGCGCGAGATCCCCATGAAATTCATCCTGACCCAGAGCGACCCCTGGCACACCGCCGACGGTGAAGACGGCCCGCAGCCCCATCCGCCGGCGCGCAAGCACACGCTGCTCACGCTGGAGCAATGGCATGCCGTGCGCACCACCTGGCCTGCCGGTCTGGCCAAGGGCGTGATGCTGCCCAACAGCGTCGACATCGAGACCCTGGTCGACGACCTGCACCGGCTGGCGCTGGTGGTGCTGCAGTTCCCCAAGTGGGTGGACGGCCGCGCCTTCACCCAGGCCCGACTGCTGCGCACGCGCTACCGCTACGGCGGCGAGATCCGCGCCACCGGCGACGTGCTGGTCGACATGGTGCCGCTGCTGGCACGCACCGGCTTCAGCAGCGCGCAGCTGCGGCGCGACCAGAAGATCGCCGTGGCCGAACGTGCGCTGGGGTTTTTTGCCGGCCACTACCAGGGCGACGTGCAACAACCGCTGCCGGCCTTTGCGCGCGACCTGACACGTGAAGCCGGCCCCCTGGCCGACCGATTCAAAGCCGACCTGTTTGCTGGACAAGGAATCTGACATGAAGCCCCCACGCGCACTTCGTTCGCTGCCCCCCGAGGGGGCGCACAGTACCTTCGGAACGGCCGGGCGGTACTGACATGAGCGCCATCGACCTCTACGCCCACGCCACCGCCGGTTTCGACGGCCGCGTGGCCCATGCCCTGGCGGTGCTGCAATCGGCCGCCACCGACCACACCGGCGCCATCGTGCAGGCCACCAGCCTGGGCGCCGAGGACATGGTGGTCACCGACCTGATCGCCCGGCACGCGCTGCCCATCGACATCGCCACGCTCGAGACCGGCGCGTTGCATGCCGAAACCGTCGCGCTGATCGCCACCATCACCCGCCACTACGGGCTGGCCGTCGAGGTCTTCCGGCCGCAGGCCGAGGCGGTGCTGCACTTCGTCAGGAGCCACGGCGACGAGGCGATGTACCGCAGCCTCGAACTGCGCAAGGCCTGCTGCGGTGTGCGCAAGATGGAGCCGCTGGGCCGGATGCTGGCCGCGCGCCAAGCCTGGGTGACGGGCCTGCGCCGCGAGCAGAGCAACGCGCGCGGCGAGGTGCCGTTCCGGGAGCGCGACGATGCCGGCCGCCTCAAGCTCAATCCGCTGGCCGACTGGCGCTGGTCCGATGTCTGGCACTACATCCAGCGGCATGGCGTGCCTTACAACCCGCTGCACGACCAGTTCATGCCCAGCATCGGCTGTGCGCCCTGCACCCGCGCCATCGCCGTCGGCGAGGACTTCCGCTCCGGGCGCTGGTGGTGGGAGAGCGAGGGCGCCAAGGAATGCGGCCTGCATGTGAAGCCAGACCACCTCTCGACGATCGGAGCCCCGGCATGAACGCCCGCGCAGAATTTGCCACCTCGCTCGACACCTTGCTGCCCGAGCTGGACCATAGGCACCTCGACTGGCTGGAAGAAGAAGCCATCTTCATCCTGCGCGAGGTGGCCGCCTCGTTCGAGCGCCCCGCGCTGCTGTTCTCGGGTGGCAAGGATTCCTGCGTGGTGCTGCGGCTGGCCGAAAAAGCTTTTAAAACACGTATCGCCGGCAATCACTTCAAGGGCCAACTGCCCTTCCCGCTGCTGCACGTGGACACCGGCCACAACTTTCCCGAGGTGATCGCCTTCCGCGACCAGCGCGTGGCCGAGATGGGCGAGCGCCTGGTGGTGGGCCACCTCGAGGACAGCATGAAGCGGGGCACCGTGCGGCTGGCGCATCCGCTGGAATCACGCAACGGCCACCAGACGGTCACGCTGCTCGAAGCCATCGAAGAGCACCGCTTCGACTGCCTGATCGGCGGTGCGCGGCGCGACGAGGAGAAGGCGCGCGCCAAGGAGCGCATCTTCAGCCACCGCGACAGCTTCGGCCAATGGCAGCCCAAGGAGCAGCGGCCCGAGCTGTGGACGCTGTTCAACACCCGCCACCGCCCGGGCGAGCACTTCCGCAGCTTCCCCATCAGCAACTGGACCGAGCTGGACGTGTGGCTGTACCTGGCGCGCGAGAACATCCCGCTGCCCCACCTGTACTACGCCCACCAGCGCCAGGTGATGCGCCGCAAGGGCCTGCTGGTGCCACTGACCGACGTCACCCCGCCCGAGGCCGGCGAGACGGTGGAGACCGCCACGGTGCGATTCCGCACCGTGGGCGACATGACCTGCACCTGCCCGGTGGAAAGCGACGCGGCCAACGCCACCGAGATCGTGGCCGAGACCCTCACCGTGACGGTGAGCGAGCGTGGCGCCACCCGCATGGACGACCGCACCAGCGAGGCCTCGATGGAGCGCCGCAAAAAAGAAGGGTATTTTTGATGAGCGCCGTTCTCAAGCAAGCCGCCCCGGTGGCTGACCACCGCGTGACCTCCGAAGGCACGGACCACCGCGCCTTGCGCTTCCTCACCGCCGGCAGCGTCGACGATGGCAAGAGCACGCTGATCGGCCGCTTGCTGTTCGACAGCCAGGCCATCCTGGCCGACCAGCTCAACGCACTGGAACAGCGCGCCGCCGGCGCGCCAGTCGACCTGTCGCTGCTGACCGACGGCCTGGAGGCCGAGCGGGAACAAGGCATCACCATCGACGTGGCCTTCCGCTACTTCGCCACGCGATCGCGCAAGTTCATCATCGCCGACGCGCCGGGGCATGAGCAGTACACCCGCAACATGGTCACCGCCGCGGCCGGCAGCGACGCCGCCGTGGTGCTGGTCGACATCACCAAACTCGACATTGGCAAGGGCGGGCAACACCCGCCGGTGCAGCTGCTGCCGCAAACCCGCCGGCACGCGCTGCTGGCGCACCTGCTGCGGGTGCCCAGCATCGTGTTCGCGGTGAACAAGCTGGATGCGGTGGCCGATCCGCAAGCCGCCTTCGAGGCCACCCGCGCCGCGCTGCTGGCCTTTGTGGCCGAGGCCGGCATCACCGGGCTGGCCGGCATCCTGCCGGTCAGTGCGCTGCGCGGCGACAACGTCACGCTGCCGCTGAACGCCCCCTGGTACGACGGCCCCAGCCTGCTGCAACTGCTGGAGCGCCTGCCCACCACGCAGGAGCGCACCGAAGGCGCGCTGCTGCAGCCGGTGCAGTACGTGGCGCGCGACGCGGGTGACGACGCCAAGGGCGCCGGGCACCTGCCGCGCGTGTTCTGGGGCCGCATCGCCCATGGCAGCGTGCGCGCCGGCGATGCGGTGCAGGTGTTCCCCAGCGGCGAGCGCGCGGTGGTGGCCGAGGTGCGCCGCGCCGGCAGCACCGTGGCCGCCGCGTTGGCCGGTGAATCGGCCGGCATCGTGCTGGATCGCCAGCTCGACATCTCGCGCGGCGACTGGATCGCCAGCCCCGGTGGCCTGCGGCCGGTGCAGCGCTTCACCGCCACGCTGGCCTGGCTGGACACCGAGCCGGCCACCGTCGGCCGCAAGTACTGGGTGCGCCACGGCAACCGCTGGGTGCAGGCGCGCCTGTCGGCCATCGAGCACCAGATCGACATCCACAGCCTGGCGCCCGTGGACGCCCACGCGCTGACCGTCAACCAGATCGGCCAGGTGGTGATCGAGCTGCAGCAGGCCCTGCCGCTGGAGCCCTACGCCGACAACCGCGTGGGCGGCGCGCTGATCGTCGTCGACCCCGCCACCCACCGCACCAGCGGCGCCCTGCTGGTACGCTCTGCCGGTTGAAACCGCCGTTGCCGTTGCAACCCATCGCCCCATGGCCGAGCCCGTCCGCGTTGTCTTCATCGGCGCCGGCCCCGGTGCGGCCGACCTGATCACCGTGCGCGGCGCGCAGCGGTTGGCACAGGCCCAGGTGGTGCTGTTCGACGCCCTCACCGACCCGGCCCTGCGCGACCTGGCCCCGCAGGCCAGCTGGGTGGACGTGGGCAAGCGCGGTTTCGGCCATGCCACCGGCCAGGCGGCGATCAACGCGCTGCTGGTGCAGGCCGCGCTGGCCCATGACCGGGTGGTGCGACTCAAGGGCGGCGACCCCAGCGTCTTCGGCCGGCTCGAGGAAGAGATGCTGGCGCTGGCCGCCGAAGGCATCCGCTTCGAGGTGGTGCCCGGCATCAGCGCCGCGCTGGCCGCGGCAGCCGACACCCAGCGCCCACTGACCCGGCGCGGCAGCGGCCGCAGTGTGAGCCTGACCACCGCGATGACCCATCTGGGCATCCTGCAGGCCACCCGCACGGCCGACACCGAGGTGTTCTACATGGCCGGCCGCCAGCTCGGCGCGCTGGCGTCGAAGCTGCTGCAGGCCGGCTGGCCCGGAGACACGCCGGTGTGCGTGGTCTCGCGTGCCGGCTGGCCCGATGCGTGCACCACCGACCACACCGTGGCCAGCCTGGCCGAGGCCACCGCGCCGCATGCCGAGCGGCCCGCAGTGGTGACCGTGGGCGCCGGCGCCCAGCCCGTGCAGCCCGATCAACTCGCCGAAGCCCGCGTCAAGACCCCTCCCCTTGAGCGGCATCAAGCCAGTGGCACCACCCCCACCGCATAAAATCGCCCGTTTGCTTTGCAGCCCGTGCCTTGGCAACGGGCTGCAGCCCGAGACCTTCACAACCCACCCTGCCCCATGACCCACGTCGTCCTCGAATCGTGCATCCGCTGCAAGTACACCGACTGTGTCGACGTGTGCCCGGTCGACTGCTTCCGCGAAGGCCCGAACTTCCTGACCATCGACCCCGATGAGTGCATCGACTGCGCGGTGTGCATCCCCGAGTGCCCGGTCAATGCGATCCTGCCCGAGGAAGACGTGCCCAGCGACCAGCTCGCCTTCATCAAGCTCAACGCCGACCTGGCCAAGGGCTGGCCCAGCATCACCAAGCGCAAGGCCCCGTTGCCCGACGCTGATGACTGGAAAGACCGCAAGGACAAGCTCTCCGAGTTGATCCGCTGACGCACGTGCCGAGCGCCGCGCCAAGCGCAGACACCTCCAGCGCCATCGAATGTGACGCGCTGGTCATCGGCGCCGGCCCGGTGGGCCTGTTCCAGGTCTTCCAGCTCGGCCTGCAAGGCATCCACGCCGAGGTGGTGGATGCGCTGCCGGTGCCCGGCGGTCAATGCATCGAGCTGTACGCCGACAAGCCGATCTACGACATCCCCGCGGTGCAGGTGTGCACCGGGCGTGAACTGGTCGATCGGCTGCTGCGGCAGATCGTACCCTTCGCCCCACGTTTTCACCTCGGCCAGGAGGTGTCGGCCTTGGCGCCGCGCGATGATGGTCGTTTCGAGCTGCACACCAGTGCCCGTCAGGCCTTCATCGCCCGCAGCGTGTTCATCGCCGGTGGTGTGGGTGCCTTCCAGCCGCGCCTGCTGAAGGTGGATGGGATTGAGCGCCACCTCGGCCGACAACTCTTCTACCGCCTGCCCCAGCCCGCGCTGCTGGCCGGCCGGCAGGTGCTGGTGGTGGGCGGCGAGGATGCCGCCGTCGATGCCGTGCTGCAAATGGCCGATGCCGTCGATGGCTATACCGAGCAGACGCGCCCGGCCAGCATCACGCTGCTGCACCGCCGCGCCACGCTGACGGCCGAGGCCAGTGCGCTGGCACGACTGCAGGCGCACATCGCCAGCGGCCGTGTGCGCTTCGAAGTGGGGCAGATCCTCGGCATCGAGCAGGCCGACGACGAGCCGCATTCGCTGACCGCCGTGCAGGTGATCGGTGACGACGACGGCACGCGGCGCCTGAGTGCCAACGCGATCGTGGCCTGCCTGGGCGTCAGCCCCAAGCTGGGCCCGATCGCCCAATGGGGCCTGGCGCTGGAGCGCCGCCAGCTGGTGGTAGATGCCACCCACTTCGAGACCAGCACGCCCGGCATCTTTGCGGTGGGCGACGTGGTCACCTACCCGGGCAAGAAGAAGCTGATCCTCTGCGGCTTCCACGAGGCCACGCTGGCCGCGTTTGCCGCCGCCGCGCGCTTGCGGCCCGATCAACCGGTGCTGCTGCAATACACCACCACCAGCCAGCGCCTGCACCAGTTGCTGGGAGTGGCCACGCCCACTAAGGCATGACGGGCCTGATGGCCTGATGCATCGCGGGCCCTTTGGGGCCGTGGGCCGAAGCGGTCGGCCATAATCGCCAACGCTGCGGGTCATCCGATCCTGCAGCACTTCGCTAGGGGTGTTGTACCGCGCAAGCGGTGCGACTGAGACAGTCCCTTTGAACCTGATTGAGGTAATCCTCGCGCAGGGAAGCAGCCTGATTCGGCCCGCGGGTTCTCCGTGCGCATCGTCCAGTGTTTGCCCACCTGCCATCGCATCCGAAGGCACCACGATGGCATTCCGTTCCGCTTCACCGTCCAACCAGCCGCTGCACGCATTGGCCCGCGCCGTGCTGTTGCTGGCCGCCCTGCCCGCAACGGCGCAGACCGCCGGCACGCCGGCCACCCAAACCGTCACCGTGAGCGGCCAGCGCGCCGGCTCGGCCAGCATCGCCGGCTTCGGCGACGTGGCCCTGTCGCGTGCTCCGTTCTCGGCCACGGTGATCGACACCACGCTGCTGCAGGACGCCGGCATCACCGGCATCGGCGACCTCACCCGGCTGGACGCCGGCATCACCGACGCCTACAACGCACCCGGCTACTGGGGCCAACTGGCGGTGCGCGGCTTCACGCTGGACAACCGCTTCAACTACCGCCGCGATGGCCTGCCGATCAACGCCGAGACCGCCATCGCCCAGGGCAACAAGCAGGCGCTGGAGATCCTCAAGGGCACCAGCGGCCTGCAGGCCGGCACCAGCGCGCCGGGCGGGCTGGTGAACCTGGTGATCAAGCGCCCACGCGACGCGGTGACCACTGCCACGCTGGGCTGGGAGCAGGACGGCACGCTGAGCGCCGCGGTCGACCTGGGCCGCCGCAGCGGCGGCTTCGGCTGGCGCCTGAACGCCAGCACCGAGCGGCTGGACCCGCTAACCTACAACAGCCGCGGACACCGCCACCTGCTGGCCGGCGCGATCGAGGCGCAACTGGCGCCCGGCAGCCTGCTGGAGGCCGAACTGGAATGGAGCCAGCAGACGCAGCCCAGCACCCCCGGCTTCAGCCTGCTGGGCAACCGCCTGCCCGATGCCAACACCATCGACCCGCGCATCAACCTGAACAACCAGCCTTGGAGCCTGCCGGTGGTGATGGCCGGCAAGACCGGGTCATTGCGCTTGACGCAGGACCTGGCCCTAGACACCCAGCTGGTGCTGCACGCCATGCGCCAGCGGCTGGACAGCGATGACCGCGTCGCTTTCCCCTTCGGCCTGTACGACCCGCTGACCTACGACTGCGCACCCTGCGACCGCTACGCCGCCGACGGCAGCTTCTCGATCTGGGACTTCCGCAGCGACGGCGAACGCCGCACCAGCGACGCGCTGGATGCGGCCGTCAGCGGCCGCGCCACAGTGGCAGGCATGGCACACCGCTACAGCGCGGGCCTGTTGCTGACACGCTATCGGGCTCGCCTCAACGGCCAGGCCTACAACCTGGTGGGCACCGGCCTCATCAGCGGCCTGAAGCGCGACTCGGTGGCCGATCCCACGCTGTACTACACCAACACCAATCGCGATGAGCGCAGCACCGAACTGCACCTGCAGGACACGATCACGCTGTCGCCGCAATGGCGCCTGTGGGCCGGCCTGCGCCACACCCGTTTGAAGCGCGAGAGTGCGCAGACCGACGGCAGCGAAGCGACCCGCCACGCGCAATCATTCACCACGCCTTGGCTGGCGCTGAGCCATGCCATCGGCGGCAATGATCAGGCCTACCTCAGCTGGGGCGAAGGCATCGAGTCAGAGGTGGTGCCCAATCGCCCGACGCGGTACAGCAACGCCGGCCAGGCGCTGCCAGCACTCAAGAGCCGGCAGATCGAGGCGGGCTACAAGCACAGCGACGATGTGCTGGACTGGCGCATAGCGGCGTTCGACATCCGGCGCCCCGCCAGCAACACCCTGGATGGCGCGCGAGTCATCGATGGCACAGCGCAACACCGCGGCATCGAGGCCGAAGCCGACTGGCGCCTGGGCGCCTGGAACCTGCGCGGCAGTGCGATGGCCCTGCAGGCCCGGCGCGAAGGCTCGCAAGACAACATGCTCAACGGCCGCAGGCCCACCAACGTGCCGGCCGCCAGCCTGAAACTGCAGGCCGCCTACAACCTGGCCGCGGTGCCGGGTCTGGCCCTGCTGGGTTTCGTCACCCACGAGGGCGAGCGCATGGTGCTGCCCGACGAGCGCATCGCCACACCGGGCTGGACCCGCATCGACCTGGCGTTGCGCTATCGACAAACACTGCAGGGCATGCAGGTGGTGTGGCGCGTGGGCATCGACAACCTGGCCGACCGCCGCGCCTGGCAGGAAGCGCCCTATCAGTACGAGCACGCCTACCTGTACCCGCTGGCGCCGCGCACATTGCACGCATCGGCACAGTTCAGTTTTTGACCGCCCCTAAAGAACCAGGCTATACTTCAAGGCTGTATTCCCCGATAGCTCAGTTGGTAGAGCGCCGGACTGTTAATCCGTAGGTCCCTGGTTCGAGCCCAGGTCGGGGAGCCAAGTAATGCAAGAGTCAGCAGGTTAGCGCCTGCTGACTTTTTTGCTTTCTGGGTTCGGCTGGTGCCAGTCTGGTGCCAGTTTTGCGCGCATTGAACCAATGTGCTGTGTGTGACGCTGCCTGTGGTGCCGACGCGCCAGCTCAATCCGCACGCACGACGCGTGTCGCTGCTGTCTTAGGTATGCGGGCGGCCCGGACTCTCGCGTCGGCCGCTGCGCTACCATCACATTGAGTTTGACTTGGCAGCAACGCTGCTCTTTGTTAGCTCAGTGCTAGACCTTGCAAGCGGCCTGGCGCTTTCCCTCCTCGTCTCGGTCAACCTCTCGTTCACCTTCAACCTGGAGATCCTTATGGAAAGCAACCTGCTCACCGTCTTGGAAGCTGTGAAGCTCGAATGCGCATCACTATGGGGGTAAAGCGTCGGGCCGATGGAGCAAGGGATCACTGAAGGCAACGAGCAGTAGTCAAGAGTTGATGCCCCCCACCATTCGACGGCGTTGAGGACCTCCTCAGCGCCGTCTCTCTTTGGCGATCGGCGCGATACACGTGGCCGACACTTTTCCGCCCAAAGTCATCGCCCCCGGGCATAGCTGCAGCGCCTAGAGTTCTCCTCAGACGCAGCCCAGGAGTCGCCTGATGAGCCAGATGCAGACCGAGTCGAAACCGCCCACCGCTGACGTGCAGCCCGCCGTGTTCGTCCGCATGGCTGCCGTCGTGCGAATGACCGGACTCGGCCGATCGACGATCTACCGGCTGATGGCTGAGGACAAGTTCCCGTCGCCGGTCCGGCTCGCCAAGCGCGCCGTCGCGTGGCGCCGCATCGATCTCGAGCAGTGGAGCGCCGGTCGCCCAACGGTGTCGCACTGACACCCTCCCCGCGAGAGAACCCCTCGCAAGTGTTCCGGTCTACGCCGACATCGACAGCTTCATCACGGCGCCGATCAACAGCATCGCGCCAAGCACCTTGCCCCAGCGCCAGGTCGTGAACCAGTAGCGGTGGTTGACCCACAGCGCGCGGTGCAGGCGGCCGAGCGCCAGCATCACGGCGAGCGCCGTGACGAACGGGCCGACCAGGCCCGCCGGCCCCGGCACCTGCCGGATCAGCAGCACCCACATCAACGGCCACACGACCGCATCGACAGCCGCGAGCAAGCGCCGGCCGGGCCAATCAGGCGCGTCCGGCCGGGGTTCGCGAGCAACCAGCAGCCACATGAATCCTCCGACCCGGATCGCGCGGGCGAGTTCACACCGCCCGCACGATCCGTTCAACCTGGCGATCGGCGCAGCGGCTCGGGCAGCCAGCGCGTGCCGGCCAGCCGCGATGCCGCTGCGCTCACCAGCGCATCCTTCTTCATAGCCTCGACATCACCACCGGCCAGACCGGGCCCCGCCTCCTTCAGCGCCGCGATGATCTGCGCCTTCGGCACGTGGTTCAGGTAGGCCTCGGCGGTCGGCTCCCACCAGTCGGCCATGTCCAGACCGAGCGCCGCCGCGATGGCGTTGGCGCTGCCCGCCGCACCCGCGCCCGGCAGCGCGTTGACCGTCAACGCGCCGCACAGCGCGAGCAAGTCGATCAGTTCGCCTTGGGGCAAGCCGATCAGCCACCAGAGCCATTCGCCCTGGTCTTCGGGCAGGCGCGTGTGCCAAGCCTCCTTCGCTTGCTGCACGGCCTGCCATGCCCGGCTGGCCCTGAGGTCGTCGGCCATGGCCTCCAGCGCGAACGCCGACAACTGCGGCGTCACCTGCAACGCCGACGCTTCACGCGGGTAGTCGGCGCCGAAGGTGCGCAGCACGAAGACATGCACCACCGAGGCCAGGGCCACCGCCGTGTTCTGCGCCAGCATCGACTGCAAGGCCATCGTCCTGTGCGCCGCGAGCCGCTTGGTCAGCGCCTCGCTGCAGCCCGGTGCCCGGCGTTCGGGCGCCGCCGACGGCGACGGCGCACCTTCGTCCTCGTCGCACGCGCCTTGGGTGTCGCGATGGTCCATCGCGCCGTTCTGGCGGACGGCACCGGCGATGGCCCTGCGATCTTCGTCGCGCACCAGCCCGCGAATCACCTCAACGTCACCATCGCGGCCGATGGTGACGATGACGCCAGCGTGTGCCTTCTGTTCCGGCGTCCAGGTCTTGAGCGCCTCGTGGATGGCCTTGCGCCGCGCCACGATGTCCTGCTCTTCCAGGTCGATCATCTCGGCTTCGTCGGGCGACCACTCGGGTGCGTCGTCCAGCGCCTGCGCCTGCTGCTCCAGTTCGACAGCGCGCCGTTCCAGCGCATCGAATTCCTGCTGCTCGGCGGCCGTGGGCTTCCGGTTGGCGTGCGCACAGGGCGCGAACTGCCGCAGGACCTGTGAGTCCACGGACAGCCGCGCCTCGACCCACTTCCATCCTTCCTCGCGGACCGTGGCGGCCACCGCCTCCAGCTTCTCGGTCGCCAGCCGCTCCAGCAGTGCCGGATCCGACAGGAAGCGGCTCTGCTCGTCGTCGAAAAGATCGCGCCGCACGACACCGCCTGCGGCCTCGTAAACCTCGATCCCTACGAAGCGCACCAGCGCGCTGCCCGCAGCCTCGACCTCGCCGACCGTCAGCCGCCGCCGCAGCGCGGCCGGCGTCTTGTCCCACGGCTGCGCGTCGAACCAGGTGCGCTCCTGAACCGCGTGGTCGGCACTCAGCGTCAGCGCCATCAGCTGGTCCAGGTTGATGCCGTCCTCGCGGTACAGCGCCAGCAGTTTCGGCGACTGGTTGGCGACAATTACCCTGGCCGGTTGACGACAACTATCTTGGCCGGTTGAAGGCCGCATCCGGGCTGGTCCGGGAGGCGG
>MESD01000025.1 GCA_001770815.1 Burkholderiales bacterium RIFCSPHIGHO2_12_FULL_69_20
CCCGTTGACCAGGGCATAGCCCAGGATCACATGGCCAACCACCACCACGCCGAGTCCGATCGGGTGCTTGCCCGGGTTGCGTTGCTGTGTAGCGTAATCCACTGTTTAACCTCCAGACGCCCTGGCGACGTACGCGCCAACACGCTGTGCTCTTGTTCATGAGTCGGCCTTTTGAGCCGCTTGTCACCCTCTCGGCGGGGACGTCGCGCAATATAGCCTGAAAGAATACTACATCCGCTTGGTACAACACCCTAAGGGCGGAACCTCCGAATGACTGGATCGCCAACGGGTTCCGGGGGTTGACAAGCAAGGTGGATGCCTGGAAGCGCACCTCCGCCGGGCACTGCGAATGACACCTTCCTCGGCCCGGCCGGTTGGCGTCCGAAGGCCGGGAAGAACCAAAACTACTTGACCAAACCGGCGCAACGCCCCCTCGGCGGTGTCTGACCGGTCGGTGGTTATCATGGGCTGGTCCTTGGCGCACCGGCGTCCAAGCCGCCCTTCAAGGCCCCAGATCGACCTGACTGCATGCCTGGCTCTGCCCTGTTCTTCGGCGATCACCTGGCTCGCAGCGTGCGCGGGCTGCCCTGCGCACCACCGCGCCGGCGTTGAACCGAACGATGCGGGCTGTTCCAGCCTGCCGCTTGTCACCATCAACGCCAACAGGAGCACTGTCATGGCCGATCTTTTCGAGAATCCCATGGGCCTCATGGGATTCGAGTTCGTCGAATTCGCCTCGCCCACCGCCCACCTGCTCGAGCCGCTGTTCGAGCGCATGGGCTTCACGCTGGTGGCGCGCCACCGCTCGAAGGACGTGGTGCTGTACCGCCAGGGCGGCATCAACTTCATCGTCAACCGCGAGCCGCGCAGCATCGCCGCGTACTTTGCCGCCGAGCACGGGCCGTCGGCCTGCGGCCTGGCGTTCCGGGTGAAGGATTCGCACCAGGCCTACGAACTGGCGCTGCAGCACGGCGCCCAGCCCATCGACATCCCCACCGGGCCGATGGAGCTGCGCCTGCCGGCGGTCAAGGGCATTGGCGGCGCGCCCTTGTACCTGATCGATCGCTTCGAGAGTGGCCGCTCGATCTACGACATCGACTTCGATTTCATCGAGGGCGTCGACCGCCATCCGGTGGGCCACGGCCTGAAATTGATCGACCACCTGACGCACAACGTCTACCGCGGGCGCATGGCCTATTGGGCGGGCTTTTACGAGAAGCTGTTCAACTTCCGCGAGCTGCGCTACTTCGACATCCAGGGCGAATACACCGGCCTGACCAGCAAGGCCATGACCGCGCCCGACGGCAAGATCCGCATCCCGCTCAACGAAGAATCGTCGCGTGGCGCGGGCCAGATCGAAGAGTTCCTGATGAAGTTCAACGGCGAGGGCATCCAGCATGTGGCGCTGCTCACCGACGACCTGATCGCCACCGTTGACCGCCTGCAACTGGCCGGCGTGCCGCTGATGACCGCGCCCAACGCCGTGTACTACGAGATGCTGGACGAGCGCCTGCCCGGCCACGGCCAGCCGGTGGCCGAACTGCAGACGCGCGGCATCCTGCTCGACGGCAGCACCGAGGGCCTGAAGACCGGCGGCCAGCCGCGTTTGCTGCTGCAGATCTTTTCCGAGACGCTGCTCGGCCCGGTGTTCTTCGAGTTCATCCAGCGCCAGGGCGACGACGGCTTCGGCGAAGGCAACTTCAAGGCCTTGTTCGAATCACTGGAGCGCGACCAGATCCGCCGCGGCGCGCTGGCCGCACAGGCCTGATCGAGGCGGCCCGCCGCGGTGGGCGCTGGCGCTACTCGTGCCGCAGCGCCTCGATCGGGTCGAGCCGCGCGGCGCGGCGCGCCGGAAAGTAGCCGAAGATCACGCCGATGGCCGCGGCAAAGCCGAACGACAGCAGGTTGATGCCGATGTCGAAGGCGTAGGGCACGCCCATCAGGCCGGTCAGCACGATCGACGCCGCGGTGGCGATGGCGATGCCGATCAACCCGCCCAGTGCCGCCAGCACCACCGCCTCGATCAGGAACTGCATCAGCACCTCGTGGCCCAGCGCGCCGATGGCCAGGCGGATGCCGATCTCTCGGGTGCGCTCGGTCACGCTGACCAGCATGATGTTCATGATGCCGATGCCGCCCACCAGCAGGCTGACCGCGGCCACGGCGCCCAGCAGCGTGGTCATCACCTGGGTGGTGCTCGACAGCGTCTCGGCCAGCTGCTTGGTGTCGAGCACGTTGAAGTTGTTCTCGTCACTCTCGGCCAGCTTGCGCCGCTCGCGCAGCAGGCGCGTCAGGTCGGCCTTCACCTGCTCGGCGTCGGCGCCGTCGTGCATCGACACCAGCAGCGTGCCCACGTTCAGGTTGCCGGTCAGGCGCCGCTGCACGGTGGCTATCGGCATCACGACGATGTCGTCCTGGTCATTGCCCATCGCCGCCTGGCCCTTGCTCTGCAGCAGGCCGATGACCTCGCAGCTGAGGTTGCGCAGGCGCAGCCGCGAGCCCACCGGCGACGTGGTGCCGAACAGCTCGCGCCGCACGGTGGCGCCGATCACGCAGACGGCCGCGCCGGCACGTTGCTCGGCGTCCTCGAACAGGCGGCCCTCGGCCAGCGTCCAGTTGTTGGTGTCGAAATAGGCATTGGTGCTGCCGTAGACCACGGTCGACCAGTTGCGTGCGCCGTACACCGCCACCGCGCCGGTGCCCGCCTGCGGCGCCACCGCGCGCACGCCGGTGATCTGCGCGGCAATCGCGTCGCCATCGGCCTGGCGGAAGGGCGGCGAGCCGGCCGCGTCGCGACCCGGCCCCAGGCGTTGGCCCGGCCGCAGCATGAGCAGGTTGGTGCCCAGGCTGGTGATCTGGTCGGACACGGCGCGCGTGGCGCCCTGGCCGATGGTGACCATGGTGATCACCGCAGCCACGCCGATGACGATGCCCAGGATGGTGAGGAACGAGCGCAGCAGGTTGCGGCGGATCTCGCGCAGCGCCAGGCCCAGCGTGTTGAGCCACATCAGGCAGGCTCCTTGGCCGGGGCGGGGGCCGGGTTCGGCACCAACGCTGCTTGCACGTGGTCGCTCTCGATCAGCCCGTCGACGAAGCGCACCACGCGGCGCGCGTAGGCGGCCATGTCGGGCTCGTGGGTGACCATCAGCACGGTGATGCCGCGGTCGCGGTTCAGCCCGGCCAGCAGCTCCATGATCTCGCGCCCGCGCTGGGTGTCGAGGTTGCCGGTGGGCTCGTCGGCCAGCAGCACGGTGGGGTTGGTGACCAGCGCGCGGGCGATGGCCACGCGCTGCTGCTGGCCGCCCGACAGCTCGGACGGCGTGTGCCCCTCGCGGCCGGCCAGGCCCACCGCGGCCAGCGCCGCGCGCGCGGCCTGGTGGCGCGCCGCAGCCGACTCGCCGCGGTACAACAGCGGCAGCTCCACGTTCTCTTGCGCACTGGTGCGCGCCAGCAGGTTGAAGCCCTGGAAGACGAAGCCCAGATGCGCGCGCCGCAGCAACGCGCGCTGGTCGCGGTCGAGCCGGTGCACCGCCACGCCACGGAACAGGTAGGCGCCGGCGCTGGGTGAATCGAGGCAGCCGATGATGTTCATCGCGGTCGACTTGCCCGATCCGCTGGGCCCCATGATGGCGACGAACTCGCCGGCCGCGATGTCGAGATCCACACCACGCAGCGCCTGCACTTCGGCCGATCCCTCACCGTAGACCCGGGTCACGCCGCGCAGCCGGATCAGCGGCGTTTGCGCCGGATCGCTCACTTCGCACCCCCCGAAGTCTGCGCGACGATCACCGCCATGCCGGGCTTCAGTTGGGCGCTGGTCACCTCGGTCATGCGCCCGTCGCTGACACCCGGGGTCACCGCCACGGCACGCGGTGCGCCCGCCTCCAGCACCCAGACCTGCCGCACCTGCGTGGTGTCGGTGCCGGCGCTGCGCTGGCCGCCGCTGCGGGGCGCGCGCGGCATCATGCTGGAGACGATGCTGTTGCTGGCCTTGGGCGCCGCCGATGCCGCGGCCGGCGTGTAGCGCAGCGCGGCATTGGGCACCAGCAGCGCGTTGCTGCGCTCCACGGTGATGATGGTGGCGGTGGCGGTCATGCCGGGGCGCAGCGACAGGTCGTCGTTGTTCACGCTCAGGTCGGCCAGGTAGGTGACCACGTTGTCCTTGGTGGTCGAGCCGAAGCTCACGCGCACGATGCGTGCCGGATAACGCCGCGCAGGGTAGGCGCTGACGGTGAAGCTGGCGGCCTGGCCGTTCCTGACCTGGCCGACATCGGCCTCGTCGACATTGACCTGCAGCTTCATCTTGGCCAGGTCCTCGGCCAGCGTGAACAGCGTGACGGCCTGCAGCGAGGCGGCCACCGCGTTGCCCGGCTCGACCGATCGCGACAGCACCACGCCGTCGATCGGCGAGCGGAGGGTGGCCTTGGACAGGTTGGTCTGGTTGCTGCTGAGCGTGGACCGGGCCTGGGCCACGTTGGCCTCGGCGCTGGCCACGTTGGCCACGCTGCGGGCCTGCGCGGCCTCGGCCGCCGACAGCTCGGCAGCCGATGGCACCTGGCCGCCGCTGCGTTGGTAGACGTCGCGCAGGCGGGCGAGCGCATCGCGCGCCTCGGTCGCGCTGGCGCGTTGCTGGGCCAGCGCGGCTTGGGCGGCCGCCAGCGCCGCGCGCGAGCCGTCGGCCTGGTCGCGCAGCCGGGCATCGTCCAGCACCACCAGCACCTGGCCTTTCTTGACGCGGTCGTTGACGTCGACCATCACCCGCGCCACGGTGCCCGACAACTCGCTGCCGATGGCCACCTGGGTGGTGGGTTGCAACGTGCCGCTGGCGGTGACGGTGACCGTCAGCCCGCCGCGCGCCACGGCCTGGGTCTGGTATTGCGGCGCGGCCGCAGCCTGGCGCTGGCCCAGCCAGTACCAGGTGCCGGCCGCGCCGGCGGCCAGCACCAGCACGGCAGCCCACAGCGTGCGGCGGCGCCACCAGGGGCGCGGGCTGCCGGCGGCGCCGAGCAGTTCCTGCAGGGCGTTGTCAGGCGCGGGAACGGGGGTGCTCATCGGGTGAACTCTTCTTCGAGGGTGGGGGTCCAGCCGCCGCCCAGCGCCTTGTACAGGCGCACATGGGCGGTGGCGAGCGAGGTGGTGGTGCCGGCCACGCTGTCTTCGGCCGACAGCAGGGTGCGCTGGCTCTGCAGCACGTTCTGGAAATCGACCAGCCCGCTGCGGTAACGCTGCTCGGCCAGCGTGGCCGTGCGTTGCGCCGAGACGGCCGCGGCCTGCTGCGCGGTGAGCTGCTGGCGGGTGCTGCGCAGGCCGATCAGCGCATCTTCCACCTCTTGCAACGCCGCCAGCACCGCGGCGCGGTAGCCGATCTCGGCCTCGTCGCGGGCGGCTTCCTGCACCTGCACCTGGGCGCGCAGCCGGCCGCCGTCGAACACCGGCAGCTTCACGCTGGCCAGCAGCGAGGCCACGCCCGAGCCACTGGCCAGCGAGCCCAGCGTCAGCGCATTCAGGCCGATCGAGCCGCCCAGTTGCAGGCTGGGCAGGCGGGCGGCGTCGGCTTCGTTCACGCGGGCAGCCGCAGCGGCCAGCCGGCGCTCGGCGGCCTGCACATCGGGTCGCTGGCGCAGCACCTCGGCCGGAATGGCCAGCACCAGATCGGGCGGCGCCGCTGGCAACGCCATGGGTGGCGAATCAGGCAACGAGGCGGGTGCGGTCAGCCGGGCCTGCAAGGCACCCGGCGCCTGCCCGGTCAGCACCGCCAGCGCGTTCATTGCCTGCGCGGCAGCGCCCTGCAGCGCGGGCAGTTGCGCGCGCGTCTGCTCGACCGAGGTGCGCGCCTGTTCCACGTCCAACTGCGTGACCAGACCGGCCTCCAGGCGCCATTGCACGATCTGCAGCGTCTGCAGCTGGAGGGCCAGGTTGCGCCGGGCGATGGCTTCACGCGCCTGGGTGCCGCGCAACTCCAGCAGCGTGGCCGCCACCTCGGCCGCCACGGCCACCCGGGTCTGGGCCAGCGTCAAGGCGCTGGCCCGGGCGGTGGCTTCGGCGGCCTGCACACCGGCAGCACCGGCGCCCCACAGATCAAGCTCCCAGCTGGCATCGAGCCCGGTGCGGTAGCTCTCGCCGTGGCCGCCGTCGCTGCGGTTGGCCTGCACCGAGCCGCTGCCGCTCACGCTGGGTGACAGCTGCGCCGCCGCCAGCGAGCGCTGCGCGCGGGCCTGGCGCAACCGCGCTTGCGCCGCGGCGATGTCGGTCTGGCCCAGCAGCGCCTGCGCGATCAACGGCGCCAGGTCGGGATCGCCGAAACGCTGCCACCAGCCGGCCAGCGAGGTGGCCTCGCCAGTGGCAGCGCTGGCGGACCAGGCGGTGGGCGTTGCCGACGAAGTGGGTGCCGATGGCGTCTGCAACGATGCGCAGCCGACCAGTGCCAGCATGCTCAACAACGCAATCGGCAAGACGGGCCGCCGGTGTCGGCGATAGCGAGCGCCTTCAATGGGCGGGAGAACGGGTTTCATCGAATCCAGAAAATGCTGCAGGGCAGCTTGCCGCTGCATCTTGCGCCTGCGCCGTTACACCCGCATCGCACCTGTGTCAAACAAGGTAAAGATGAGCGGCCGAGGTTGGCGTCGGGTGCGGCATCGGCCTCACGCCGCCATCGCGTCGCGCAGGCGCGCCAGCAGCCCCGAGTGGCGCTGCGTGCCGGCGCTGATCGCCGCCGCCAGCACGGCCGACGGCGCGGCCAGCAGCACCTGCCGGCGCGCGCGGGTGACGGCGGTGTAGAGCAGCTCGCGGCTGAGCACCCGGCTGCGCTGCGCCGGCAGCAGCACGGCCACCGCGTCGAACTCGGAGCCCTGCGACTTGTGCACCGTCATCGCCAGCGCCGTCTGGTGCGCGGGCAGGCGCAGCGGCGCCACCGCGCGAAAACCACCGTCGGTCGCCGGGAAGAACACCATCAGCCCAGCGCCGGCCGCCGGCAGCGTGATGCCGATGTCGCCGTTGAAGAGCTTGAGCACCGGGTCGTTGCGCAGCACCATCACCGGCCGGCCGACGAACCACGGCGAGCGGGTGTCGCCTGCCGGCGCCGTGCCGGCCAGTGCCAGGCGCAGCTGGTGGCCCAGCACCTCGTTGATCGCGGCCACGCCGCGTGGGCCCTCGCGCACCGCGCACAGCACGCGGAAGCGGCCGAAGGCCTCGGTGATGGCCGCCACATCGACGCTGTCCCTGTCGACGTCGGCCATGCCCGGCACACCGGTCTGCAGCGCCGCCAGGTAGGGCGCATAACCGGCGACGAGGGCGGCCAGCGTGGCCGGCGCCAGGCCCGGCTGGGCGTCATCGATCCACTGCACCGAGGGGTCGTCGCCGCGGCGCAGCCAGGCCAGCGCAGCGTCGGCGCGGCCGGCCACGGTGTCGGCGGCCAGCCGGCCGATGCCCGAATCGGCGGCAAAACGGAAGTTGCGGTTGAACCAGACCACGCTGTCGTGCAGCGCGCTGGCGCGCAGCGGCGCGGCCGGCACGATGCGCTCGGCCGCCACGCCGCACAGCGCGGCCAGGTCGCGGCGCGCAGCCGGGCTGAGCGAGGGATCGGCGCTCAGTTCGGCAAACACCGCGCCCGACTCCACCGCCGAGAGCTGGTCCTTGTCGCCCAGCAGGATGATGCGGGCGTGCTCGGGCACGGCCTCCAGCAGGCGCGTGGCCAGCGCCAGATCGAGCATCGAGGCCTCGTCGACCACCAGCGCGTCGAGTGCCAGCGGGCGGCCGGCGTGGTGCACGAAGGGGCCGCCGTTGTCGGCGTCGGCAGCGCCCTCGGGCCGCACGCCCAGCAGCCGGTGCACCGTGAAGGCTTCGGTGGGCAGCCGTGCCTGCAGCTCGGGCGCCAGGTGCGCGGCGCGGCTGCGCAGCGCCTCGGCCAGCCGGGCGGCGGCCTTGCCGGTGGGCGCGGCCAGCACCACGCGGGCATCGGGCTGCTGCGCCAGCAGGCAGGCCAGCAGGTTGACCACGGTGGTGGTCTTGCCGGTGCCCGGCCCGCCGCTGATGATGCTGAGCCGGCCGCGCAGCGCCAGCGCCGCGGCCAGTTGCTGCCAGTCGACGCCCTGGTCTGCATGGCCGGCGTTACCCGCAAACAGCGTGGCCAGTTGCTGCGCGGTGCGTGCGCGCCGCGCCGCATCGACCACCGGCAGCGGCGCTGCGCAGCGCACCAGGCGCTGCGCCAGCCGGCGCTCGAAATCGAAGTGGCGGTGCAGGTAGAGCCGGTCCTCGTCGTCCAGGATCAGCGGTCGGCTGCCGGGCAATTCCGGTATGCCCACCACGCCCGAGGCCAGCAGCGCGGTGCGCCACGCAGGCGCATCGGCCGGTGCGCCGCCTTCGGCCGGCGTCATGGCGGCGGCCAGTTCGGCCAGCATCAGGCACACATGGCCTGCGCTGGTGGCCAGGCTCAGCGCCTGTGCGGCCCGCGCCGCTGTGGCGGCCGCGCCATCGTCTGCACCTTGGGACAGCGCCCATTGCCGCACATGGCGCGCGAAGCCTTCAGCCAGCGTGGCTTCGGGGCTGCTGCCGGGCAGGGCATTCATGCCGATCCCTCCGGACGGTCGAACAGTGCCGACAGGCGATGGATCGCGGTGGCCTCGGGCCGGTGGAAGTACACCCCCGCCGGCGTGCCATCGGCGTTGCGCCAGCCCGGCCGCACGCCACGCACGAACAGGTACAGCGCACCGCCGAAATGCTGCTCGAATTGATAACCCGGCAGGCGCGCGGCCAGCCAGCGGTGCAGCGCCACGCTGTAGACCAGGTACTGCAGGTGGTAGTGGTGCTCGGCCATCGTGGTGGCCAGGCCGGCGGGGCTGTAGTCGGTGGCGCGTTGCCCCAGGTGGTTGGACTTCCAGTCGGCGATGAAGTAGCGGCCGTCGTGCTCGAACACCAGGTCGATGAAGCCCTTGAGGTAGCCACGCAGCGACGGGAAGTCCAGCGCCGACGACGGGTAGCCCAGCGCCGCGAGCGTGGTGTTGAGCCGCTGCGCATCCAGCCGCGGCGCGTGCAGGTGGAACTCCAGCTCGGCCAGCCGCTGGCCGGGCGGCACCTGGGCCAGCCGCAGCGGCCGCGTTGTGCCCACCGGCAGCGTCAGGTTCAGCACGTCGCGCAGCAGGCGCTGCAGCATCGCCGCCCAGGCCGATGCTGGGTTGGCAGCTGCCACACCATCGTCGTCGGCCAGCGCCGCTGGCGGGTGCTGGCGCAGCGCGCGGGTGATGGCCGCGGGCCAGGTGGCGGTTTCGGTGAACTCGGCCCATTCGAAGGCGGCGTGCACACATTCACCGGCGGCGGCGCCGCGCGGAAAGCCCAGGATGTCGTCGTCGTCGAGGGTCTCGGCGGGCCAGGCCTCGGGCGTCTCGGTGGGGGGTTCGCCGGGCAGTGGTTCGGCACGCAGGTCGTGGTCGGCCGCGGCGCGGTCGTTGCCAGCGGGCTCCGCCACCGCAGGCACCGGCGTGCCGCCGGCAGCCGGCGGCGT
>MESD01000026.1:0-9514 GCA_001770815.1 Burkholderiales bacterium RIFCSPHIGHO2_12_FULL_69_20
TGGGCGGCACCTCGCTGGGCCGCGGCACCAAGCGCCACCCCACGCTGGGCAAGGGCGTGATCGTCGGCGCCAATGCGCAGGTGCTGGGCGGCTTCACCGTGGGCGACGGCGCGCGGGTGGGCTCGGGCGCGGTGGTGATGAAGCCGGTGCCGGCTGGCGCCACCGCGGTGGGCAATCCGGCGCGCATCCTCAAGGCCGAGGTCGAGACCGCGCGCGAGGACGCCGCGGCCAAGATGGGCTTCTCGGCCTACGGCGTGACGCAGGGCGACGATCCGGTGTCGCAGGCGATGAAGGGCCTGATCGACAACGCCAGCAGCCAGGAGCATCAGATCGCCCTGCTGTGGCAGGCGATCGAGACGCTCTCGGGCGGCGCGCGTGAACTGCCCGGCGCCACCTGCGTGCCGCAGGATGCGCACACCACCGAGAACTTCGACGCCGAGCGGCTGAACCGGTTGGTGAAGTAAGGCGGCGCGCCCGCAGCGCACTGTTGGCGGCCAGCAGACGCCGTGGAACCGGCTCCGCCGGTCCACCAGCGGCGCCCCCTGGGGGGAGCGCCGACGGCGCTACGGGGGGGGCGTGCGTTTCGGCCGGAAGGCCTTGCACACCACCTCGTCGCATTCCAGGTAAGGCCCGCCGATCAGGTCGATGCAGTAGGGCACGGCGGCAAAGATGCCGTGTGCCGGCGGTTCGGCTGCCGGCAGGCCCTGCAGCGTCTCGGCAATCGACTTGGGCTGGCCCGGCAGGTTGATGATCAGCGCCTGGCCGCGGATCACCGCCACCTGGCGGCTGAGGATCGCCGTGGGCACGAAGCGCAGGCTGATCTGGCGCATCTGCTCGCCGAAGCCCGGCATCACCTTGTGGGCCACCGCCAGCGTGGCTTCGGGCGTCACGTCGCGCGGTGCCGGGCCGGTGCCGCCGGTGGTCAGCACCAGGTCGCATTTCGCCTCGTCCACCAGTTCGCGCAGCGTGGCGCTGATGCCGTCCTGCTCGTCGGGGATGAGCCGCGTTTCCCAGTGGATCGGGTTCTTCAGCGCGCGGCCCAGCCAGTCTTGCAGCGCGGGGATGCCCTGGTCCTGGTAGACACCGGCCGAGGCGCGATCGCTGACCGACACCAGGCCGATCCTCACCGTGTCGTGCTCACTCATCGTCGGGCTCTTCCTCGTCGTCGTGGTGCTCGCCGCGGTCGTGCGCCGGCTGGCCGGCGGCATCGCCCAGCCAGGGCTTGATGAACTGGAACAGCTCGCGGTAACCACGGCCGTTGCGCTGCTCTGGGGCGGCGGCGGCATCCTTGCGCGCGGCGCGCACCAGGCTGCGCAGGCGCTGCAGGTCGCTGCCCGGGAACTCGCCCGCCCAGCGCGTCAGCGCGTCGTCGCTGGCCACCAGCTCGTCGCGCCAGCGCTCGGTCTCGTGCAGCGTCAGCGTGTCCTTGGCCGAGCCCAGCTTGAAGGCATCCACCGCCTCGCGCAGCGGGCCTTCGTCGGCAAAGCGCATCTGCTTGCCGACGTACTGCAGTTGGCGGCGCTGGCCTTCGAAGCTGCGCGTGCGGCGGTACTGGGCGATGGCGTCGCGCAGGGCCTCGGGCATCGGCACGTCCTTCAACCGGCTGGGCGGCAGCGCCACCAGCGCCTCACCGAGGGCCTGCAGATCGTGCGCCTGCTGCTTGCGGCGGGTCTTGCTGGGGCGCTCGAACTCGAAGGTCTGCGGCAGGCCGTCGGGGGCGTGGTCAGCGGGCTGGTCGGGACGTTGAGGCATGGGCCAGGGGGTTTCCAGAGCGGTCGGTCAGGGTGGCCGGAGCCGATGGCTATCATTGTCGCCCACCTCGCCACGAGCATCGACTACATGTCCGGTTCCACCATTTCCCAGGGTTTCGCCTTCAACCGCGAGCAGTTCCAGCAGATCGTCGACGACACGCTGGCCATCGCCAAGGACCTGGGCGCCAGCGATGCCGCCGCCGAGGTCAGCGAAGGCGCCGGCCTGTCGGTGTCGGTGCGCAAGGGCGAGATCGAGAACGTCGAGCGCAACCGCGACAAGAGCCTGGGCGTCACCGTCTACCTCGGCCAGCGCCGTGGCAACGCCAGCACCAGCGACTTCTCGCGTGCCGCGATCGCGCAGACGGTGCGCGCGGCCTACGACATTGCGCGCTTCACCGCCGAGGATCCGGCCGCCGGCCTGCCGGATGCCGACGACCTGGCCACGCCCGACGTGGCCGGTCTCGACCTCGACCTGTTTCACCCCTGGGCGCTGGATGCCGACGGCGCGGCTGCGCTGGCGCGGCGCTGCGAGGACGCGGCGTTTGCCACCAGCCCGAAGATCAGCAACAGCGAGGGTGGTGGCACCTCGGCGCAGCAGTCGCATTTCTGGGCCGGCAACAGCCGCGGCTTCCGCGGTGGTTATGCCAGCTCGCGGCATTCGATCTCGGTCTCGCCGATCGCCGGCAAGGGCGCCGACATGCAGCGCGACGCCTGGTACAGCTCGGAGCGCAATGCGATGGACCTGGCCTCGCCCGAAGCGGTGGGCCGTTATGCCGCCGAGCGTGCGCTGTCGCGCCTGAAGGGCCGCAAGGTGCCCACCTGCGAGGTGCCGGTGCTGTTCGAGAACACGCTGGCCGCCGGCATGCTGGGCGCGCTGGTGCAGGCGCTCAGCGGCGGTGCGCTGTACCGCCGCGCCACCTTCTTGCTCGACAGCATCGGCACGCCGGTGCTGGCCGATCACCTCGATGTCGACGAAGACCCGCTGATCCCACGTGGCAAGGCCAGTTCCGCCTTCGACGACGAGGGCGTGCGCACCCACCGGCGCCGGGTGGTCGAGGCGGGCGTGGTGCAGGGCTACTTTCTCAGCAGCTACTCGGCGCGCAAGCTGGGCCTGAAGACCACCGGCCACGCCGGCGGCTCGCAGAACCTGTCGCTGACCAGCCGCCTCACCCGGCCGGGCGACCACCTCGATGAAATGCTGCGCAAGCTGGGCCGCGGGCTGTTCGTCACCGAGCTGATGGGCCAGGGCGTCAACCATGTGACCGGCGACTACTCGCGCGGCGCCGCCGGTTACTGGGTGGAGGGCGGGCGCATCGTGCATCCGGTGCACGAGGTGACCATTGCGGGCAACCTGCGCGAGATGTTCCGCCAGATCGCCGCGCTGGGCGCCGATACCTACGTGTCGGGCGGCAAGACGATCGGTTCGATGTTGATCGAGCGCATGAAAGTCGCAGGCAGCTGAGCCCGAATCACCGCGCCATGCCGCCGCGCAACGCGGCAGGCCATGGTGGCGGTGTCGGGGCTTTCACTCCCTTCGGTTGCCACTTCTGGCTTCTAGAATGCGCCGTTCTTGTCTGCAAACTTGCCTAGGAGATATGCATGGAACGTCGTAATTTTGTTCGGGGTGCCGGCCTGGCCGGTGTGCTGGCTGCGGGTGCCGCACCAGCCATCGTGCATGCCCAAGCCACGCTGCGTTGGCGGCTGACCTCGAGCTTCCCGAAGTCGTTGGACACGCTGTTCGGTGTCAATGACGTGTTCGCCGCCAAGGTCAAGGAGCTGACCGGTGGCAAGTTCACCATCACCACCCATGCGCCGGGTGAGCTGGTGCCTGCGTTCGGTGTGGTCGATGCGGTGCAGGCCGGCACGGTCGAGATGGCCAACACCGCGCCCTACTACTTCTTCGGCAAGGACGAGACCTTCGCGCTGGGTTGCGCCATCCCCTTCGGCCTGAACAGCCGGCAGATGACGGCCTGGGCCTATGAAGGCAACGGCCTGAAGCTGATGCGCGAGTTCTATCGCGGCTACAACATCATCAACTTCCCGATGGGCAATACCGGGGCGCAGATGGGGGGCTGGTTCCGCAAGCCGATCACCTCGCTGGCCGACTTCAAGGGCACCAAGTTCCGCGTGGGCGGTTTTGCCGGCAAAGTGGTCGAGCGCATCGGTGGCGTGCCGCAGAACATCCCCGGTGGCGAGATCTACCAGGCGCTGGAAAAAGGCACCATCGATGCGGCCGAGTGGGTCGGTCCCTACGACGACCAGAAGCTGGGCTTCTTCAAGGTGGCACCGCACTATGCCTACCCGGGATGGTGGGAAGGTGGTCCGCAGCTCGACCTGTTTGTCAACAGCAAGGCCTACGACGGCCTGTCGTCCGAGTACAAGGCCGTCATCGAGTGCGCGTCGTCGTATGCCCACCTCGACATGCAGGCCAAGTACGACGGCAAGAACGCCGCCGCGCTGAAATCGCTGGTGGCGGGTGGTGCCAAGCTGTTCCCGTTCCCGAAGGACCTGATGGATGCCGCCTTCAAGGAGGCGATGGCGCTGTACAGCGAGCTCTCGGCCAAGAACCCGAACTGGAAGAAGGTCTACGACGACTACTCGAAGTTCCGCGCCGAGCAGAACCTGTGGTTCCGCTTCACCGAGGCCAGCTTCGACGGCTTCATGCAGCGCCAGAAGCTCTGAGCAGCGAGAGGTAGGTGGCGCCCAGAGCGCCACCCGTCATGCAAAACGCCCCGCGATGCGGGGCGTTTTTTCTGGGGCGCCGGGAGGGCGCTTCAGGCTGGATTTGCGGCGCCTCGGGGCACCGGCTGGCGGTGCCCCGACGGGGTCAGGCCATCAAGGCTTCTTGGCGTCCGCGCCATCCGGTTTGACCGAGTCCATCAAGGCCTTCATCGGGTCTTCGTCGTTCTCGCTGGACGAGGGCGCTGCCGGCGCCTCGTCGCCCATCGTCGGGGGTGGCGCTTCTTCGGCTTGCGGCAGGCCCATGCTCTCGAGGGCCTTGTCGGCATCGATCAGGGTCGTCTCGCCGATGCCACCGGTCACCAGCCCCGGGAAGGCGATGATGCAGCCCACCATCGCCACCTGCAGCACGATGAAGGCGATCGAGCCCTTGTAGATCTGCGAGGTGGTCACCGCCGGGATGTTCGCGCCGGTGATGCGGTCCTTGTAGTCGCTCTTGGCGGCCACGCTGCGCAGGTAGAACAGTGCAAAGCCGAACGGCGGCGTCAGGAACGAGGTCTGCAGGTTCATCGCGATGATCACGCCGAACCACACCATGATCGCGTCGATCGGCGTGCCCTCCGGGAACAGCCCGGGCAGGATCTTCTCGGCCACCGGGATCAGCATCGGGATCACGATGAAGGCGATCTCGAAGAAGTCGATGAACATGCCCAGGATGAACACCAGGATGTTCACCACGATCAGGAAGCCCAGCGCACCACCGGGCAGGGCGGCGAACAGATGCTCCACCCACACATGGCCGTCGGCGGCGTTGAAGGTGAAGCTGAACACCGTGCTGCCGATCAGGATGAACAGCACGAAGGTCGACAGCCTGGCGGTGTTGTCCAGCGCCTGGTTGAGCAGCTTGAAGCTGAGCTTGCGCCGGCCCAGCGCCATGATCAGCGCGCCCAGCGCCCCCATCGCGCCACCTTCGGTGGGCGTGGCCACACCCAGGAAGATGGTGCCCAGCACCAGGAAGATCAGCACCAGCGGCGGGATCAGCACGAAGGTGAAGCGCTCGGTCAGCTTCGACAGCAGGCCCATGCGTGTCACGCTGTTGACGATGGCCAGCGCCAGCGCCAGCAGCGAGGCCACGGTCAGCGACATGATCAGCACCTCGTCGGCCGGCGACGCGCTGGTGCGGCCGATCCAGGCCTGCATGGCACGGTCGTGCACTTGCGCCCAGGCCCAGCCGGCCACGCCGCAAAGGACCAGCAGCACCAGCAGCGAGCGGTGGCCCGAGCTGCCGTTGGGCTCGCGGTAGATGCGGGCCTCTTCGGGCAGCGCCGGCACCCAGTCGGGTTTGAAGATCGCCACCGCGGCGACAAAGGCCAGGTACAGCCCCACCAGCAGCACACCCGGCAGCAGCGCGCCGGCGTACATGTCACCGACCGAGCGGCCCAGCTGGTCGGCCAGCACGATCAACACCAGCGATGGCGGGATGGCCTGCGCCAGCGTGCCCGATGCGGTGATGGTGCCGGTGGCAATGGTGCGGTTGTAGCCGTAGCGCAGCATGATGGGCAGCGAGATCAGGCCCATCGAGATCACCGCCGCCGCCACCACGCCGGTGGTGGCCGCCAGCAGCGCACCCACCAGGATCACCGCCACCGCCAGGCCGCCACGCAACGGGCCGAACACCTGGCCCACGGTCTCCAGCAAATCCTCGGCCATGCCGGATCGCTCGAGGATGATGCCCATGAAGGTGAAGAACGGGATCGCCAGCAGGGTGTCGTTCTGCATGATGCCGAACACCCGCTGCGGCAGGGCCTGGAACAGGTTGCTGGAGAACAGCCCCACCTCCATGCCGATGAAGCCGAACAGCAGGCCGGTGGCCGCCAGGCCGAAGGCCACCGGGATGCCGGTGAGCAGGAAGACGAGCAGGCCGCTGAACAGCAACGGCACGAAGTTGGAGGCGATGAAGTCGACCATGTCAGTTCACCTTGGCCAGACGCAGCTGTTCGGCCTGGGCGGCCAGCTCTTCGACCAGCCGTTCTTCGGCGGTCTTGCCGTCCTCCAGCGGGAAGGGTTCGTCCAGGTGGCCGGTGAGAAAGCCAATGCGCTTGATCAGCTCGGACACCGACTGCAGCAGCAGGATGGTGAAGCCCAGCGGCACCAGGGCCATCACCGGCCAGCGGATCAGGCCACCGGCGTTCTGGCTCATCTCGCCGCTGAGGTAGGTGCGCAGGAACAGCGGCCAGCCGAGGTCGATCATGATGATCGACAGCGGGATCGTGAAGACCACGATGCCCACCGCGTCGATGATGGCGTTGGTGCGTTTGCTGAGCTTGCCCGAGATGAAGTCGATGCGCACATGCGCGTTCTTCAGCATGACGTAACCCACACCCAGCATGAAGACTGCGGCGAACAGGTACCACTGGATCTCGAGGAAGGCGTTCGAGCCGATGTTGAAGGCCTTGCGGGTGATGGCGTTGCCGGCGCTGATCAGCACCGAGGCCAGCACCAGCCACATGGTCAGCTTGCCTATCCAGGTGTTCATCAGGTCGATCAGCCTGGATATCTTGAGCAACGCCGTCATGAGGTCTCCTGCGGGAAAGGGGTAGTCGTGCAAATGCGCCGCGATGCCCGGCAAAAATGGCCAGCGGCGCTGTGGGCGCGACTGTACGCAAGGCCAGACGGGCTTCCGTGGAAATTCGACCGCCGCTAGGGAATGCCCTAGCCGATTCAAGTGGGTGCGGCGCGGCGCTGCCGCGGGCCCCGCGCCGGCGTCGTGGCGACGGGTGTCAGGCCGCTTCGGCGTCTGCGCGAGCGGCCGCCACCGCGGCGGTGGGTGAGCGCTGCAACTGCAGCGGCAGGGCGGGCGCATGGCCCTCGCGGTCCTGGCCGGCGTAGACGGTCAGGTGCGGGAAGGGGATCTCGATGCCACGGGCGTCGAACGCCTGTTTCAGCAGGCGCAGGTACTCGCGGCGAACCGTCCACTGCTGCAGTGGCGCGCACTTGAAGCGGCAACGGATGATCACGGCCGAATCGTCCCAGCGCTCGACGCCCGCCATCTCCAGCGCATCCAGGATGAGGCCGTCCATGCGGCTGTCGGCGCGCAGCGCGGCACCGGTTTCCTGCATCACGACCATCACCTCGTCGACGTTCTCGCGGTAGGCCACGCTGATGTCCATCACCGCCTGGGCGTAGCCGCGACTGAGGTTGACCACGGTGTTGATCTGGCCATTGGGCACGAAGTGCACATACCCGTCGTAATCGCGCAGCTGCACATAGCGCAAGGTCACCACCTCGACCAATCCGGCGTGCTCGCCGAGCTTGACGACGTCGCCCTCGCGGATCTGGTTTTCCAGCAGGATGAAGAAGCCGGTGAAGTAATCCTTGACCAGGCTCTGCGCACCGAAGCCCACGGCCAGGCCGACCACACCCGCCGCCCCCAGGATGGGCGCGACCGAGATGCCCAGCTCGGCCAGCACCAGCATGCCGGCCAGCAGCGAGACGACGACCGCGGCCAGGTAGCGGAAGACTCGGCCCAGCGTCTCGGCGCGCTTGATCACCTCGCGGTCGTCGAAGCGGCTGGAAATGCGGATGCGAAAGGCCCGGATCGCGCGCTGCAGCACGGTGATCAGCACCCACGCCAGGCTCAGGATGACGACGATGCGCAAGGCCGTGACCGTGCCTCCGCCAATGCCCGCCCACATCGTGGCGGCCATGTCAATCAGGTCATCCTTCATCAGGGCAGGTCCTTCGGGGGCTGAATGCGCAGGGGCGACGGGCATCGCCGACTTCGCATTATGCATTTGTACAAATGCAATTGCCGGAGGCCCTCACATCAGCAGGTGTTCGCCCGCGTTCTCGCCGCCCAGCACCACGTAGTTCACTCGGCGCAGGTCGGCCAGCACCCGGCCGCCGGCATAGCTGATCGAGCTCTGCAGGTCTTCGTGCATCTCGCGCAGCGTGTCGGCCAGTTGACCCTTGATCGGCTCGAGGATGCGCTTGCCTTCGACATGCTTGTACTCGCCCTTGTTGAAGTCGCTGGCCGAGCCGTAATACTCCTTGTAGAGCTTGCCGTCGACCTCGACCGTGGCGCCCGGCGACTCTTCGTGGCCGGCGAACAGCGAGCCCACCATCACCATCGCGGCGCCGAAGCGCACGCTCTTGGCGATGTCGCCGTGGTGGCGGATGCCGCCGTCGGCGACGATGGGTTTGGCTGCAACGCGGGCACACCACTTCAGCGCGCTGAGCTGCCAGCCGCCGGTGCCGAAGCCGGTCTTCAGCCGCGTGATGCAGACCTTGCCGGGGCCGATGCCCACCTTGGTGGCGTCGGCGCCCCAGTTCTCGAGGTCGATCACGCCTTCGGGCGTGCCCACGTTGCCGGCGATGACGAAGCTGTCGGGCAGCTTCTCGCGGATGTGGCCGATCATGCGGCGCACGCTCTCGGCATGGCCGTGGGCGATGTCGATGGTGATGTAGTCGGCGCCGATGCCGGTGGCGGCCAGCTGGTCGATCACCGCGGCATCGGCGGGCTTGACGCCCGAGCTGATCGAAACGAACAGGCCCAGGTCGCGCATGCGCCGCGCGTAGGCCACGTTGTCGAGGTCGAAGCGGTGCATCACATAGAAGTGGCCGCTGGCGGCCAGCTGCTCGGCGATGGCCTCGTCGACCACCGTCTTCATGTTGGCCGGCACCACCGGCAGCTTGAAGCGGCGCGGGCCGAACTCGACCGAGGTGTCGCACTCGGCACGGCTGTTGACGCGGCACTGGCGCGGCAGCAGCAGGATGTTGTCGTAGTCGAAGATGTCCATGGTGGGGCCTTTCGTGGCGCGCGGATTCTGCCTCGCGCGGTGGTTCAGGGGCAGCGGTCGGCGGCCATCAGCAACACCTGCCCGGTGGGCGCTTCGATCCAGGCGCGGGCCTGCAGCCGCTGCGGTTGGGCGCCCTCGGGCCAGCGCAGCGCACGCAGCTGGCTGACCGACTGGCCCGGCGGAGGCTCGGCCAGCGGCAGCGGCCCGGCCACGCTGCGCACCAGCGCGCGTGGCACTGGCGAGCCTTCGGCGCCGGCGGGCAACAGCTCGACCAGCGCCAGCCAG
>MESD01000026.1:9540-11393 GCA_001770815.1 Burkholderiales bacterium RIFCSPHIGHO2_12_FULL_69_20
GGCAGCGCGGTCGGCGCGTTCGCGGCTGTCGGCCAGCGCGGCGGCGGCCAGCGGCGCATCGGCCGCGGCGGGGGTGATCCAGTCGAGCCGCCAGCCGGGCGCACCGGCCCGCGCAGCGGGGGCCGACCAGCAGTCGGCGCAGTCGGCGGCGATGAAGACCTCGGTCACCGGCGATGCGGCCGGCGGGCAGGCGCCGGCATGCGCTGCGGCGGGCCAGGCCAGTGCCACCAGCGTGAGCCAGCCCCCGGCTCCTAGAATCAATGGATGCATGAACAGTATTCTGAGGCTGCTCCCGCCGCAGCGCCCGGCACCGGCTCGCTGCTCAAGGGCCTGAACCCCGAGCAACTGGCCGCCGTCACATTGCCGGCGTTGCCCAGCCTGATCCTGGCCGGCGCCGGCTCGGGCAAGACGCGGGTGCTGACCACCCGCATCGCCTGGCTGATGGCCACCGGCCAGGTCTCGCCGGGCGGGCTGATGGCGGTGACCTTCACCAACAAGGCCGCCAAGGAGATGCTGCACCGGTTGAGCGCCATGCTGCCGGTGCCCACCCGCGGCATGTGGGTGGGCACCTTCCACGGCCTGTGCAACCGTTTTTTGCGCGCGCACTGGAAGCTGGCCGGCCTGCCGCAGTCGTTCCAGATCCTCGACACCGCCGATTCACAGTCGGCCGTCAAGCGCATCATCAAGTCGATGCAGTTGGACGAAGAGCGCTTCGTGCCCAAGCAGGTGAGCTGGTTCATCGCCGCGCGCAAGGACAACGGCGAGCGGCCCAAGGACGTGGACGCGCACGATCCGCAGACGCGCAAGATGGTCGAGATCTACCAGGCCTACGAAGACCAGTGC
This sequence comes from Burkholderiales bacterium RIFCSPHIGHO2_12_FULL_69_20, assembly GCA_001770815.1. Taxonomy (GTDB): domain Bacteria; phylum Pseudomonadota; class Gammaproteobacteria; order Burkholderiales; family Burkholderiaceae_C; genus Pseudaquabacterium. Next base: position 10,384 of record MESD01000026.1, read on the forward strand.
CAGCGTGAGGGCGTGGTCGATTTTGCCGAGCTGATGCTGCGCACCTACGAGCTGATGCGCGACAACGCCGCGCTGCGCGAGCATTACCAGCACCGCTTCGCGCACATCCTGGTCGACGAGTTCCAGGACACCAACCGGCTGCAGTACGCCTGGCTGAAGATGTTCGCGCCACCGGGCGGCCAGCAAAGCGTGTTCGCGGTCGGCGACGACGACCAGAGCATCTATGCCTTCCGCGGCGCGCAGGTCGGCAACATGGCCGACTTCGAGCGTGAATACCGCGTGCAGCACGTCATCAAGCTGGAGCGCAACTACCGCAGCTTCGGCAACATCCTCGACTCAGCCAACGCGCTGATCAGCCACAACACCCGGCGCCTGGGCAAGAACTTGAGCACCGAGGCCGGGCCGGGTGAGCCGGTGCGTGTGGCCGAGGCCACCAGCGACTACGCCGAGGCGCAATGGCTGCTGGACGAAGCGCAGCAGCTGCACCGCAGCGGCACGCCGCGCAGCGAGATCGCCATCCTCTATCGCAGCAACGCACAGAGCCGGGTGATGGAGTCGGCGCTGTTCAATGCCGGCGTGCCGTACCGCGTGTACGGCGGGCTGCGCTTCTTCGAGCGTGCCGAGGTCAAGCATGCGCTGGCCTACCTGCGGCTGATCGAGAACCCGAACGACGACACCTCGTTCCTGCGGGTGGTCAACTTTCCGACCCGCGGCATCGGCGCACGCACCATCGAGCAGTTGCAGGACGCCGCGCGCGCCAGCGCCCGCAGCCTGTACCAGAGCGTGGCGGCGGTGCCGGGCAAGGGCGGCAACAACCTGCAGGCCTTCACCGCGCTGATCGACGGGCTGCGCGCCGCCACCAAGGGCCTGACGCTGCGCGAGATCATCGACCAGATGCTGGCTGCCTCGGGCCTGATCGAGTTCTACCGCCTCGACAAGGAAGGCGCCGACCGCATCGAGAACCTGAACGAACTGGTCAACGCGGCCGAGGCCTTCGTCACGCAGGAGGG
>MESD01000027.1:0-34613 GCA_001770815.1 Burkholderiales bacterium RIFCSPHIGHO2_12_FULL_69_20
AACGATGCTGGGCGCGTGGTTGGTGCTCGTCGGGGGCGCGTGCGGCGATGATCCCGCGACTGGCGTTGGACCTGCTCCCGCCACGACGGATGCGGGTGATGCCTCGGGCAAGGCCTTGGCGATGGCCGCGATGCACTGCAGCGCCACCGGCGTGCGCAGCGTCACTTCCAGCACCTTGACGCCGCCGGCCAGCAAGGCCTCGGCCAGTGGCACGGCGTCCTGCACACGCTGCAGCACGATGACGGGGATGACGGGGCCATGGCTGGCCAGGCTGGCGGGATCGATCATGGGGTTCCTCGTGTCGGTTCGGGTCGTGGCAGACGCCATCTTGGCGGCGTCGCCCACGGGTTCACAGCCAGGTGATGGCGCCTTCTTCAGCGCTGTGCACGGTGCGGCGCATGCCGCCGAACAGCTCGCGGCCCAGGCCGAAGGCATGCTCTTCGGCCTGCTCCGGCGACAACGTGGCGTGCTCGCGTGCGGCCCACTCGGCCGCGTCGACCAGCGCGGCCAGCGTGCCGGCCTCGGCGTCCACCCGGACCACGTCGCCATCCCGCAGCTTGGCCAGCGGCCCACCGGCCAGCGCCTCGGGGCTGACATGGATGGCCGCCGGTACCCGGCCCGACGCGCCGCTCATGCGGCCGTCGGTGACCAGCGCCACCCGGAAGCCCTTGCCCTGCAGCACCGCCAGCGGCGGCGTCAGCTTGTGCAACTCGGGCATGCCGTTGGCCTGCGGGCCCTGGAAGCGCACCACCACCACCACGTCGCGGTCAAGCTCACCGGCCTGGAAGGCGCGGTGCAGCGCCTCCTGGCTGCTGAACACCCGTGCCGGCGCCTCGATCACATGGCGGTCGTCGGGCACGGCCGAGATCTTGATCACCGAGCGGCCCAGGTTGCCCGTCAGCAGCCGCAGGCCGCCGCTGGGTGAGAACGGCGCCACCGCGGTGCGCACGATGCTGGCGTCGATCGGATCGGCGGGCAGCGTTTCCCAGTCGAGCGTCCGGTGCGGCGCGTTCCCTGCGGCGGCGCCCGTGGCCAGCCGCGGCACCTGGCCATAGGCCGCCAGGCCGCCTGCCGACACCGTGGCCACGTCGCCGTGCAGGCAGCCGGCCTGCAGCAGCTCGCGCAGCACCCAACCCGGGCCACCGGCGGCCTGGAACTGGTTCACGTCGGCGCTGCCATTGGGGTACACCCGCGCCAGCAGCGGCACCTCGGCCGACAGGTCGGCAAAGTCACTCCAGTCGATGGTGATGCCGGCGGCGCGCGCCACCGCCACCCAGTGGATCAGGTGGTTGGTCGAGCCGCCAGTGGCCAGCAGCGCCGCCATCGCGTTGACGATCACCCGCTCGTCCACCAACTGGCCGATCGGCGTATAGCGCGCACGGCGGGTGATGCCCAGCAGCGTGGCCACCGCCTCGCGCGTGAGCGCTTCGCGCAGACCGGCATGCGGGTGCACGAAAGCGGCGCCGGGCACATGCAGGCCCATGGCTTCGAGCAGCATCTGATTGCTGTTGGCGGTGCCGTAGAAGGTGCAGGTGCCAGGGCCGTGGTAAGCGGCCTGCTCGGCAGCCAGCAACTGCTCGCGGCCCACCAGGCCCTGGGCGAACTGCTCGCGCACCTTGCTCTTGTCGCCATTGGACAGGCCGCTGCCCATCGGCCCGGCCGGCACGAACACACAAGGCAGGTGACCGAAATGCAGCGCGCCGATCAGCAGCCCGGGCACGATCTTGTCGCACACGCCCAGCAGCAGCGCACCGTCGAACACATCGTGCGTCAGCGCCACCGCGGTGGCCTGGGCGATGCTGTCGCGCGAGAACAGCGACAGCTCCATGCCCGGCAGCCCTTGGGTGACGCCATCGCACATTGCCGGCACGCCGCCGGCCACCTGCACCGTGGCGCCGTGGCGCTGCGCCTCGTCACGGATCAGCGCCGGATAGCCCTCGTAGGGCTGGTGCGCCGACAGCATGTCGTTGTAGGCCGTCACCACCGCCAGGTTGGGCGCACGCTCGGCCACCACCCGCAGCCGCTGATCACCCGGCAAGGCGGCAAAGGCGTGGGCGACGTTGGCACAACCCATGCGTTGCGCGCCGGGCGGCCGGTCCATCAGACGCTGCAGCCGGGCGAGGTAGGCACTGCGCTGGGGCGCGCTGCGCTCGCGGATGCGATGGGTCAACTCGGTGATGCGATGTTTCATGGTCTGAGCTGGTAACTGATGATCCAATTATCAAGTAACCCGGTTACATCGTCAAATCAATCGATGCCATGCACCCGCGCAAACCCGCGCCGGTGCCAAGCCGCGAAAGTGCGCGGCGCCGGCTGACTCTGGCATGCTGCACAGCATGCAGCGCTTGTCCATCCGCAACACCGCCGCCCTGCTGGCGCAGGTGCGCCAGCAATGGGGTGGGCGCACCGACCTGTGGGTCTTCGGCTATGCCTCGCTGATCTGGCGCCCGGAGTTCGACGCGGTCGAGCACCGCCCGGCGCTGGTGCACGGCTGGCACCGCGCCTTCCAGATGCGCTCGCGCATCAATCGCGGCACGCCCGAGCAGCCCGGGCTGGTCTATGCGCTGGTGTCGGGCGGCATGTGCCGGGGCATGGTCTTTCGCATACCGCGCCAACGCGCCCACGACGAGTTGGACCGCCTGTGGCAACGCGAGATGCCCACGGGCGTCTACGACCCACGCTGGCTGCGCTGCCAGACGGCCGGCGGCGAGGTGATGGCGCTGGCCTTCGCCCTCAGCCGGCGCAGCCCCGCCTTCACCGGCCGCATCGCCGATGCCGACCTGCTGCGCATCCTGCAGCAGGCCAGTGGCCGCTACGGCAGCACGCTGGACTACCTGGTGCACACCGCCGAAGCCCTGCACCAGCACCGCATGTGCGATCGGGAGAGCGCGCGGCTGGTGGCGCTGGCGCGGCGCGCGGGGCTGGTCTGATCCGCTGCGATTGGCGGCCGATCAGCGCGGCATTCAGCGCGGCGTCGAGATCGGCGCCACCGGGCGCGCCTGTGCCTCCTGGCGGGCACGCACCAGCGCCAGATCGGCGACCGTGTCCACGTCCACCAGCACCCCGGGGTCGTCAACCTCGATACCGTGCGACGGATAACGGGCCATCACGCGCCGCGCACCTTCATCGCCGCTGAGTTGCACCAGTTCAGAGAACAGTTCGGCCCCAAAGCCGACCGGATGCCCACGCCGGCCCCGGTACTGCGCAAATACCACCACCTGCTGCGCCAAGCCCTGCGCCACCTGCACCAGGGTGCGCGGCTGCACCAGCGGCATGTCGCCGGGCAGCACAAGCCAGCCACCGGCATCCGGGCGGGCTGCCACGCCCGCCGCGATCGAGAAGCCCATGCCCAGCGGGCCGGCACCGGCGCTGCCCACTTCCGGCAGCACCACCACGTCGCGCCGCGCCACCCAACGCGCTGCTTCAGCGGCCAACGGCTGGGTGGTCACCACGATCACCGGCAAGCGGCTCTCGATGGCATGGCTGATGGTCTGGCCCAGAACGCTGGCGGCCCCCAGATCCTGGGCGAGCTTGTGCTGCGGGCCGGCAAAACGGCTTCCCTGGCCGGCGGCCAGCACGACGATGACGGGTGGGGGTTTCATGGGGCAATCGATGTGGGGCCCTTGCCGATGCTCCCGGGCGCCTCTGGTGCGCAAGCATGGCGGGCCGGGCCGTTGACCGACAGTCGGAGGTTCACTTAAGGCCAATCACTTAGGGTGCAACCACCATGCAAGCCCCGTACCCTTGCCTGACCCACGGCAAGGTGCCGGCCGCGCCACGGCGGCATACTGCGCGCATGGACCACCGCATAGCCGATCTTCGCAAGAGTTATGAACGCGCCGAACTCGATGAGGCGGCTGCAGCCGAGCGCCCGCTGCACCAGTTCGAGGCGTGGCTGCAGCAGGCCATCGATGCCAAGCTGCCCGAGCCCAACGCGATGACCCTGGCCACGGTGGATGTCGAAGGCCGGCCATCGACGCGCATCGTGCTGATCAAGGGCGTGGACGAGCGCGGCTTGACCTGGTACTCCAACTTCGACAGCCGCAAGGGGCAAGAACTGGCCGGCAACCCGATGGCCGCGCTGCAGTTCCATTGGGTCGAACTGGAACGCGTGGTGCGCATCGAAGGCCGGGTGCACAAGGTCGACGATGCCGAGGCCGATGCGTATTACGCGACGCGTCCGCTCGATTCACGCATCGGCGCCTGGGCCTCGCCACAGAGCCAGGTGATTTCGTCGCGCGCGGTGCTGGTGGCTCAGGCTGCGCGTTATGCGGCGCAGTTTGCGCTGTCGCCGCCGCGGCCGCCGCATTGGGGCGGCTTCCGGCTGGTGCCCGACCGCTGGGAGTTCTGGCAAGGCCGCAAGAGCCGTCTGCACGACCGACTGCGTTACCGCCTGGCCGACGGCCACTGGCTGCGCGAGCGCCTGGCGCCCTGAGCGCGCGCCGCTGCGCTGGCGCCGATCAGGCCTGGCGCACCCGGGCTGCGAAGGTCTTGCGGAACTTGGCCACCTTGGGCGCCACCACGTAGGCGCAATAACCCGCCCCGGGATGGTTGGCGAAGTAGTGCTGGTGGTAGTCCTCGGCGGGCCAGTAGTTCGCCTCGGCGACCAGTTCGGTCACCAGCCGGCCGCCGACGGTGGCATCCACCTCGGCCATCACCGCGCGCGCCACGTCCGCCTGCCCGGCATCGTGCCAATAGATGCCCGAGCGGTATTGCGTGCCCACGTCGTTGCCCTGCCGGTTCAGCGTGGTCGGATCGTGGATGACGAAGAAGATCTCCAGCACCTCGCGCAGGCTCAGTTGCGCCGGATCGAACTGCACACGCACCACTTCAGCATGGCCGGTGCTGCCTTCGCACACCTGCTCGTAGGTGGGTTGCCGCACCTGCCCGTTGCAGTAGCCCGATTGCACCGCCAGCACGCCCTGCACCTGCTCGAACACCGCCTCGGTGCACCAGAAACAACCGCCGCCCAGCGTGATGGTTTCAACGGCCATGAATCGTCTCCCGGAATGTGATTCATGCATTGTGGGCCGGCACCAAAGACCCGGTGCCGCATGCGCCCGCTGCCGACAAGATGCGCTCGGAAACGGGACCCAAAACGGGGCCCGAAACGGGGCCCAGAAACACGAACCCCCTCAAGCCTTGCGACCTGAGGGGGTGGGTGGCCGATGGCCACCATGTGGGGATCCGGAGGAATGAAGTCCGGGGCCCCGTTTCATGCAGAGACTGCACGAAGTTTGATGCCTTCATCGAAGGCAAAGCGAACTTACTGCAACCCCCGCGGCTCGGCAAGCGAAAGTTGATGCCGCGTGCAGGTCAGCGCTTCATCACCAGGTCGAACAGGCCTTGCACCCGTTGCGTCACCTCGGCCGGCATGGTGATCACGCGGCCCCATTCGCGCGGGGTCTCGCCCGGCCACTTGTTGGTGGCGTCCAGCCCCATCTTGCCGCCCAGGCCGCTGACCGGCGAGGCGAAGTCGAGGTAGTCGATCGGCGTCTGCGCAACCAGCGTGGTGTCGCGCACCGGGTCCATGCGGGTGGTGATGGCCCAGATCACGTCCTGCCAGTTGCGGATGTCGACGTCGTCGTCGGTGACCACGATGAACTTGGTGTACATGAACTGCCGCAAGAAACTCCACAGCCCGAACATCAGCCGCTTGGCATGGCCCGGGTAGGCCTTCTTGATCGAGATGATCGCCATGCGGTAGCTGCAGCCCTCGGGTGGCAGGTAGAAGTCGACGATTTCCGGAAACTGCTTCTGCAGGAGGGGCACGAACACCTCGTTGAGCGCCACGCCCAGCACGGCCGGCTCATCGGGCGGCTTGCCGGTGTAGGTGGAGTGGTAGACCGGATCGCGCCGATGGGTGAGGCGGTCGATGCGGAACACCGGGAACCAGTCCTGCTCGTTGTAGTAACCGGTGTGGTCGCCGTAGGGGCCCTCCAACGCGTGCAGGTAGCCGTTGATCTCCTTGACCGGCACGCCGTGGTCGCTGCGCCCGGCAAAGCCGGCTTCGGCGGTGGGGATATGGCCTTCGAGCACGATCTCGGCGGTGGCCGGCACCTGCAGAAAGCGCCCGGCCTCGCCGACCTCGCAGTCGACCAGCTCGGTGGCGCTACCACGCAGCAGGCCGGCGAACTGGTATTCCGACAGGCTGTCGGGCACCGGCGTCACCGCGCCCAGCGTGGTGGCCGGGTCGGCGCCCAAGGCCACTGCCATCGGGAACGGCCGGCCCGGATTGGCGCGGGCAAAGTCGCGGAAATCAAGCGCGCCGCCGCGGTGGGCCAGCCAGCGCATGATCACTTCGCGCGGGGCTATCACCTGCTGGCGGTAGATGCCGATGTTCTGGCGCAAGCGCGGCCGCTCTATGGATTGCGGCCCGCGCGTGATCACCAGCCCCCAGGTGATCAGCGGCCCGGCATCGCCCGGCCAGCAGGTCTGGATCGGCCAGCGCGACAGGTCGACCTCGTCGCCAACCAGCTGCACCTCACGGCAGGGGCCGTCGCGGCGCCGCACCGGCTTCATGTCCCACAGCGCCTTGGCCATTTGCACCAGCCGGCCGGCGTCCTTCAGGCCCTGCGGTGGCTCGGGCTCCTTCAGGCGCGCCAGCAGCGTGCCGATCTCGCGCAGCTGCGACACCTCGGCGGCGCCCATGCCCAGCGCCACGCGCCGCGGCGTGCCGAACAGATTGGCCAGCACCGGCACCTGGTGGCCGGTGGGCCGCTCGAACCACAGGGCAGGCCCACCAGCACGCAGCACCTGGTCGGCCAGGGCGGTCATCTCGAGTTGGGGCGACACCGCATCCGCCACCCGCCGCAGTTCACCCATGCGCTCAAGTTGAGCGGCAAAGTCGCGCAGATCGCGGTATTTCATGCTTGATTTTGAATTAGAGAAGCGTTTGATATACTTGACTGGTTATTACCAGCCTTCCTAGAATTCTGAAAACCCGATCAATCAAGGGTTTACCCGCGACCCACCTGTTGGGAAGGCTTCAGGCGCGGACTCTCTCTCATCCGCCCACCGAGTGCCGCTGCTTCAGGCTGCGGCCGGTCTGGCGGCAGATTATCGGCCCCGGGTTCGGGCGGTTCCGGCTTCAGCCGTTCTGCCAGGAAACGATGGCCAACAACTGGGTCTGATCATGTCAGCGATAGCAAATTTGCGCGCTGCGGGCAGCACCTGTGTCGATTCGGCGCGGGTGTTCCTGCGCGATGTGGGCGCCGGGCTGTTCGAGGTAAGCCACAACTCGCTGGCGCTGCTGGGGCTTTGCGTGGTGGGCGTGGCCCTGTTTGCGGGCGGCCGCGCAGAGATGCGCACGCTGGTGGAACAGCACGCACTGGGCTGGCTGCAGGCCCGGCAGGAGGCGCGCGATCCGGCGCGCATCAACGTCCAGCCTGAGCCGGAACCCGACGCGGTGGCGCGCGCCACCGCAGCCGATCCCAAGGCCCTGCCGCGCCAGCAGGCGGCGGTGGCGCAGTGGCTGTCGCGCCGCTACAAGGTGGCGCCTGAGCCGGTCAGCCGCCTGGTGCAGGAAGCATGGGCAGTGGGCCATCGCGTGGGCCTGGATCCGACGCTGATCCTCGCCATCATGGCGATCGAGTCCAGCTTCAATCCGTTTGCACACAGTTCCGCCGGCGCGCAAGGCCTGATGCAGGTGATGACCAAGGTGCACGACGACAAGTACCAGGCTTACGGTGGTGTGCGCGCCGCATTCGACCCGGTGGCCAATCTGCGGGTGGGCGTGCAGGTGCTCAAGGAATGCATTGCACGCGCCGGCGGACTGGAAGCCGGCCTGCGTTACTACGTGGGTGCGGCCATCAGCGGCGAGGACGGTGGTTATGTCGGCAAGGTGCTGGCCGAGCAAGGCCACCTGCGGCAAGTGGCCGACGGTCGCCGCGTGGCGGTGAACGCCAGCAACGCGGCACGATCGCCCGCCCCGGTCATCGTGCAGGCCGTGCGCAGTGCCGAGATTGCTGAAGCTGCCGAGCCGGTGCCCGTGTCGGCGCCCCTGCCTGCCGCCATCCCCAGTGCGCCGGCAGTGATCGAGGAGCGCGTCGCGATGATGCGCTGACGGCGCAGCGGCTGGCGCCCGATCTGGGCACTGCCGCGGTGGCTTCGCTACAATCTGCGGGTTTGCGCGACTGGCGATAGGGCCGCACGGCCCGAGGTGGACGACCACCGTGGAGCGCACACCGGCCCGATGAAATTCGGCCGATTCAGCCGTTCGCCTGGGCAGCCCGAAGCCGGGTGTCGGGTTGCCAGCGTATCCCGGCAATCGGGCACCGACGGGTCTACACCCTCGACAGGACTGCCCCCATGTTTGACCGCACCCAATCCACCGTTGCCCATGTCGACCCCGAACTGTGGGCCACCATCCAGCTCGAAAACGCGCGCCAGGAGGCGCACATCGAGTTGATCGCCAGCGAGAACTACGCCTCGCCCGCAGTGATGCAGGCCCAGGGCTCACAACTGACCAACAAGTACGCCGAGGGCTACCCCGGCAAGCGCTACTACGGCGGCTGCGAGTACGTCGACGTGGTCGAGCAACTGGCCATCGACCGCCTGAAGTCCCTGTTCGGCGCCGCCAACGCCAACGTGCAGCCCAACTCGGGCTCGCAAGCCAACCAGGCGGTGTTCTTTGGTTTGCTGCAGCCGGGCGACACGATCATGGGCATGAGCCTGGCCGAGGGCGGCCACCTGACCCACGGCATGCCGCTGAACATGAGCGGCAAGTGGTTCAAGGTGGTGAGCTACGGGCTGGATGCCAACGAGGCCATCGACTACGACGCGATGGAGCGCCTGGCGCACGAGCACCGCCCCAAGCTGATCATCGCCGGCGCATCGGCATATTCGCTGCGCATCGACTTCGAGCGCTTTGCCAAGGTGGCCAAGGCCGTCGGCGCCTACTTCATGGTCGACATGGCGCACTACGCCGGCCTGATCGCCGCCGGCGTCTACCCCAACCCGGTGCCGTTTGCCGACGTGGTCACCAGCACCACGCACAAGACGCTGCGCGGCCCGCGCGGCGGCCTGATCCTGATGCAGGACCACGTGGCCAAGCAGATCAACAGCGCGATCTTCCCTGGCATCCAGGGCGGCCCGCTGATGCACGTGATCGGGGCCAAGGCGGTGGCCTTCAAGGAGGCGCTGGCGCCCGAGTTCAAGGTCTACCAGCAGCAGGTGGTGAAGAACGCCGCGGTGATGGCCGAGACCCTGGTGCAGCGCGGCCTGCGCATCGTCAGCGGGCGCACCGAGAGCCATGTGATGCTGGTCGACCTGCGCCCCAAGGGCCTGACGGGCAAGGAGGCCGAAGCCATCCTCGGCTCGGCACACATCACCTGCAACAAGAACGGCATCCCGAACGATCCGCAGAAGCCGATGGTGACCAGCGGCATCCGGCTCGGTTCACCCGCCATGACCACCCGCGGCTTCGCTGAAGACCAGGCGCGCCAGACCGCGCACCTGATTGCCGATGTACTGGACAAGCCGAACGAGGCCGACACCATCGCGGCGGTGCGTGCCAAGGTGGCCGCGCTGACGCGCGACTTCCCGGTCTACCGCTGAGCGTGGTGCGCTGACCCGCCACCCGGTTCGGCGCTGCTGATTCCACCGCCATGCGTTGCCCCTTCTGCAGCCACCACGAGACCCAGGTCGCCGAGACGCGCGAATCGGACGAGGGCGACGTGGTGCGCCGGCGGCGGCGTTGCCTGAAGTGCGACAAGCGCTTCACCACCTATGAACGCGCCGAGATCGCGCTGCCCGCGGTGGTCAAGAAGGACGGCGCGCGGGTGGAGTTCGATCCGGCCAAGCTGCGCGGCTCGATGATGCTGGCGCTGCGCAAACGGCCGGTGAGCATGGAGCAGGTGGATGCGGCGATCGACCGCATCCAGGACAAGCTGATGGCCACCGGCGCCCGCGAGCTGCCCAGCGCGCGGCTGGGCGAGCTGGTGATGCGTGAGCTCAAGCGCATCGACAAGGTGGCCTACGTGCGCTTCGCCTCGGTCTACCGCAGCTTCGAGGACGTGGACGAGTTCCGCCAGCTGATCCGCGACATCTGATTCGCCGCGCCGCCCCCTCGGCGCGCTGACCCTCTCCCCCGTTGGGGGGAATGGGCACCACCCCCCGCCGGTGGCCCCTCTCCGAAGTGCCGGCCGTCCCCCCTCCTGGGCGACGCGCCGTCGGCGCTCGATTTCTACAGTGTGCCCATCGATCACCCCATCGGAGCACACCATGCAGCCCACCCTGATCCGCACCCCTTCCAGCCCGGCGAAGATCGGCAGCGCGCTGCGCCGCGGCCTGTCGCTGGTGGAGTTGCTGTGCAGCCTGACCATCACGGTCATCCTGCTGGGTGGCGCGCTGCCGATGTTCAACGAGCTGCGCACCGGCATGGCGCTGCACGCCACGGCGGCGCTGCTCGAGACCGATCTGCATTTTGCGCGATCGGCGGCGATCACCGGTGGCACGTCGGTGCGGCTGTCGGTGCTGGGCACCGACGCGGGCGGCAGCTGCTACGTGCTCTACACCGGCGCTGCCGACGCCTGCAGCTGCGAAGGCCGCGGCCAGACGCGCTGCGAGGCCGGCGCCCGGCTGCTGCGGCTGGAGGAGCAGGCCGGCAGCGCCGGCGTGTTGCTGGTGCCGCTGCAGCGCTCGATCATCTTCGACGCCCGCAAGGGCACGGTCACCCCCACCGCCACGGTGAAGGTGGTGGCCGCCGACGGCCGTGCCATCCACCAGGTGGTGAACATCATGGGCCGGGTGCGCACCTGCGCCCTGGCGGGCAGTGTCGGCGGCCTGCCGGCCTGCCGGTGAATCCAGCGTGATGCATCCGGCCACCCCCTCGATTGCGGGGCCAGGCGACAAGCGGTGGCCTGGCAGCGACCAGCGGCCTCACCCAACCCGCCTGACCGTCGATTCGGGTGGGCACCCTGACGATAATTTGCGCATGGCTGCTCCACGATCCACCCCCGCTGCACAGACCGGCATGACGCTGGTCGAGCTGATGATCGTGATGGCCATCCTGGCCGCGCTGGCGGCGATGGCCTGGCCGGTGTTCCAGGAGGCGGTGCAGCGCAGCCGCCGCGCCGATGGCATGGCCGCGCTGACCGAGATCATGCAGTCGCAGGAGCGCTGGCGCGCCAACAACCCGACCTACCAGGCCACGCTGGCCGATCTGCCGGGTGCCCGCACGGTCTCGCACGACAACCATTACGACCTGTCCTTGGTCGCCGGCAGCGTCACGGCCACGGCTTACACCGCCCGCGCCACAGTGCGCAGCAGCTCGCCGCAAGCCTCGGACAGCCGCTGCCAGGCACTGCAGCTGGTGGTCAACGGCGGCAACATCACCTACAGCTCGCTGGCCAGCGGCAACGCCGCCAACGCCGCGCCCGATCCATGCTGGGCACGATGACCAACCAGCCCGCGCCCTGGCGGCGCCAGCGCCGGGCCGTCGCACCGGGCTTCACGCTGATCGAAGTGATGATCACGCTGGTGATCCTGGCGGTGCTGCTGGCCATCGCGGTGCCGTCGATGCGAGAGTTCGTGGCCCGCAAGCGGGTCGAAGGCATCGCACAGGAACTGGCCACCGACCTTCGGCTGCTGAAATCGCAGCAGATCCAGCGCAGGCGGTCCGTGGGCATCCTGTTCGGATCGAATGACTCGGTGACCTGCTACTCGCTCTACTTCATCGGCACCGGCGACGAGAATTGCGATTGCACCATCGGCAACGGCCCGGTCTGCGGCAATCCTGCTCGGGTGCAGGGGTCGGCCGAAATCAAGACCGTGGTCGTGCCGCGCAGCTCCGGCGTCACCGTGTCGTCCAACCCGCAACTGCTGCGGCTGTTCGGTTTCAACGGCATGCCCATCGGCAACACCACGATCCAGGCCTCGGTGCAAGGCAGCTCGGGCGGCACGGTACGGGTGTCGACCAACACGGCGGCCATGCCCGTCATCTGCTCGGTGTCCGGCTCCGAGAGCGCCATTGCGGCTTGCCCGCCATGATCGCCTGCTCACGCTCGGTACCCGCTCGCCTCGGACGCGCCCGCGCGAGGGGCTTGTCGATCGTCGAGTTGATGATCGGCATCACGATCTCGTTGTTCATCCTGGCCGGCGCCACCATGGTGCTCACCTCGCAACTCGGTGACAACCGCCGCCTGCTGCTCGAGGCCCAGATGCAGCAAGACATGCGCACGGCGGCCGACATGATCTCGCGCGACATCCGGCGGGCGGGCTACTGGGGTCAGGCCTACCGCAGCATCTGCCCGCCACCGCCAGTGGCCTGTGTCGCGGAGGTCAATCCCTATGAGGCCATGGCACCCGAGCCGGCGCCCGACGCCACAACCCAGGCCACCTACATCCGCTCGACCGACGAAGAGGGCGGCGCACTCATCGGCACCGACGACAACCTGGTCGATGGCGCGGCCGGTCGCCCGCGTGAGCAGGTCGGCTTCAGCTGGAACGCCGACAACCGCACGATCGACTACCTGGTGGGCGCCGGCAACTGGCAGGCCCTGACCGATTCGACGGTGTTGCAGGTCACCCAGTTCGACATGGTGATCAACGCACGCGACCTGCCCATGCCCTGCGGTGCAACGGCCTGCCCGGTGCTGGGGCCGGGCGGTTGCCCGCTGTTCCTGCGTTCACGCGACGTGACCGTCACCATCGTGGCGCAGGCAGTGCACGACGCCAACGTGCGGCGCAGCGTGCGCGACAACGTGCGCCTGCGCAACCACGTGCCCACCGAAGTCTGCGCGGCACCGCCGGCGGGTCCATGATGCCGGCCCGTCCCCCGCACCCGTTGGCGCCGCGGCGCGGCATTGCCGCGCTCACCGTGGTGATGATCCTGTTCTTCGTGATGGCGATGGTGGCGGCCTACACCAACCGCAACCTCGTCTTCGAACAGCGCATCTCCGCCAACAGCTACCGTTCGAACCGGGCGCTGGAGGCCGCGGATGCGGGCGTCGAGTGGGCCGTGGCCATGCTCAATGCCGGGCGCGTGGACGCCAATTGCCAAGCCACCAACAACAACGCCTTTGGCGATTTCCGCAGCCGCTACCTGGTGGAGGCCGACAACGCGGTCAACGTCGCCAGTGGCGAAGGTGGCTACACCTTGCAGTGGGGCGCCAACTTCGCCAACCGGATCTACCCCGCCTGCATCATCCGCGACGGTGCGCTCAACTGCATCTGCCCGATCGCCGGGGCGGTGGCGCCGGCCATCGGCGCCCCGGCCGATGGCATCGGCAGCGCTTTTCGCATCACCCTCATCCTGCCGGGCAATGCCGTTCGTGCCGGCGCCATGCAGTTCATATCCCGAGGCTGCTCCAACCCCGGCACCGGTGACACTGCCTGCTTCGCGCAGACCAATGCCATGCCGGCGGTGGACGGCGTGTCGGCAGCGCTCACCACGGTGGGTTTGGTCCGGGCGTTGCCGATCGCGCCGATCGCGCCGTTGACGGCAGGCGGCGTCATTGATGCCACCGCGGGCAAGCTGGTGGTGACCAATTTCGATCCGCAGACCGACGGCATCACCGTGCGCACTGGGGCGGTGGTCGCCGACTTCCGTGACTCTGCAACCAGCGAATACTCGCAGCTGCAAGCCGGTGTCGAGACCAAGCAGTTGGATGTGCCCGAGCTCGCGGCCGCCGCGGCAACCTATGAAGGCTGGTTCCGCGCGCTGTTCGGCATGGACAGCGCCACCTATCGCGAACAGCCGGCGGTGATGCGCGTGGCGTGCGCCGCGGGCTGCACGCTGGCCGACCTGAACAACACGCTGGCCGGCTACCCGCGCAATCCGGTCTGGGTGGACGGTGACCTGAACATCGACACGGTCGCCAACCTGGGCAGCGCTGCCGATCCGCTGATGTTGATCGTGACCGGCACCCTCACCGTGTCGGCCAATGCCACGGTGCGCGGGTTTGTCCATGCCAACCAGGTGCGGTGGAATTCGGCCGCCACGCTGGATGGTGCGCTGGTGTCGGCCACCACGTTCACGACCACGGCCGTCGCCACGCTGCGCTACGACAAGGCGGCCCTGGACACCATCCGCCTGCGTTACGGCTCGTTCGTGCGCGCGCCGGGCAGCTGGAACCTGTTCTAGACCATGCCTGCACACCATCTCCCCCTCAGGCACCGCGGTGTCTCGCTGGTCGAAGCCCTGATCGCGCTGGCGGTGATGGCCTTCGGCATGCTGGCGGTGGTGGGCGTGCAGAGCACGATGCGATTGAACAGCGATCTGTCCAAGCAGCGCACCGAAGCGACCCGCATCGCCAGCGAAGAAATCGAGCGCCTGCGCTCGTTCACCTCGGTCGCCGTGGTGGCCGGGCAGCCGGGTGTGTCGTACGACGAGATCGCCAGCCGGGTGCTCGACGGCTATGCGCCGCCCGATGCCATCGGCAATACGACCTATGCCATCACCCGCACCGTCACCCTGGTGCCGGGCACGCGGCAAAAGGTGGTGAGCGTGCAGGTGCGATGGACCGACCGCACCAACGCCCAACAGACCGTCACCCTCGACAGCGTGATCAGCCGCACCGCGCCGACCTTGGGCGCCCTGCTGGCAGTGCCGATCGAAGGTTCGCCCACCAACCAGCGCGGCGGCCGTCACGTCACCATCCCGCCCCAAGCGCTCGACCAGGGCGACGGCAGCAGCCGCTTCGAGCCGCCGGGTTCCACGGGCATTGCCTGGTACTTCAACAACCTCTCGGGCGTGATGCGCGCCTGCGATGCCGATGGTGATGATTGCGTGCAGGGCACGCTGGTGTCGGGCACGGTGCTTTACCACCTGACGGCCAGCCAAGCCGACGGCGCCAGCGCCGAGAACCCGCAAGGCCCGGCGCTCAATTTGGCCACCGGCCCGAATGCGCTGACACTGGCTTCACCGGTCGGCGCCAGCACCGTGGCGCGCTGCTATTCAGGCCACCTGACGACGTCCGAGCTGTCGGAGCGCAATGGCGTCAGCTATTACTGCGCGGTCATTCCGGCGCAGGTCACCGGCTGGGGCGGCCGCCTCAATCTGCAGCCGATCGACGACACCGACGCGGCCATCACCTTTTCGACCAGTGCCACGGGCTACCGGTCCTGCCGCTACACCGCCGACGTGCCCAGCGATGCGGACCCGTACGCCGACTTCACCCTCAACGAAGACCATCCCAAGGCCTACTGCATGGAGAAGCCCGGCACGGCCACGGCAGACGCGCCCTGCACCGGCCGCCGCGTCACCGGCAACCTGATCAACCAGAACTTCCTGGTCATCCCGGGCCAGCAGACCTGCCCCACCGACGAAGGTGGCATCAGCGCACTGATCAACGGCAACACCCGCCAGCATCAACCGTGAAGTGAAACGCCCCCTCCGCGCTTCGCGCACCCCCTCGAGGGGTCAACGCCAGCGGCCCGACGGCGCCGGTTCCGCGGCGATCATTGGCTTCTGTTCATTTCATGCGGCGCGGATGGCGCTTGGCGTCATGGACCACTGACATGCCGATGTCCGATACCGACCTGGCCCGACTGCTGCGGGCCATCGACCTGGCCGACGGCTCGATCGGCCTGTCCGACCCCAACCCGCGCGTGGGCTGCGTGATGCACGACGCCGCCGGGCAACTGGCAGGTGAAGGCTTCACCCAGCAGGCGGGTGGGCCGCATGCCGAGGTGATGGCGCTGCGCGACGCGGCCCAGGCCGGCCGGTCGGTGGCCGGTGGCACGGCCTGGGTCAGCCTCGAGCCCTGTGCCCACCACGGCCGCACGCCGCCCTGTGCCGATGCGCTGATCGCCGCCGGCCTGGCCCGCGTGGTGGTGGCCACCACCGATCCGTTTGCGCAGGTGGCCGGCCGCGGCATCGAACGGCTGCGGGCTGCGGGCGTGGTGGTCGATCTGGCCGGGCCGGGGCCGGCCCGGCGTGCCGCCCATGAGCTGAACATCGGCTTCTTCTCGCGCGTGCTGCGCCAACGGCCTTGGGTGCGCTTGAAGGCGGCCGCGTCGCTGGACGGGCGCACCGCCCTGCCCGACGGCACCAGCCAGTGGATCACCGGCGAGGCCGCGCGCCGCGATGGCCACGCCTGGCGCCGCCGTGCCGGCGCACTGCTCACCGGTATCGGCACGGTGCAGCAGGACGACCCGCAGCTGGATGTGCGCCTGGTGGCCACGCACTGCCAGCCCTTGCGGGTGGTGGTGGATTCGAACTTCTCGATGTCGCCACGGGCCCGCATGCTGCAGACACCCGGTCGCGTGCTGGTGGTGGGTGCCCACCACCGGCCCGAGCCGATGGCCGCACTGCGCGCGGCTGGCGCCGAGGTGCTGCTGCTGCCCGATGCCGGCGCGGCCCATCGCCGGGTCGACCTGCCGGCCCTGATCGACCGCCTGTCGGCCGATGGGGTCAACGAACTGCACGTGGAAGCCGGCGCCACCCTCAACGCCGCGATGCTGGCCACCGGGCTGGTCGACGAGTTGCTGCTCTACGTCGCGCCGATGCTGCTGGGCCCGGGCCGCGACATCGCCGCCCTTCCTACGCTGCCCACACTGGCGATGTCCACGCCGCTGCGCTTTGAAGACGTGCAACCAGTGGGGGACGATCTGCGCATTCGTGCCCGGCGCGTCGGTGCGGACGCGTTCCTGCGGGATTAGGCAGGCGCGGCCCCACATCGGGCATCGGGCATCGGGATGTCAGGATGACGCGTCAAGCGTGCATCGATCCAACACCAAGGACACCCGGCTGGCAGCGCTGCAAGCAGCGCTCGCGAAGCGCCATGGGCCGTGGAAGGCCGACAAAAACAAAGGGCTGCAACCTTTCGGTGCAGCCCCTTGAGATGTCTTGGCGGAGTGGACGGGACTCGAACCCGCGACCCCCGGCGTGACAGGCCGGTATTCTAACCAACTGAACTACCACTCCGCGGCAGTGAAGCTAGCAGTTTAGCATGGATTTTTTGCCCTCCGCAAGCGTGTCAGCAATTCGCGAAGGCGAGCCCCGTCGGCGAGGCGCGTGCCTGAACCCGCCGCACCAACCAAGCCTTGTCGTCAGCCTTGATCACGATCAAGGCAAAGCCTGTGTCAGGGCGCACACTGTGCGTGGCGCCGGGTCAGCCCGGCTGGCATCAACCGCACAGGAGCACACCATGTACCAACGCATTCTCGTTCCCACCGATGGTTCGGACATCACCGCCAAGGCCGTGAGCACCGCCGTGGCGCTGGCCAAGCTGTCGGGCGCGTCGCTGGTCACGTTGTGCGTGAAGGAGCCCTTTCCCTACAGCGCCATCTCCGAGATGCAGCCGGTGCCGCCGCAAGAGTTCTACGACGCGCAGGAGCGCATTGCGGCGTCGCGCGTGAAGGCGGTGATGGACGCCGCTGCCGACGCCGGCGTGGCCTGCGACGGCGCCACGGTGGAGGCCTTGCATCCTTGGGAGGCGATTCTCGACATGGCCAAGCAGAAGGCCTGCGACCTGGTCGTGATGGCCTCGCACGGCCGCCGCGGCATGGCCGCGCTGCTGATCGGCAGCGAGACCAGCCGGGTGCTCACCCACAGCCCGCTGCCGGTGCTGGTGGTCAAGTAAAAGACCGTTGCGGCAAGGCGGCAGCGGGCGCGCTGCCGTGCGTCAATGGTCGCCCTGCAGGCCCTTGATCAGCACCACGGCGAGCAAGCCGGCACCGATCCAGCCAATCTGCGCCAGCGTCGATCGCATCGGCAGCCGGCGCTGCAACTGCGGCAGCAGATCGGCCACGGCCACGTAGATGAAGCTGCTGGAGGCCGCCACCAGCAGGTACGGGAACAGCGCATCCCATGGGCCCACGATGAAGTAGCCCAACACGCCACCCACCACCGAGGCCAGGCCCGACAGCGCGTTGTACAGCAGCGCCTTGGCCCGGCTGAAGCCGGCGTTGAGCAGCACGATGTAGTCGCCCACCTCCTGCGGTATCTCGTGCGCGATCACGGCGGCTGCCGTGACCACGCCCAGTTGCACGTCGGCCAGGAAGGCCGCGGCGATGATGATGCCGTCGCAGAAGTTGTGGATGCTGTCGCCCACCAGCACGCTCCAGCCACCGCGGCCGGCCTGTTCGGCATCGAAGCCATGGCCGTGGTGGTGGTGCGGGTCGTCGCCTTCGTGGTGGTGGCCGTGCCGGTACAACTCGGCCTTCTCGAGCAGGAAGAAGAACAGCAGTCCGCCCAGCAGCGTCATGAACAGGTGATGCGGATCGACCCCGCCCTCGAAGGCCTCGGGCAGCACATGCAGCAGCGCGGTGCCCAGCAGCACGCCCACCGACAGGCTGACCAGGTGCTTGACGATGCGCCCCAGCAGCGCCAGCGTCAGCGACGCGGCGATCAGCACCGACAGCACGCCGCCCGCGAAGGTGGCCAGCACGATATAGAGCAGGGTCATCGATCCATTCATCCCAAAAAAAGAAACGCGCCGGGATGGCGCGGTTGCGATATGGCGCCGGCCGGCGCGGGGCGTCAGGCCACGCCGTGCACCTTGAACCACGCCAGGCAGCGCTTCCAGCCGTCGTCGGCAGCGTCCTTGCGGTAGCTGGGCCGGTAGTCGGCATGGAAGGCATGCGGCGCGTCCGGGTACACGACGAACTCGGATCGCTTGGCCGCGGCCGACCCTGCCGCCAACGCCACCTTCATCTTATCGACCGTGTCAAGCGGGATGCCGCTGTCCTGCCCGCCATACAGGCCCAGCACCGGGCCGTTGAGCTTGCTCGCCAGATCAACCGGGTGCGCCGGATTGAGCGGTGAGGCGGCGCCCACCAGCCGGCCGTACCAGGCCACACCGGCCTTCACCGCCGGGTTGTGCGCGGCATACAGCCAGGTGATGCGCCCGCCCCAGCAGAAGCCGGTGATCGCCGTCTTGCCGGTGTCGGCGCCCTGCCCCTTGGCCCAGGCCACGGTGGCGTCCAGATCACCCATCACCTGCGCGTCGGGCACCTTGGAGACCACCTCGGCGATCAGCTTGGCGATTTCGCCATAAGCGCCCGCATCACCCTGGCGCACGAACAGCTCGGGCGCAATGGCGAAGTAACCCGCCTTGGCGAAGCGCCGGGCCACGTCGGCGATGTGCTCGTGCACGCCGAAGATCTCGCTGATCACCAGCACCACCGGCGCATTGGCCTTGCCCGCCGGCGCGGCGCGGTAGGCGGGCAACTTGAAGTCGCCCACCGGGATGGTGACTTCGCCGGCCACCAGGCCGGCGGTGTCGGTCTTGATGACGGTCTGCGCCATCACCGGCAGCACGGCCGCGGCAAAGCCCGTACCCACCGAGGTGCGCACGAAGTCGCGCCGGCTGAAATCGCGGCTGGGAGTCAGGCTGTCGAGGTCTTCACGCAACATGGAGGTCTCCTGGGGTTGAGCGGAACGGGCAGAGCAATCCACATTCTAGGAAGCCCCCCGTCGGCCCTCGGCCGGTGCGGGATTGCCGGTAGCATCCTGACCATCATGCCCCTACGCCCCCCCAGCGCCGCCGCCCCCCTGGCAGCCATCGACATCGGCTCCAACAGCTTTCGGCTTGAACTGGCGCAACTGCAGCATGGGCGTTACCGCCGCATCGCCTACCTGAAGGAGACGGTGCGCCTGGGTGGCGGGCTGGATGCCAACGGCTACCTGACCGAAGCCGCCGCGCAGCGGGGGCTGGATTGCCTGCGCCAGTTTGCCGCCCGGCTGCAGGGTTATGACGCCTCGCAGGTGCGCGCGGTGGCCACGCAGACCTTGCGCGAGGCGCGCAACCGCGATGCCTTCCTGGTGCGCGCCGAGGCCGCGCTGGGCTACCCGGTGGAGGTGATCTCGGGCCGCGAGGAGGCCCGGCTGATCTACAGCGGCGTGTCGTTCCTGCAGCCCGGCGACGCCCCGCGGCTGGTGATCGACATCGGCGGGCGCAGCACCGAGATGATCCTGGGCCAGGGCCGCGCGCCCAGCGTGGTGGAGTCGTTTCGCACCGGCAGCGTGAGCCTGTCGATGCGCTGGTTTCCCGATGGCCAGTTCACCGAGCAGCGCTTCCGCGATGCGCAGGTGGCCGCCGGTGCCGAGCTGGAAGAGGCGCTGACGCAGTTTGCGCCCGGCTTGTGGCAAGAGGCGCTGGGCTCGTCGGGCACGGCCGGCGCGGTGTCGCAGATCCTCGAGGCCGCCGGCATCACCGACGGCACCATCACGCCCGAAGGCCTGCGCTGGTGCATCGCCCGCTGCCTGGCCGCCGGCAGCGTGGATCGGCTGGCGCTGCCGTCGCTGCGCGAGGACCGCAAGGCCATCATCGGCGGCGGGCTGGCGCTGCTGTACACGCTGGCCACGCACTTCGGCATCACCGCGCTGCGGCCGGCCAAGGGCGCCTTGCGCCAGGGCGTGATCATCGACCTGCACGAGCGCCATGCCGCGCGCCGCCAGGCCGGCGGTGGTGATCTGCGCGACCAGTCGGTGGCGGCGCTGCAGGCGCGCTTCGGCGTCGACACCGCGCAGGCGGGCCGGGTGCGCGCGGTGGCCGCCGCGCTGCTGCGCAGTGCCCTGCCCGATCTGGCCGAGACCGACGGCGGCGAGTCACTGCGCGAACTGGGCTGGGCCTGCGATCTGCACGAGATCGGCCTGATGGTCTCGCACCACGACCACCACCGCCACAGCGCCTACCTGTTGGGCCATGTCGACGCGCCGGGTTTCTCGCAAAGCCAACAGCGGCGCATGGCCGATCTGGTGCTGGGCCAGCGCGGCGGCCTGCGCAAGATCGAGGCGCAGCTGTGCAGCGAGCGCTTTGCCTGGCAGGTGCTGGCGCTGCGGCTGGCGGTGATCAAGTGCCATGCGCGCGGCATGGTCGACACCAAGGCCTTGCGCCTGAAGCGCGACGGCAAACTGGCGCGGCTGGCCTTTCGCAGCAGCTGGGCCGACGCCCACCTGCGCACCGTTCACCTGCTGCGCGAAGAGGCCGAGGCCTGGGGCCGGCAAGAGCTGCCGCGGCTGGTGCTCGATCCGGGTTGAGGCGGGGCGCAGGCCACTGGCCTTCCGCGCCGCCGCCGGCTACAGCTTGTCGGGCGTGCGCACCGTCACCAGCATCACCTCGGCGCCGCCTTCGCGCGCCCGGTGGCGCAGCCACCACACCGCGCCCTTGCGTATCGCCCAGGGCGGGGCCTGCAGGGCGCTGGCGCCGGCCATCAACCAGGCCGCCAACTGCCCCAGCGTGGGCTGGTGGCCGATCAGCAGCACCGGCTCGCGGCGGTCGGGCCAGCGCGCGGCATCCAGCGCCCGGGCATGCGATTCACCCGGCGCCAGCGCGTCCACCGTGCGGTACTTGCGCCCCAGCGCGTCGGCCGTCTGGCGACAGCGCAGCGCCGGGCTGACCAGGATGCGCGTGCTGTCGGGCAGGTGCTGGTTCAGCCACTCGGCCATGCGCTGGGCCTGCTTCTCGCCGCGCGGGGTGAGCGGGCGCGCCAGATCGGCCTCGGGACTGGGATGCTCTTCGGCCAGGTCGCGCGCCTCGGCATGGCGCCACAGGATCAGATCCATCGTCGGGCTCCTCATGCAGGCGACATGTAGCGCGCGGCCAGCGCGGCCTGGGCACTGACGCCACTTTCGGCCACACGCTGGTAGCTGCCGTCGCTGGCCTGCACCCAGGCGTCGCGCTGGTCGTGCAGGTAGGGCACCAGGCATTCGTCGATCACGCGCTGGCGCAGCCGGGCATCGCGCACCGGCCAGGCGATCTCGATGCGGCGGAACATGTTGCGGCCCATCCAGTCGGCACTGGACAGGTACAGCGCCTCGTCCGCGTCACTCTCGCCCCAGCGGAAGTACATCGCCCGCGTGTGCTCCAGGAAGCGGCCCACCACCGAGCGCACGCGGATGCGGTCGGTCACCCCCGGGATGCCCGGCGGCAGCATGCAGGCGCCGCGCACGATCAGATCGACTTCAGCGCCGGCCTGCGCGGCCTGCACCAGCGCCTGGATCATCGCCGGCTCGGTCAGCGAATTGAACTTGGCGACGATGCGCGCCGGCCGCCCGGCGCGGGCGGCATCGGCCACCTGCGTGATGTGCGCCACCAGCCGGCGGTGCAGCGCAAACGGCGCGGTCAGCAGATGGCGCGGCGTGCGCACCTTGGTCAGGCTGGCCAGCTGGTGGAACACCGCATCGGCGTCGGCCGTCAGCAGCGCATCGGCGGTGAGCATGCCCACGTCGGTGTAGAGCCGCGCGGTGCTGGGGTTGTAGTTGCCGGTGGACAGGTGGGCGTAACGGCGCAGCACCGTCTGGCCGCGGCGGGTGGTCTCGCGCCGGGTCACCAGCAGCAGCTTGGCATGGGTCTTGAAGCCGACGATGCCGTAGACCACCTGCGCGCCCACCGCCTCCAGCCGCTCGGCCCAGTTGATGTTGGCCTCTTCGTCGAAGCGCGCCTTCAACTCGACCACCACGCAGACGTCCTTGCCGCGGCGCGCCGCCTCGATCAGCAGCTCCATCAGCACCGACTGGCTGCCGGTGCGGTAGATGGTCTGCTTGATCGCCAGCACCGCCGGGTCGTGTACCGCCTCGCGCAGGAACTCGACCACCACGTCGAAGCTCTGGAACGGGTGGTGCAGCAGCAGATCGCCCTGGCGCAGCCGCGCCAGGATCGAGCTGCCACGCGGCAGGTCGTGCTCGGGCCAGCGCGCGGCCAGCGGCGCAAAGCGCAGCGCCGGGGCATCGGCCTGGTCGATCAGCTGGTTCAGCCGCACCAGGTTGACCGGGCCGTTGACCAGGTACAGCGCCGCCTTGGGCAGGTCGAACTGGTCGAGCAGCAATCGCCACAGCGGCTCGGGGCAGCTGGCCACCACCTCCAGCCGGATCGCCTCGCCGAAGTGGCGCGTGGTCAGGCCCGAACGCAGCGCCTGGCGCAGGTTGGCCACGTCGTCCTCGTCGACTTCCAGATCCGAATCCCGGGTGACGCGGAACTGCGAGAACGACTCGACCGGGCGGCCACCGAACAGCTCCTGCAGGTGGGCGCGGATCACGCTGGTCAGCAGCACGAAGGCCTGGGTGCCGGGCGGGCACACCGCCGCCGGCAGCCGGATCACCCGCGGCAGCGCGCGTGGCACCTTGACGATGGCGATCGAGTTCTCGCGCCCGAAAGCATCCTGCCCGCCGAGCTTGACGATGAAGTTCAGGCTCTTGTTGGCCACCAGCGGAAAGGGGTGCGCCGGGTCCAGCCCCACCGGCAGCAGCAGCGGCTGCACCTCGCGCTCGAAGAACCGCGCCACCCATTCGCGCTGCGCTTGATTGCGCTCGGCGTGGTTGATGATGACGATGCCGTGCTGCTGCAGCGCGGGCATCACCACGTCGTTGAAGACGGCGTACTTCTGGTCGATCAGCGCATGCGCCTCGGCGGCCACCGCGCGCAGGTCGTCGCGCTGCGGGTCGCCATCGGCCGGCGCCTCGTCCTTGGCCGCGCGCATCGCGCCGATGGCATCGGCAAAGCGCACCTCGAAGAACTCGTCCATGTTGGACGACACGATGGTGATGTAGCGCAGCCGCTCGAGCAGCGGCACATCGGCGCGGCGCGCCTGGGCCAGCACGCGGCGGTTGAATTCGAGGATCGCGCGCTCGCGATTGAGCAGCGCAGGCATGTCGCCCGGCTGGGCTGGCACAGAAGTCATGCCGGCCAGTTTATGAACGATTGACGACAGCGGCGTGACAGCCGCGCCGATCGCCCGTGACGGTTAACGGCGTCCGCGCTTGGGCGGCTCGGGTGGCGGGTGCCCGCCGGGCGGGGCCGAGAACAGCTTGGCGGCGCGGCCCTTCAGCTCCAGCAGCTCGCTGGGGGTGATCGAGTACTTGCGGCCGACCACGTCCACCTCGATGCGGAACTCAACGTCCTTGCTGCCGTTGCTGAGCGTGCCGCAGGTGAAGTCGTAGTCCTGGCTCTCGGCTGGAAAGCCATCGGCCTCCAGATCGAACTCGATGTACTTGACGTCGCGGATCTCGCCGCTGGCCAGGTCGAGCACGCCGGTGGATTCGATGACTTCGTCGTTCAGTTCATCGTGGATGGTGATCGGCAGTTTCAGGTCCATCGTGGGTCGCTTGTTCTGTGACCGGCGGCCCCGGCGGCCTTCGGTCAAGGGCGCGGATGATGCCACACCGCCCGGCATCGCCGGTGCGTGCGGTCAGGCTTGGGCCGAGACGAACACGCCGGTGGCCTGCAGCAGCAGGGCCGTCAGCAGCCGCGCGTGCACCACGTGCAGGCGGCCTTGCGGGCGGCAGCCGACCACCTCGACCACGCCTTCGAGCGCGCTGTCGATCAGGCGCAGGCGCTGGCCCGGCGCGATCGGCACGGGCGTGTAGAGGCTCAGGCCGGTGAGCGACAGGTCGCGCCAGCGCACGGCCAGCGCCTGCGACGGCCAGCCCACGTGCAGCAGCGCCACATGGCTCTGGTCGCGGCGCACGGCACCGCGCCGGCCGAGCACGTCGAGCGCGCTGGCCTCGGGGCCGGGCAGCGCGGCCAGCGGGCTTTGGCAGGCCGGGCAGCGGGCGTCGGGCCGGGCCGTCAGCACCACCGGGTGCTGGCACAGCGGACAGCGGCGCTGGGGCAAGGCCAGGCCGACATCGGCAGTGGTCAGCGGCACCAGTGCCTGGGGGTCGGGATGCGCGTGCATGCTCAATGCATGGTCGCGGCGAAGTCGACCACCTGGGCCCAGTGCGAGGGCATGTCGTGCTCGGCGCTGGTCGGCAGGTGGCGCTCGGCGTCGGCCTGGGCCATGGCACTGGCCATCTCGGGCGTGAGCGGGCGCGCCAGCAGGTAGCCCTGGCCGAACTCGCAGCCCAGCGCGCGCAATTGCGCCAGCTGGGCCGGTGTTTCGATGCCTTCGGCGATCACTGTCTTGCCCAGCGCCTGGCCCAGCGTGATCACCGCGCGCACGACCTCGGTGTCCTTGCTGTCGTGGTTCAGGCCTTCCAACCGCTGCACGAACGAGCGGTCGATCTTCAGGCTGGTGATCGGCAGCGTCGACAAATAGGCCAGCGACGAGTAGCCGGTGCCGAAGTCGTCCACGCTCAGGCCCACGCCGATCTCGCGCAGCTGGCCCATCACGTCCAGCGCGCTGTCGAGGCGGTGCATCAGCGTGCTCTCGGTGATCTCCAGCGTCAGCTGGTTCGGCTCGAGGCCGTTGCTCAGCAGCGCGGTGGCCACCTGCTGCACGAAGCTGGCGCGGCACATGTCGGTGCCCGAGACGTTGACATGCACCCGCGGCTTGCGCTGCGTGGGCGACAACTGCTGGAAGGCCTTGAGCTGCGCGCAGGCACTGCCCAGCACCCAGGCGGTGAGCGCGCCGATCAGCGCCGAATCCTCGGCGATGGGCACGAAGGTGGCCGGCGGCACCGGGCCCAGCTCGGGGTGGTTCCAGCGCACCAGCGCCTCGAAGCTGTCGATGCGCCCGGTCTCCAGCGCGTAGATTGGCTGGAAGGCCAGCGACAGCTGCGCATGCTCGATGGCGCGGCGCAGGTCGCGCTCCAGGTTCACCTGCGCGGCCAGTTGCGCGCGCAGGCTGGCGTCGAACAGCGCGATGCGGGCGCGCCCCGCGGCCTTGGCGCGGTACATCGCGATGTCGGCGTCGCGCAGCACGTCGCCCGGTGTCTCGTAGCCCACGCTGCTGAAGGTGATGCCGATGCTGGCGCTGCTGTTGACCTCGGTGCCCGCCAGCTGGTAGGGCTCGGCCAGCGCACGCTGCAGCCGCTCAGCCATCGCCAGCACGTCGTCCTCGTGGGCCAGGTTCTCGGCCAGGATGGCGAACTCGTCGCCGCCCAGCCGGCCCACCGTGTCGGCCGGCCGCACCTGCGCGCTGATGCGTTGCGCCACCATCGTCAGGAACTGGTCGCCGGCGCTGTGGCCCAGCGTGTCGTTGATCAGCTTGAAGCGGTCGAAGTCCAGGTACATCACCGCAAAGCGTTGGCGTGCATCAGTGCGGCAGCGCTCGATGGCCTGGGCCAGGCAGGCGCCAAAGCGGATGCGGTTGGCCAGCGAGGTGAGGCTGTCGTGGTAGGCAATGTGCTGCAGTTGCGCCTCGGCCTCGCGCCGGGCGCTGATGTCCTGCGCCTGCAGGATCAGGCAGGGCGCGCTGGCGTCGCGGTCGCTGAAGTGGCCGCTGTGCAGCGCCACGTGCACCACCTCGCCGCCGCTGCGCAGGCAGCGCAGCTCCACCGTGGTGTCGGTGCCGTCGCGGGCCAGCAGCGCCAGCCACGGCCGTTGCAGCAGCGGCATGTCGTCGGGGTGCACGAAGTCCTTGAAGTCGCGGCCGATCAGCGGGCCCTCGGCGCTGCCCAGCAGCGCACACAGCGCCGGGTTGGCCTGCAGCACCTGGCCGGTGGTCGATACCAGCGCCATGCCGATGGCGGCATGCGAGAAGGCGGCGTGAAAGCGCTGCTCGCTGTCGCGCAGCTCCTGCAAGTGGCGCGCCGACTGGGCGGCCTCGCGCTCGGCGGCGTTCAGCCGCAGGCTGTGCGCCTGTTCTTCCGATTCACGCTGGCGGAAGTGGTAATGCAGCATCACCAGCAGCAGGATGATGATGGGCACCGCGCCGGCCATCACACCCACGCCGGTGGCCTTGAAGGCCAGGTACAGCAGGCCGGCGATCAGCGCGCTGACGGCGTAGGTGGTGCCCACCCAGCCAAAGCTGGACAGGAAGGCCACCAGGCGGAACCGCTCGCTGCGCTTGAGGTGCATCACCATCGTGATCATCAGCGTGTTGAACATGAAGTGGCCGATGGCGAAGCCCATCGCCAGCAGCAGCACCATCGCCTCGCCGTAGGTGCCCTGCATGCTCAGTGCGTCCCGGGCCGCCTGGAAGGCCGAGCCCATCAACGTCATCGACAGCGCGGCGGTGCAGGGGCTGATCAGCCGGCTGGTCCAGCGCTTGGAGGTGCGCGCCGAGCCGACGAAGGCCTCGCCCGCGGCGGCCAGCGCGGCCGCAGGCGGGCCCTGCATCAGCAGCAGCAGCATGATGAACACCTCACCGGCGGCGAACGAGTTCTTCGAGCCGGGGATGCGCACCGGAAACAGCCCGGCCAGCATTGCCACCGCGCAGCCGAACAGCACCTGGAACTGGATGTCGAAGGGCAGCCGCCACAGGCTGGCCAGCGCATGCATCAGCACCCCACCGCCCAGCAGCAGCAACGTCCACCAGTAGGCGGTGGCCTTGCCGTTGTAGTCGGGCATCAGCGCGGCATGCAGCCGATGCCACCAGTTGCGGCGTTGCAGAGGGGGTGTCTCGGTGGGCGGTGTCAACATCTCACGGGCCAGGCGGGCGTGGCGTCGGCGGGTGCCGGCACCGCCCCCACGGGTGGAGGGTTGTAGTGGTTGTCGGCCGTTGCGCGCGCAGCTTGAGCGGTGATGGCGGGTGACGCGGCCGCCACGGCGCTGAAGCGGTGCACACCACCGGACAACCGCCCGGAAAAACGGGGCGGCACCGGTGCAGGTGCCTCCCCGTGGGCTGGCGTCGTGCAGCCGGGCTGGCTGCGCAGCGGTATCAGCTCAAGGCTCGCCCGCCGGATCGGCCAGCGTGGCGGCACGCGTCTGGCCGCTGCTGCTCTCGCTGAGCACCACGCCTTCGCTCAACACCACACCCTCGCTCAGCACCACGCCTTCACTGAGCACCACGCCCTCGCTCAGCACCACGCCCTCGCTGAGCACCACGCCTTCGCTCAGCACCACGCCTTCGCTGAGCACCACGCCCTCGCTCAGCACCACGCCGCTGCCGCTGGCCAACCACAAGGCCATCGTGCTGCTGGGCAGGAACACGCCGGTCTGGCCGATCTTGGAGCTGGTGCCGGCCAGCGAGGTGGCCAGCTTCACGCCGCTGGTCAGCAGCCCGCCGTTGGGCGCCACCGCTTCGGCAAAGGTGCGTGGCACGGTGTTGGCCGCCACGCCGTTGCTCAGCGGCCAGTAGGTGACCGTGTGGCGCAGCGCGGTATTGCCGCCCCAGCTGGTGCGCGGGTCGTAGATCGGCTGCCACTTCTTGAACAAGTCGTCGCCGCTGACGATCTGGCGGCCACCCACGGTGACGATGCGCGACCAGTTGAAGGTTGCGCCGTTGATCGTGGAGGTGGGAAAAGGCAGGAAGGTGGCGTTGATCGGGGCGCCGGCCACCAGGGTGCCGGCCTGCAGCTTGCTGGCGGTGTCGGTGCGCATCGCCTTGGCCAGGCGCACCGCGCCGTCGATGTTGAGCATGCCTGCGCCCTGATCCACCAGGCTGGCGTTGGCCAGCGGCTGCGCGGTGTACTGCAGGATGGCCTTGATCATCGGCCCGGTCAGGCCGGGGTTGGCCTGCAGCAGCAGCGCCACCGCACCGCTGACCACCGGCGCCGACACCGAGGTGCCGCTCAGCATCATCAGCGTGCGGCCGTAGACCTGGTAGCTCTCCAAGCCACTCAGCAGCGACGGGTTGGCCGCGGCCAGGTTGTTCCACACGCCGGCCGGGTTGGCCACCGAGGTGGCACCGGCGCTGAAGATGCGGTTGCCCGGGGCCACCAGATCGGGCTTGATCAGGTTGTCGACATGGCGCAGGCCGTTGCTGTCGGTCAGCGCGCCGCGCGAGGGCCCACGCGAGCTGAAACCGTTGATCGTGTCGTTGCCGCGTGCCAGCGTCAGGTTCATGTGCGACGAGCCGACGGTGATCACCGAGGGGTCGTGCCCGGGTGAGCCGATGCTGCCGTAGGTGGTGCTGCCGCTGACCTGGCCGAAGTTGCCGGCCGCGGCCACCACGGTGATGCCGGTGGCGGCGGCGGCGCGCACGGCACGCGCCAGCGGATCGGTGCGCCAGGATTCGGTCGACCCGGCGGCCAGACTCAGGTTCATCACGCGGATGTTGTACTGCCGCGCGTTGTAGATCACCCAGTCGATGCCGGCCAGCACGTCGGCCATGCTGCCCGAGCCGTCGGCGCCCAGCACGCGCACGTCGATGATCGAGGCACCCGGCGCCACGCCGGCGGTATTGAGCAGCGCGGTGGCGTTGCGGCGGCCGGCGGCCACCGCCGCCACGTGCGTGCCATGACCGTAGGCGTCGGGAACCGGCGACGAACTCCAGTTGATCGAGCTCTCGAATGCCTGCCGCTCGGCGCTGCCCGGCGCCATGGCCGATGCCGCCAGTGCGCTGCTGGCCTTGCCCACCAGGCTGACCTGGCGCACCACGCGGCTGACGCCGTTGGCATTGACCAGGTGCTGGTGCTGGGCCATCACGCCCGAGTCGAGCACCGCGATGCCCACGCCGCTGCCATCCAGCCCGGTGTAGCTGGTGGTGCTGGTGGTGGTGCGCACATTGCTGGACGACGCGCCGGTGACGTTCTCCAGCGTGCTGGCGGCGCGTCGCGTGGTGCGGTTGGGCGAGATCGACTCGACGTCGCTGCGCTCGTCGATCACGCGCATGGCCCGGGTGGGCAGCGTCACCGACAGCGCCTGCACCGACGAGAAGCGCGCGTGCACCACACCACCCAGCCGCTCGATCTGAGCGCGCAGCGCGCGCATCTCGGGATCGGTGGAATTGCTGACGATCACCGCATCCACCAAACGCTGGCCGCCGCGGCGGCGCACCCAGCGGTGGTTGGGCGCCATCGGCGCCGCCACAGCGATCTCCAGGTCCTTGGCCACCTTGCGGTGCTTGCCCTGCCCGCCGGCCTGCACCCCCAGCGTGGCGGCCAGCGCCAGCGAGGACAGCAGCAAGACGAACACAGCGCGCATGCGGCGCTCGATCAACACGATAAATGACGTCAGAAAACCCATGACATGGTCCTTTTGATTCGACAAGAAGGTGTTACAGCCACCCCCTTGAACAGATGGTCGCGATGATCGTGACAAACCGTGTCGCGCGGTGAATTCGGCAAAAACCAGCGTGCGTTTCTGGGCGTGAAAAGATCACGACACCGGGCTGCTTTCAGACCGCTCGGCGCGCCGAACACGAACTTGAGCACCAGCTTCGTGACGGGCTGCACATCCTGCCGCGGGATTCGGGCGCCGCCGACCGGGAGGCCATCGATGCCAGGGCGCGGCACGCGGCTGGCGTGGGGCGCTTGCGCATCCGCTCAAGCCTGCCGGCCAAAGCGCCGATAGCAAAGCCCAGGGACCGCATGGCGCACGGGCCCGCTGGCACGCGGGCCTCAACCGCCACGGGCACCCCCACCGGAGATCACGTCCATGACACCCACCCCCCTGTTGCGGCCGCTGCCCGGTGCGGGCCTGCGCCGGCGTGTTGCGCTGGCCCTGCCGGTGGCCGCCTGGCTGGGCGGCCTGTGCACCACCAGCCGGGCCGCCGGCCCGGTGCTGCTGGGCGGCACCGGCTCCGGCGTGGCGGTGCTGCGCCGCGTGCTGGACGGCCAGGCCGCGCCGTTGTCGGTGGTGCCCAACCTGGGCAGTGGCGGCGGCCTCAAGGCCCTGGCCGCTGGCCAGCTGGACCTGGCGATCGCCTCACGCCGGCCGAACGCGGCCGAGCGCGCCGCCGGCCTGGTCGAGCGGGAGGTGTTCCGCTCGCCGCTGGTGTGGGCGGTGAACCCCGACGTGGCCGTGCGCCAGGCCACCCGGGCCGAGTTGGTGGCGCTGTACCAAGGCCACCGCACCACCTGGTCCGATGGCCGGCCGGTTCGGCTGGTGCTGCGGCCCGAATCCGACATCGACACGCTGTTGCTGCGTGCGCTGGGGCCAGAGATGGACGCAGCCATCAGCGCCGCCAGTCGCCGCCCGGGCATGACGGTGGCGTTGACCGACGACGAAGTCGCGCTCGACATCGGCCGCATCCCGGGTGCGCTGGGCACCGTCACGCTGGGCCTGGTGCTGGCCCAGGATCACACGCTGCCACTGCTGACGGTGAGTGACCTGCCGGCCAGCGACGCCGCGCTGGCCGCTGGACGCTACCCGCTGGTCAAGCGCTTCTACCTGGTGACGCGCGCCCGCAGCACGCCCGAGGCGGCCGCCGTGCTGCAGGCGGTGGCCTCGCGGGGCACGGCCGAGCGCCTGGCCCGCCTGGGCTGCCAGGCGGTGGGCACGGCATGACACTGCTGGGACGACGTCGGTCTGCGGCGGGCTGGCTGGAGCGCCTGGCCTGGGTGCTGGTGACGCTGGTCGCGGTCGGCCTGCCGGCGGCGCTGTTCACGCTCAACATGAGCTACCAGCGCGGCGCGCTGGCCAGCATCGCCGCCGTGCGTGGCGACACCGTGACCCAGCGCATCAGCATCAATCCGCAATTCTGGCGCTTCGAGGAGCTGCGGCTGCTCGAACTGCTCAAGCGCAGCGTGCATCCCGACGACCTGGGCGACCGCTTGGCGATCCTGGACACCGATGGCCAGTTGGTGGCCGAGAACCGGCCCATCGCCGACCTCGCCTGGCCGGTGCTGGCGCAGCAGGTGCCGCTGCACGACGCCGGGCGGGTGGTGGCCCAGCTGAGCGTGCAACGCTCGATCCGCACCCCGCTGATGCACCTGGCCATGCTGATGGCCGCCTCCATCGCCACCGGCCTGCTGGTGCTGACCTACCTGCGCCGGCTGCCGCTGCGCGCGCTGCGCCAGGCCGAGGCCGAGCTGCAACACAAGGCCTATCACGACGCGCTGACCGGGCTCTACAACCGCGACGCCTTCCGCCAGCTGCTGGGCCGTGCGGTGGTCCGCGCCGCCCAGACGCCAGGCCAGCTGGCCGTGCTGTTCATCGACCTGGACCGCTTCAAGGCCATCAACGACACGCTGGGCCACGATGCCGGCGACGAAGCGCTGTGCGGCGTGGCCCGCCAACTGCGCGCCGGCGTGCGCGCGGGCGACGTGGTGGCGCGGCTGTCGGGCGACGAGTTCGCGGTGCTGATCGAGGGCCTGGCCGACAGCCACCAGGCGGCGGCGGCGGCCGATGCGCTGCTGGCGCGCTTCGATGCACCGTTCGACCTCGGCGGCCGCCCCTGGCATTTGAGCTGCAGCATCGGGCTGTCGATCTTTCCGCAGCATGCGCAAGACCCGGACAGGTTGCTGGCCCATGCCGATACCGCGATGCTGCATGCCAAGAGCAGCGGCCGCAGCTCGCAGCGCGTCTACAGCGACGAGATGCAGGAAAGCGTGGCCAGCCGCGTGCACATCGAGGACGACCTGCGCGGCGCGCTGGGCCGGGGCGAGTTCAGGCTGCATTACCAGCCGCTGGTCGACCTGGCCAGTGGCCGCGTCGAGGGTGCCGAGGCGCTGCTGCGCTGGCAGCATCCGCAGCGCGGGCTGGTGCCGCCGGTGGAGTTCATCCCGATCCTGGAGGACCTGGGCCTGATCCACGCGGTGGGCGAGTGGGTGCTGAACGAGGCCTGTCGGCAGATGGGGCGCTGGCGGGCCACGGGCAGCAGCGTGCGGTCGGTGTCGGTCAACGTCTCGGCGCTGCAGTTCGGCCGCGGCGCCGGGTTTGTCGACCAGGTACGCCAGGTGCTGCGCGCCACCGCGCTGCCGCCGGCACTGCTGCAGCTGGAACTGACCGAAGGCATCCTGATGTCCGACAGCGAGCGCAGCGTGGCGGTGCTGGACGACCTGCGCCTGCTGGGCGTGTCGCTGGCGATCGACGACTTCGGCACCGGCTACTCGTCGCTGTCCTACCTGCGCCGCTTTCCGGTGTCGACCTTGAAGGTGGACCGCTCCTTCGTGCGCGACATGTGCACCGACCCCAAGGACGCCAGCATCGTCAGGGCCGTGGTGCAGTTGGCGCACAGCCTGGGGCTGACGGTGGTGGCCGAGGGCATCGAGACGCCGGCCCAGCTGGCCGAGTTGCGGGCGCTGGGCTGTGACAGCGGCCAGGGCTACCTGCTGGGGCGTCCGGTGGCGGCAGCGGCCTTCATGGTCGATGCGGCGGTGCTGACCGACGCGAGCGTCGCCGCCGCGCTTCAGCCGGCTTGAGACGCACCCTCGCCGGCATCACCCGCCAACATCACCCGCCGGCAACTTCAGCGCGCTGCGCAACGCCGCCAGCGTGACCTGGCCGGTCCATGGCCGCCCGGCCCACAGGCCGGCCGCCGGCAGGCCCGGCTCGCCCAGGCCATCCAGATCGGCCAGCACCGGCGGCAGCGCATCCGTGCGGCTGTAGCGGCTGCGCGTGGCCAGCACCGGCAGGCCGGCGGCGCACGCCGCGCGCGCACCCGGGGCGGAGTCCTCGATCGCCAGGCCATCGCTGGCCGGCAGGCCCAGCCGCTGCAGCACCCAGTGGTAGATGTCGGGCGCGGGCTTCTTGCGCGGCACCACGTCGCCCGCGCCGATGCAGGCAAACCAGCCGCTGCTGTCCGGCCCCAGCGTGGCGTGCAGCAGCGCGTCGACGTTGGCCGGCGAGGTGGTGGTGGCGATCGCCAGCGTCAGGCCCTGCGCGCGCGCCTCGTCCAGCAGCCGCCGCACGCCCGGGCGCAGCGCCACCCGGCCCTGCGCGACCAGGGCGACGTAGACCGCCGTCTTGCGTGCGTGCAGCCGCGCGATGCGCTGCGCGGCATCGGGTGCAGCGGCCGCGGCGGCATCCAGCCGCTGCCACCAGGACAGCATCCGCTCCTTGCCGCCGGTGATGGCCAGCAACTCGCGGTAGCGCGCCTCGTCCCAAAACCAATCCAGGCCCTCGTCGGCAAAGGCCTGGTTGAAGGCCACGCGGTGGCCATCGTGCTCGGTCTCGGCCAGCGTGCCGTCGACGTCCCAGATCAGCGCGCGCAGCATGGCGGCGGCGCGCCTCAGGCCGATGCGGCGCCGGCCTTCAGCGCGGCGATGGTGGCGGCCCAGTCGGCGCTGCCGAACACCGCCGAGCCGGCGACGAAGGTGTCGGCACCGGCCGCGGCGATGGCCGCGATGTTGTCGGGCTTGACGCCGCCGTCCACCTCCAGCCGGATCGCGCGGCCAGTGCGCGCGGTGTAGGCGTCGATGCGCTGGCGCACCTCGGCCAACTTGGGCAAGGTGGCGGGGATGAAGCTCTGCCCGCCGAAGCCGGGGTTCACGCTCATCAGCATCACCAGATCCAGCTTGTCCATCACGTGATCGAGCCAGTTCAGCGGCGTGGCCGGGTTGAACACCAGCCCGGCCTGGCAGCCTTGGTCGCGGATCAGCGCCAGCGTGCGGTCGACATGGCGGCTGGCCTCGGGGTGAAAGCTGATCAGCCCCGCACCGGCCTTGGCGAACATCGGCACCAGCGCGTCCACCGGCTCGACCATCAGGTGCACGTCCATCAGCGCGCGGCCCGCATAGGGCTTGAGCGCCTCGCAGATCATCGGACCGAAGGTGAGGTTGGGCACGTAATGGTTGTCCATCACGTCGAAGTGGATCCAGTCGGCACCGGCCTCGACGACACGCGCCACGTCGTCGCCCAGGCGGGCGAAGTTGGCCGACAGGATGCTGGGGGCGATGACGGTAGGCTGGCGCATCCCGTTCCCCTTCAGGCCGCCTGGCGCAAGGCGGCATCGGCCTTGGCATAACGCGCGGCCAGCACGGCCAGCGGCTGCACCACGATCTTGCTGGCCTGCCCGGCGCAGCCAAAGGCCTCGAAGCGGTCCTGGCACACCTGGCGGGCGGCGGCGGTGGCGGCCTTCAGGAAGGCACGCGGGTCGAACTCGTCGGGTTGGGTGAACATGGTCTTGCGCATCGCACCGGTCATCGCCAGGCGGATGTCGGTGTCGATGTTGATCTTGCGCACGCCGCTGCGGATGCCGCGCACGATCTCGGCGACCGGCACGCCGTAGGTCTCGCG
>MESD01000027.1:34635-35751 GCA_001770815.1 Burkholderiales bacterium RIFCSPHIGHO2_12_FULL_69_20
ATCGTGGCCAGCCACTCCTGCGGCACGCTGCTGCTGCCGTGCATCACCAGGTGGGTGTTGGGGATGGCGGCATGGATCGCGGCGATGCGGTCGATCGCCAGGATGTCGCCGGTGGGCTGGCGGCTGAACTTGTAGGCGCCGTGGCTGGTGCCGATGGCGATCGCCAGGGCATCGACGCCGGTGCGGGCGACAAAATCGGCCGCCTGCGCCGGGTCGGTCAACAACTGGCTGTGATCCAGCGTGCCAACGGCGCCCACGCCATCTTCCTCGCCGGCCTGGCCGGTTTCCAGCGAGCCCAGGCAACCCAGTTCGCCTTCGACGCTGACACCCACCGCGTGGCTCATCTCGACCACCCGGCGCGTCACCGCCAGGTTGTAGTCGTAGCTGGCCGGCGTCTTCTGGTCTTCCAGCAGCGAGCCGTCCATCATCACGCTGGTGAAGCCCGAGCGGATCGCCTGCTGGCACACCGCCGCCGAGGCGCCGTGGTCCTGGTGCAGGCAGATCGGCAGCTGCGGGTACTGCTCGACCGCGGCCTCGACCAGCTTGCGCAGGAAGGGCTCTCCGGCGTACTTGCGGGCGCCGGCGCTGGCCTGCAGGATCACCGGTGCATCACAGGCGTCGGCCGCTTGCAGGATGGCCTGGATCTGCTCCATGTTGTTGACGTTGAAGGCCGGCACGCCGTAGTCGTGTTCGGCGGCATGGTCCAGCAGTTGGCGCAGGGAGATCAGCGGCATGGTGGTGTCCAGAGTTTGAGGATTTGGAAGGGTGGGGTCATGCCGACACGCGCTGGCGCACGGCAGCCATCACCGCCTCGGGCGTGAAGCCGAAGTGCTTCATCAGCTCGCCGCCGGGCGCCGATTCACCGAAGCGGTTGATGCCGATCACCGCGCCACTGCGGCCGGTGTAGCGGCGCCAGCCGTCGGGGTGGCCGGCTTCCACCGCCAGGGTGGGCAACGATGGCGGCAGCACCGCCGCCTGCCAGGCCTCGGGCTGGGCATCGAAGCGCTGGGTGCAGGGCATAGCCACCACCCGCGTGGCGATGCCCTGCTCGGCCAGCAGCCGCGCCTGCGCCTGCAGCGCCAGGCCCACCTCGGAGCCGGTGGCGATGATCACCGC